>SAAX01000036.1 GCA_009929215.1 Deltaproteobacteria bacterium | reverse complement strand
CCCCGCCTCAAGGGCAAAATCTATCATCATGATGGCCTTTTTTTTGACAATACCGCACAAAAGCAGCACGCCAATAAGCGCAATAACGCTGAATTCCATGCCGCAGGCCATCAGGGCCAGCAAGGCCCCGCCGCCAGCAGAGGGCAGTGTTGAAAGAATCGTGAGCGGGTGGATGAGGCTTTCGTACAGCATGCCCAGCACAATATACAGGGCTGCCAGCGCAGCCAGCACCAGCACAACCTGATTGCCCGACGTATCGCTGAACATCTTGGCCGTGCCCTGAAAACCGCTCACCACCGTGGAGGGCATGGCCAGATTGGCCTTGATGGCCGCCAGCGCCTCCTGCGCCTGCGAAAGTGAGACCCCTGGCGCGAGGTTGAATGAAATGGTCACAGCGGCAAACTGCCCCTGATGCGCCACCGAAAGAGGCGCAAAGGCAGGAACCACCTGCGCCACACTGAGCAGAGGCACAAGGCCGTTTTTACCCGGCAGACGCACCTTTTCAAGGGCATCGGCTCCGGTCAGCAAGTCCGGCCCGTATTCAAGCACCACATGGTACTGATTTTTATCCTGATAAATGGTCGAGGCCTGGCTTTGCCCAAAAGCATTGCCAAGGGCGGCGTCCACGTCCTTCATGGTCAGCCCGTAGCGGGCCAGGGCATCGCGGTCAACCTTGACCATGGTTTCAAGCCCGCGCTCTTCAATATCGCTGTCCACATCCTTGAACAGATGGTTGGCAGCCACAGCTCTTTGCAGTTTGCGGCCCCACAGGCGCAGTTCATCCAGGTTGTCGGCCTGCAAAGTGTACTGGTACTGCGAACGCGCACCGCGCCCGCCCATCATGATGTCCTGCGCTGGCTGCAAAAAAATCTGCAAGCCGGGCTCTGCGGCCAGTTTTGCGCGCAGCCGCCCAATAACGCCCATGGCACCTATTTTTCGTTCCGGCAGGGGTTTGAGCGCTATGAACACCCCCCCGCCGCCCCTGCCACCATTGATATGCCCCGAAACGTGCTGTACAGCCGGATCTTCCTTGATCGTAGCTATAAGCTTGCGCAGCTTTTCCTGTGTAGCCTGAAACGAAGAACTCTGGTCAGCACGAATACCGCCCATAATGACGCCCGTATCCTGCTGCGGGAAAAATCCTTTTGGCACAACAATATACATCCATACATTGGCGGCAATCACCACCAACAGCGAGCATATGGTCAGGCGCGGATGGCGCAGCACCACAGGCAGGGTGTTGGCATAACCGCGCTGCATGCCAGCGAGCAGCCGTCCCCAAAAATCCCCCACGCGGGCCAGCAGCCGCCACCACAGCCCCGCAATGCCCCCCGCGTTCAGGCGGGCAGCCTGCGCGGCAGCGGCATCTTCATGCGACATGGGCCGCAAAAGTACGGCGCTCATCATGGGTGTGGTGGTGAGCGAAACCACCATGGAAACCAGCACCGCCGTGGTGAGCACCACAGAAAACTCGCGGAACAGCCGCCCCACCAGCCCACCCATAAATAGGATGGGCGTAAACACCGCCACCAGCGAAATGGAAATGGACACAACGGTAAAGCCCACCTCGCGTGCACCGCGCAGGGCGGCACGCATGGGGGTTTCGCCCATTTCGAGGCGACGCACGATATTTTCAAGCACCACAATGGCATCGTCCACCACAAAACCGGTGGAAACGGTCAAGGCCATGAGCGAAAGATTATCAAGGCTGTACCCGCACAGATACATGACGCCAAAGGTCGCCAGCAACGAAACGGGGGCCGCCACAGCAGGAATGGCCGTGGCCCTGCCATTGCGCAGAAACAAAAAGGTTACCAACACCACCAGCGCCATGGAAAGCGCCAAACTTTTTTCCACCTCGCGTAATGAGGCGCGGATTGTCAATGAACGGTCGAGCCGCAGCCCAAGGTCGGCGCTCTCTGGCAGCCACGAGCGCAGCTGCGGCAGCATGCCCTTAACCTGGTCAACAGTTTCAATAATGTTGGCCCCCGGTGAGCGAAATACAATCAGCAGCACCGCCGGTTTTCCGTCCGATATGGCCATGGCGCGCACGTCTTCCGGGCCGTCCTTGATCTCTGCCACGTCCGAAAGACGTATAGTTTTTTCTGCCCTGCGTGCAACAATAAGCGACTTGTAGTCCTCAGACCTGCGCAACTGATCGCTAGCGCCGATCAACCAGTACTGACCGCCATTGTCTACCTGCCCCTTGGGCATAAAGGCATTGGCCCCAGCCAGAGCCGTGCGCACATCGCTCATGGTCAGGCCAGCCCTGTTGAGGGCATCGGGTATGGCATCCACACGCACAGCGGGCAGCGCGCCGCCGCCCACAATCACCTCGCCCACACCCGGCAGCTGCGAAATTTTTTGCGCCAGCACGGTAGAAGCCGCATCGTACAGCTGGGTGCGGGTCAGCACGTCTGATGTAATGGCCAGAATCATGATGGGCGCGCCAGCCGGGTTCACCTTGCGGTAGCTGGGGTTGGAGGGCATGGTGGGCAGGTTTGAACGGGCCGCGTTGATGGACGACTGCACGTCTCGGGCTGCGCCGTCAATATTACGGTCAAGATCGAATTGCAGCACCACTTCTGAGCTAGAAAGGGAGCTGGTGGATGTCATTTCCGTAACGCCCGCAATGCGCCCAAGCGAACGCTCCAGCGGCGTGGCAACGGTGGCAGCCATAGTTTCCGGCCCTGCGCCGGGCAGTTTGGCGCGCACTATCACCACAGGAAAATCCACCTGCGGCAAAGGGGCCACAGGCAAAAGCCCAAAGGCCACAATGCCCGCAAGGGCAAGGGCAAGGGTCAGCAAGGTGGTGGCCACGGGCCTGCGGATAAATGGCGCAGAAATATTGGCGGGCAATACCTCTGGCCCAAGGCGGTGCTTGCGGCCAGCCTCGCGCAGCTCACGCAGACGGTTCACAGCGGATGTGTTGCCCTCCGCGTCTGATATGGGCGCGTTCACCCCGCCCTGAGGCCCTTTGTGCGTAGCCGGAACAGGCGCATCGGCATTTTCCCGGTCGCCGTTCATGGCCGGTCCCCCCCTGCCCCATTATGGGCGGCATGCCCTTCACCCAGCTGTGCCTTGTGCCCCTTGAAACGGGCACTCAGGCGGTCAAACCACAAATAAATGACCGGGGTTGTGAACAGCGTGAGCGCCTGGCTGAAAATAAGCCCGCCCACCATTGTGACACCCAGGGGCCGCCGCAGTTCTGCGCCCATGCCCCAGCCAATCATGAGGGGCAATGCACCAAGCAGGGCCGCCATGGTGGTCATGAGGATGGGCCGCAGCCGCAGCAGACAGGCCTGCCGTATGGCAGCCAGCGGCTCCTTGCCTTCGTTGCGTTCCGCATCCAGCGCAAAGTCGATCATCATGATGGCATTTTTCTTAACAATGCCAATAAGCAGAATAATGCCGATAATGCCCACCACGCCAAGATCCATGTCTGCCAGCATGAGCGCCAGCAAGGCACCAACGCCCGCCGATGGCAGGGTGGAAAGAATGGTTACGGGGTGGATGTAACTTTCGTACAGCACGCCCAGCACAATATACATGGTGATGATGGCCGCCAGAATAAGCCATATCTGGTTATCCGTGGAGGTTGTAAAGGCCTTGGCCGCCCCCTGCAACTGGGTGCGCAGGGCCGCTGGCAGCTTGAGCTCTGCCTCTGTTTCCTTGAGCGCCTTGACCGCCGCGCCCAGCGAAGAGCCCCGTGCCACGTTGAAGGATATGGTCGCCACAGGAAACTGCCCCTGCCGCGCTATGGAAAGCCGCACGGGGCGCTCCTCCAGCGTGGCTAGGCTTGTGAGCGGCACGGGCTTGCCATCACCGCCAGACACATAGATATTTTCCATGGACTGCGGGCCCAGACGAAAACGAGGTGCGGTTTCCAGCACAACCTTATACTGGTTGGTCTGCGTAAAAATGGTCGAGATAAGGCGCTGGCCAAGGGCATCGTAAAGCGCATTGTCGATGGTCTCCATGCTGATGCCAAGGCGGCCCGCTGCGTCGCGGTTGATGTTGAGCCAGGCCATGCGCCCCGGACTCTGGTAGTCGCTGGTGACCAGTTCAAGCTCTGGCCGCTGGGCCAGGCCGTTCACGATGCGCGGAACCCATTCGTCCAGCTGATCCCTGTTCAGGGCCTCTACCGTAAACTGGTACTGGGTGCGCGAAATGCGGTCTTCAATGGTCAGATCCTGCACAGGCTGCAAGTACAGGGTCATGCCCGGCAGAGCGCCAGCTTTTTCCATAATGCGGCGAGCAATGGCCGGAGCGCGGGCATCGCGATCTTCCAGCGGCTTGAGCTCCACTGAAAGGCGCGAAGTGCCCATGCTCTGATTGATGCCGTCCACACCCACAAAAAAAACCACGCTCTCCACAGCCGGATCTTGCAGAATAACCTCGGCCAACTGTCGCTGCCGCCCGGCCATAGCCTCAAAGGAAGTGTCCTGCGGCGCTTCGGCAATGCCCTGAATGACGCCCGTATCCTGAACGGGGAAAAAACCTTTGGGCACAACGACATACAGCAGCACTGTCAGCACCAGCGTACCACCGGCCACGGCCAGTGTAAGGCTTTGGTGGCACAGCACCCAATCGAGTTTTTCCTCGTACCAGGCCAGCAGACGTGTAAAAAAACCGCCGCCTTTCTGCTGCCCGGCGTGGTTGGCAGCATGCTGGTCGGCGTGATGCTCTGGCCGCAGCATGACCGCGCACAGCATGGGCGTGAGCGTGAGCGAAATAACCGCCGAAATCAGGATGGTAACGGCTAGGGTAACCGCAAATTCGCGGAACAGCCGCCCCACCACATCGCCCATGAACAGCAGCGGAATAAGCACCGCCACCAGCGAAATGGTCAGCGAAATAATGGTAAAGCCTATCTGCCCCGCGCCAGTCAGGGCCGCCTGCACGGGCTTTTGCCCCTGCTCCAGATAGCGCGATATGTTTTCAATAACCACAATGGCATCGTCCACCACAAAGCCGGTGGCGATAACCAGCGCCATAAGAGTAAGGTTGTTGAGCGAATACCCGGCCAGATGCATGACGCCCAGCGTGCCCACCAGCGAAAGGGGCACGGCAAGCGCGGGAATGATGGTAGCCCTGGCATTGCGCAAAAACAGCCAGATAACCCAGATCACCAGCGCCACAGCCAGCAGCAGTTCAAGCTGCACATCGTGCACCGTGGCACGGATGGTGGTGGTGCGGTCGGTTACTACGCGCACGTCCACATTGCCGGGCAGGGTCTGCTTGAGCACGGGCAAAAGCTGCATAACCCTGTCGGCTACGCCGATGACGTTGGCCCCGGGCTGTCGCTGCACCGAAAGCACAATAGCAGGGCGAAAGTCCATGCCCTCGCCCGCCACATAGGCGGCAAGGCGGGCGTTTTCAGCCCCTTCCACCACTTCGGCCACATCGCGCAGACGCAGGGGGCCGCCATCCTTGTAGCCAATAATGGCATCGGCATAGGCATCGGCAGAAGTCAGCTGATCGTTGGAATCAATGGTGCTGGCCCGTTCCGGCCCGTCAAAGCTGCCCTTGGCGTCGTTGACGTTGGCCTTGGCAATGGCGGTGCGCACATCGGCCAGGGTAAAGCCCGCATTGGCCAGAGCCTTGGGGTTTACCTGCACGCGCACGGCAGGCCGCTGCCCGCCCGAAAGCGTAACAAGACCCACACCCGGCAACTGCGATATTTTTTGGGCCATGCGCGTATCCACCAGGTCTTCCAGCCGCGTGAGGGGCATGGCATCGCTGGTGACGGCAAGTGTAATCACAGGCGGGTCGGCGGGGTTGACCTTGTTGTAGATGGGGGGCGACGGCAGGTCGCTGGGCAGCAGGTTGTTGGCTGCATTGATGGCCGCCTGCACTTCCTGTTCTGCCACGTCCAGCGCAAGGGCCAGATCAAATTGCAGGGTCACTACCGAGGCCCCGGCAGACGAGAGCGAGCTCATCTGCACAAGACCGGGCATGAGGCCAAACTGCCGCTCCAGAGGTGCGGTTATCACCGAGGCCATCACATCGGGCGAAGCGCCGGGGTACAGGGTCTGCACCTGGATGGTGGGATAGTCTATCTGCGGCAGGGCCGCCACCGGCAGGTAGCGGTAGCCCAGCAACCCTGAAAGAAACAGGGCCACCATGAGCAGCGAGGTGGCGATGGGCCGAAGAATAAATATGCGAGAAAGATTCATAGGGCAGGTGCTCCCCCTACTGACAGGGGTGTATGGAACGGATACCCCGCAACGACCCGGCGGCTATTCCGCAATCTGGGCCTTGGGGGTTTCTGTAGTGGCGGCAACTTTAACGGCAATGCCGTCGCGCAAGCGGTCGAGCCCGTCAACAACAACCAGCTCACCCGGCTCAAGGCCTTTTTCCACAACGGTCAGCGTGTTGCTGGTGATGCCGGGGGTGATGGGCCGCACGGTTACCGCTTCCTGCCCCTTGTCGTTTTTGGCAGCCACATACACATAAGCCCCGCGCGAACCGAGCTGCACGGCAGAGGTGGGCACGGTCACAACATTCTGGAGCACGCGCACCTGCAAACGGGCATTCACAAACTGGTTGGGGTACAATGCCCCGGCAGTATTGGGAAAGCGCGCCTTAAGTTTCACCGTGCCGGTAGAAAGATCAATCTGGTTGTCCAGCGAAACCAGGCCGCCCACGTCAAGCTGATGCTTCTGCTCGCGATCCCAGGCCTGCACAGGCAGGGGCTGACGGTTCACGTTGTTTTCCTGCGCGCGCAGGGCCTGCACCACCAACGGAACCTGACTTTCTGGCAGCGTAAAAACCACGTCACAAGGGCTTACCTCTGTAATGCGCACAATACCCGAAGTATCAGAGGCCTTGATCATGTTGCCCTCGTCCACATTGCGCAGCCCAAGGCGGCCAGAAACAGGCGCAGTTATGCGGCTGTAATTCAACTGAAGCGCTGCGGAATCAACGGCGGCCTTGTCGGCCTCCACCGTGCCTTCGTACTGCCGCACCAGGGCTCGCTGTGTTTCATACTGTTGGGTGGCGATGTAGTTTCCCTGGGCCAGCGTGGCGTACCGCGCCAGATCCTTGCGCGCATTGTCCAGCTGGGCCTGATCCTTGGCCAGCGTGCCACGCGCCTGATCAAGGGCTGCCTTGAATGGCCGGGGGTCGATTTCGGCCAGCAGGTCACCAGCCTGCACGCGCTGACCTTCCTGAAAATGCAGGCGCTGCAACTGGCCGTCTACGCGGCTGGTCACAAGCACATCGCTTGAAGGCAGCACCGTGCCCAGGCCATTAAGAAAATGCGGAACATTCTGGGCAAGAGATGGCGCAACACGCACCGGGGGCATATCCATGTTCATGCCCTTGCGGGCCTGAACACCGCCAAAAAACAGCCGCCAGCCCACCAGGGCCACCAGTACAAGCAACAAGGGCAGCAGATAGCGCCGCTTGCCAGAAAAAAATCCAGAAGCAGGGGCTGCACCCTGCCGTAGTTTAAACTCAGACATTATATGTCAACTCCCTAATATATCGGAGAAAATTGCACCCGAAACACGGCTTCGCCGCTGCCAGGTTCTGATATGAGATCAAGCTGCCAGCCAAGCCTCTCGCAAGCCCTGAGAGCAAGTGAAAGCCCAAGGCCAGCGCCGCTACCAACAGAATGCGTACAACGCACCCCCCGGGCAAAGACATCTACACCCGGCGGGATATGTCCACGGTTGCGAACCAGCAGTTCACCCGCGCAGAGCACAACAGAGGCGCGCCCATTTTCTGTGTACTGGCACGCATTGTCCAGCAGATTATTAAAGACAACGCCCGCCAGTTCTTTTTGCCCACGGGCCTGCACCCCTGCGACAATACTGGTCTGTAACACCACGGGCTTTCGCTGCTTGGGTCCGTTGCCCAATCCACTTGCAACCCCGCACACGGCATGGGCCTGCTTGCCAAAAAACTGCTGAGTCGAATTATCTGCGGGGCCAAAAGCTGCGTGTTCGCCAAGGTACAGCACGCCCTCGCCCGCCATTTCGGCAACAATACTCCACAGCAAGGCGCTACAGTCAAGGTCGCGAAATTCAATTTCTTCGGGGCGGCGGGCCAGCATCAGCAGGGTGTGTACGGTATTGGACATGCGCCCCGTGGTGCGCAAAAGCCGCTGTAGCACTGGGGTCAGGTTTTCGGCCTGCGGCAGACGTTGCAACTGCACTTCCAGAATTTCAAGGCCGCCCTGCATCACCGTGAGGGGCGTGCGCAGCTCGTGGCTCACATCACCCGTAAAATTGCTTTCGCGCTGCACAAAACGGTGCAGAGCTTCCTCGCGCGCGGCAATGGCCCGCGCCAGCACGCCCACCTCGTCATCAAGCTTTGTAAGCGGTATGGGCGGCGCAGAGGCTTCCCCCGGCTGCGTCCCGGCCTGCAAATAGCTTGCAGAGCGGCTTTCTACCGCCGTGGTGAGCCTGCTCAGCGGGCCTGTGAGCCTGCGGCTCAGCACCACGGCAAGCACCACAGCAAGCCCAAGCCCACTGATGGCGCAAAGCAACAAGATACGATTAAGGCGCTGTTTTAATGCCAAAAACGCGCCAGTACCCCCATTAAGTACATAGATGACGCTGTCTCTGCGCTCAATGAGAATAAATTCTTCCATATGATTGATAAAGTGCAGGCCATCGGGCATGGTCTGCCAGCCCTGCGGAACCTGTTTGCCCACAAGAAAACGCCAGTGCATGACCACGGCAAGGTCTTCGCCATAATACAGGTTTCCCCCGCCATTGTCCTCCGCCTCCCATGCCCGCCTTTCGGCCTCGATAAAGGCATCCATCACCGGTCTGGCGTGCCAGCCCACAAGGTAGGTTCCCAGCGAGTCGAAAGAAAGCCGCCCCACTATGCCCAGGGCCGCGCTCATGAGCAGGGCCAGAAACACAAAAGCCGCCAGCAAACGTCGGCGGATACTGGCCCTGCGGCGCGGGGCGGCGTGGGTACATGCGGATGGGGGAGTTTTGGGCCTTGGCATCAGTCGGCATCTCCGGGCTCGGTACTCAGGCGATAGCCCACATGCGGGACAGTGTGCAGCAGGGATACGGCAAAGGGCTTGTCGAGCTCGCGGCGCAGTTCGTGAATGTGTGTGCGCAGGGCGCTGCCTTCTGGCGGGTCTTCACCCCACAGGGAATGCTCCATATCTTCGCGCCGCACAAGCCCCGGCGCAACGCGTATAAGTTCGTCAAGAATCCTGAAACCCGTGGGGCTCAGGCGCAAACGGCGGCCCTGACGCTCTGCCCAGTGTTCGCTGGCATTGTACGTCAGGTCAGCATACGTCCACACCGCTCCACTTGGGGCGGCATTGGTTGACGACATGCGCCCCCGGCGCAACAAGGCGCGTATTCTGGCCTCAAGTTCTTTGAGGGCAAAGGGCTTGACAAGATAATCGTCTGCCCCGGCCTCCAGCCCCTGAACCCTGTCGGCCACCGTATCCCTTGCCGTCAGCATTATAACGGGGGTGTGCCGCTGGTGCTCCTCGCGCAGTTTGCGGCACAGGCTTATGCCGTCAAGACCAGGAAGCATCACGTCCAGCACAATACAGTCAAAATGCTGCTCAAGAGCCATGGAAAGGCCTGTTTTGCCATTTCGGGCGCAGTCGAGCTCGTAGCCCAGCGGCTCCAAAAAAGCGTAGAGGTTGGCAAGGATGTCCTCGTTATCCTCTACAAGCAACAGGGCGATGGACATGCTAGCGTCTCGCCGCGCCAGGTTTTTGCGGGGTATTGACAATCTCTGGCATGTCCTTGGCCGTAATGGAACCGATAATGGTGATGGAATCGACCTCAACCTCGTTAGGCCGCTTGCGGTTCCAGTCCACATGGCCTTGCAGGCGCACCTTGTCCTTGGGGGTAACCGTAAGCTGCTCAAAAATTTTGTTGTCGATCTCTACAACCACCTGGCCGCTGTGATCCTCGAACAAATAGCGGTGCTTGCGCCTTGGCAGTTTTTCAACCAGATGCCCCTCAAGCACGCAGGGCGCGTCGTCTTGCGCACCAAGCACATCAACGGCTCTGGTTACTGTGGCCGCAACGCCCGGCCCCTCAAAGCCCGCAGCGCGAACAGGCCGTGCTGTAAAAAAAACGAGGACGAAGGTCAGGCACAAAAGCAAGGTATATGTGGCGGGGCGCACTGTTTGCATGCTGTTCTCCAAAAGGCCGGGCTGCGCCGTCGGGGGGGCAATATATTGTGGCGGGAATGGGGCAGGCAGTTAGGGTAAAAGATAAAACTTTCCGGTGTTCGCGCACTCTTGCGCAGGCTGCGAACACCGGAATAATGGCAATAAATGCAACCGAGACGGCTATTGCTGTATTTCAGCCTTGCGCACGCCCATCACGCATTCCTTGCCAGCCTTGACCACCATAACGCCGGTAAGGTGAACCTTGCTCTGCGCTTCTAGGTGGGTAGCGGCAGCGGCTTTTTTGCTCAGGGCCACAGTCATGCGGCCAGTGCCGTCTTCAAAAACGTAGCGGTTCTTCTTGCCCTGCACGGGTTCAACGATGGTGCCAGTGACAGACACTGGGGTTTTGTTGGCAGAAGCCAGCGCCTTGGCTACCGTATCCACAGGGGCGACTTTTGTCACGCCCTTGGCCTTGGGGGCGGCAGCGGGGGTAGCAGGGGCATCGGCAGTGCCAGCGGCATAGGCGGGGGCGGCAAGCATCAGGGACATAAGCATAATAAGCAGATAACGCATATTTCCTCCAGAAACGTGCTTTAAATATTGCAGCGCGTCACATGTCGCGTGCGGCCTTACATTGCAAACACTGGCGTCAACGAAGCGTTAAGGATTGAGAACCGATAAAATTTATTTCTCGGCGGCCTGCCTCATGTGATAGCACTCTTGCACATATGCAGTCCTTGTGATGCCAAAGCAAAGCTGGTATGCTGCCAACATGAAAGAACTTGATCCACACACAATCCGCCCCTGCCTTGCTTGCGGTGGAACCAATGTTCATCTGGAGTCCCTGCTTCCCCCTGGCCGCAAGCAGGAAGTATGGCGCGTTGTCTGCTCATGCGGGCAAACCTCGCAACAGTGGTCTGTTTCGCATGGGGCGGCTATCCGCGCCTGGAACCGCAACCTTGCCAGCGAGCACGACATGGACAACGTAGCCGCGCCGGGTGTTACCCCCAAGGGCTGAACAGGCCACAACAACAGCGCTGCAAACAGCCCGCGCGCCCAAAAGCATGCAAATTTGAGCAGGTTTGCCCAGGCTGGCATACAGCGTGCCGTTAGGGCAAACACCGCTCAATCCAGCTCTCTGCCCACCCACACGGCCCTGCCGATAATACGCACCATGCCCGCCAGCTGTTCGCTGGTGTCTGCCTCTATGGGCGCGTACTCAGGGTTGATGCTGGTAAGAATGAGCTTGCCCGGCATGGCATCCAGCACCTTGAGATACACCATGTCTTCCACACCCACAGCATAAATTCTGCCCGGCACAGGTTCGCGCTGGCTCTGATCAATGAGCACCACATCGTTGTTCACAATGCGCGGCTGCATACTGTCGCCAGAAACACGCAGCAGCACCATCTGCGCCGGGTTGCCCTTGCGCCGCAAAAAATCCCACCTAAAGGCATAGTGCCGCAGCACATCGCCATCGGTTTCAAAGCTGCCCGCCCCGGCTGAAAGCCGCGCTTCAGCCATGGGAACCATCATAAGCCGTGCCTCAGACGTGTGCACAATACCGCCGCCACAGTCACCGCGCCCTGCCAGCAGCCAGTCAAGCGAGCAGTCCAGCGCTTCAGCAAGACGCACGGCATGGCTGCCCTTGGGCATCTGCCCGTTCTCATACTGTTGAATGGTCGTCAAACTCAGCCCCACCGCCTCTGCAAGAACCTGTTTGTGTAAACCCAGCATTTCCCTTCGCTGACGCATACGCGTACCAAATGCTGATGTCAGGGGCGATTGTGCTGTCTTCATGATTTTCCCTTATTTTTTTATTGCCCACAGTCCAGCGGCATAGCATTGCACGGTTGGGCACAAAGCGCCTTTTTCATAAAAAAACGCTTCCGTTTATGCATACCTATATTTGTTTTCAATTAATTTCAAGTTTTCCTTAAAACACAAGGAAAACTTTTAATTCTATATGTTTCCGGCGTTAAATCTAGCGCAATAATCAAAAAAATATCAAACAAAAACAGTATATTAAAACTTTTCTTTTCAATAAAACTTTTCCTTGACTATCCCCGTAAATAGTGATTTTTCTATTTTACGGCCCTGTAAATTTAATTTTCTATTTTTGGAGCATAGCATGTCAGCATTTCATGACGACATCCAAAACCTTAGCGCTGTGCTGGATTCCTTACACTCTGGCGTATGTGCATTCCAGCAACCGGTTTTGCGTTTGGTAATCGACCACCTGCGCCTTTTGGCCAGCCTGAAAGAACATAAACACCACGCCCGGTTTTGCCCGCTTTTGCAAACACCACCCAGCACACCAACCATGCCAATACAGTGCATAGTGGCGCGCACCTGCCCCATTGTGGAGACGCGCCATGACCAATAGGCTTTCAGAGGACGCTGCGCCCGACAATGAACAGTCGGGCACCGTCCAGACAGACAATACATCTTCCGCAGCATTGGATAAAACAGGCGCACGTCGTAAAAGAAGCGCCAGCTGGGGCACTGCCCGCAACAACGGAGAAGAGGACTACCAGTGGACTGAACTTATTGATCACTTGCCAGAAAATGTCAGGATCATATGGAGGGCCGTGGACGATCTGCCCCAGTTCTGGCGACTTCTGCACGCTTTTGGCGGTCAGAGCATTCGTGTTCCACGCAGCATGCCCAAGGATAAAGGGCACACACTGCGCAAGAACCTTGGGGTGGCATGCCTGCGCAAGCTCATGGCGGTTTTTGGGGGCACAAGCATCTATATTCCGCGCTGCAGCGCTCTTGTTAACCGTCTGCGCCAGCGCAACATCACCAAGGATTTTTCACACAGCACCCGGCGCGGCTCAAGCAGCACGGCAGCAGTGGCAAACCTGGCGCGCCGCCACGGCATATCAGACCGGCGGGTGTGGCAGATTTTGAAAAAGGAAAATTCCGTTCCCCCGCATGCCCGCCTGATTCTCAGGCTGGGCGATTCTGCCCAGCAGGCCAGCCGCCAACCAGACGGCAACAGTTGAGACTCACGAAACCGCCCTTATTGCAAAATTTTAAGCCATCGTAGTTGCTGGCTTTTTTTGTAAAATAATCACAAATTATCCGCATTTTTTCCAGAAAACCTGCGTGAAACAAGGGTTTCAGGCTACTGAAACGTTTCAGTCTTACGCGCGCCCCGCTTTTTGGCATGTTGTGCACACGCCGCCCCCGTGCGGCACACAAATCCATCAAGGAGTGCGCCATGCCCAATCCGTTTGAAACCGCCCATGCCTTCACCGCACAGTGGGAGGGCGGCCTCACCAGCCACCCAGCCGACCCCGGCGGCCTCACCAACTACGGCGTATCGCTGCGCTGGGTGCAGGATCTTGCCCAGCAGGCCCGCCAAAGCTGTCTGCACCAGCACAAAAACTGCGAATCCTGCCCCCAGGCCAGAACCCTCAACTGCACCTGCGGCGACATTGATCTGGACATGGACGGCGATGTGGACGCCGACGATATCCGCGCCTGCACCCGCGAACAGGCGGCCATCTTGTTCAAAAAACACTTTTGGGATGCCCAGGGCTGCGCCGCCCTGCCCCAGCCCCTGGCCGTTGCCCTGTACGACGGCGCGGTAAACATGGGGCCTGGCAGGGCTGTGCGCCAGTTGCAGCAGGGCATGAATGCCGTGGGCGAAGCCCAGCTCGACCACTACACATCTATTGCCGAAGACGGCGTATCCGGCCCGCGCACCGCCGAACTGGCCGAAGCCCTCGAAGCCGCCAACCTGCACTGGTTTGCCGCCCGGAAAATACTGCGTCTGCGCGATGCCTTTTACCGCGATCTGGCAGCCAAGCGGCCTTCGCTCAAGGTTTTTCTCGAGGGCTGGCGTAACAGGGTCAAGGCCCTCAGCCAGTACCTCGCCGAGCTTGAGCGGGAGGCAAACTAGCATGTGGGCCCTGCTCGGCACCATCATTGGCGGGCTCACGGGGGCAGCGGGCAAGATGCTGCCCGACCGCAGCAAGCAGAATGAAGCCCAAAGCCGCATCAACGAGACAGAAATCAACGGCGCACCCGCCAGTGCCCTGCGCCTGTGGCGATCCTTTTTGGGCTGGATGCTCACCCTGCTTTTTGGCTGGGAGGTGGCGGGACGGCTCATCATTGTTCCCCTGTTTTTTCCCGGCTGGTGCGAGCATCTGCCCCCGTCGGCCCTCAACCAGATCATGACCCTGCTGCTGGGCATGCTGGGGATGGGCTTTTAGGCCCGGCTGGCGGCCACCTACTAATGGTTTTGGAGGATACGGTAATCATGGACATTTTTTCTTCCAACGGGGCAAGCCTGCTTGTGCTGCTGGTTCAGGGGCTGTTTGCCTGGGCACTGTGGAGCCTGCGGCGGGCCTTTGTGCGCACCGAAGACTATGCCCTGCATGTGCAACGCGATGCCCGGCGCGAGGCAGCAACGGCCCGCAGGCTCGGCACGCTTGAGGAGCACCAGCGCCTCACCCCCGACACGGCAGACATGGCAGGCCTGCACAACGAGCTGGCCGCCCTGCGCGGCGAAATGCAGGCCCTCAACGCACGCATCTCGGGGCTCGACAGACTGCTTGAACGTCTGGAGCACAGCTTTGACCGGCACGAAGACCGCCTGCGCCATGTGCCGCAGCCCGCAGCTGCCTTTGGTTGCCGCGCTGGCGCGGATATGACGGGAGGCTGCAACTGATGCCCCCCGCAAAACGCAGATCAGTCACGCACGCTGCCCCCCTGCTGGACAGCCTGGAGCAGCGCCTCGACCTGCTCACCCGCACGCTCAGCGCCGCTGACATCGCGGAAAAGAGCATAGACATTGTTAAGGAAATTAAAGAGCTGCACGCCATACTGCGCTCTTTGCGCGACGACGCGCCGCCCGAAACCCCGCCCCGCATGGTGGTTGTGTGGGGTGGGCCGCCCAGCGCCGCATCCGGTAGGCTGCCGCGCGCTTCTGGCAAAACAGTCAGCAAATCTGACACCCAAAACATGCCGCAACAGAATTAGTTTGCGCCGCTCCTCAACCATTTAACAGCAATGGGGTTCCGTTCATGTCGCAGCCAGCGCCGCATGTCATTCCGTACACGCCCCGCCCCTTGCAGTGGCGCTTTCACGAAGAACGCTCGCGTTTTTGTGTGCTGCTCTGCCACAGGCGCTTTGGCAAGACCGTGGCTGCCGTCAACGATCTTGTGCGTCAGGCCCTGCGCGTGGGGCGGGATGACTGGCGTGCGGCCTATGCCGCACCCTTTCTGGGGCAGGCCAAGGCTGTGGCCTGGGATTACTGCAAGCGCTTTGCAGGTGCAGTGCCGGGTACGCGGTTTCTTGAGAGCGAACTTGTCTGCGTATTGCCCACGGGCGGGCGTATTCGCCTGCTGGGTACGGAAAACGCGCAAGCTCTGCGCGGCTTGTACCTGGACGATCTGGTTCTGGACGAACCCGCAGACATGCCCCGTCAGGTCTGGACACAGGTTCTGCGGCCCATGCTGGCCGACAGGCAGGGCCGGGCGCTCTTTTGCGGCACGCCGCAAGGCACGGACAACCTGCTCTACGACGTGTGGCAGCAGGCTGGCGCAGACACGCAGGGGTTGTGGTCGCGCTTCCGCTTTCCGGCATCCGAAACCGGCTACCTGCCGCAGACAGAGCTGGCGGCGGCACGCAGGGGCATGGACGAGGCCGAATACCTACAGGAATTTGAATGCTCCTTTGCGGCCGCCGTGCGCGGGGCCTATTACGCGCCCCTGCTCGACGCCGCAGAACGCGAAGGACGCATCCGCCCCTTGCCCCACGCCCCAGAGCTTCCCGTACATACCGCGTGGGATCTGGGCATGGATGACGCCACGGCCATCTGGTTTTTTCAGGTGGAGCCTTCGGGCTGCTGGCGCATCATTGATTACTACGAGGCTTCCGGCGAGGGGCTGGCGCACTACGCACAGGTGCTGGCAGCCAAGGCCCGGCCAGCAGGAGCGGCTGACAGTTCCATGCCCGAAGGCAGCCTTGCCGGACGCGGCTTTGTCTACGGCACGCACATTGCCCCGCACGATATCCGCGTGCGCGAGCTGGGTACGGGCCAAAGCCGGGGGGAAAGTGCCGCCCAGCTGGGCATACGCTTTGTCATGGCCCCGGCCTTGTCACTGGCAGACGGCATAGACGCCCTGCGCCGCCAGTTGCCGCGCTTCTGGTTTGATGCGGGCGCCTGCGCCCAGGGCCTCAAGGCCCTGCGGGCCTACAGACGGCGCTGGCGGGCAGGGGCTGGCCAGGGTGCGCAGGCTCAGGCGGGTTCCGGCCCCTTGCACGACTGGGCAAGTCATGCGGCAGATGCCCTGCGCTACGCGGTTACGGGCTTTCGCCCGCAGCAGGAAGTAGCCCCGGGAGCACGCCGCGCCCGCACCAATTACGACTTTTTTGGAGGCAACTAGTGCGCTTTTTCTACGCTGTCATGCAGGCCCAGCCAGACCGCGATGCGGTGTTCCACCGCATGCAGGCCGAGGGCCTTACCGCCTGCGCCATGAGCTCTGTGCCCAGCCCCACGCTTGAGCAGTGGCGGCACATCACCGCCCCGGAACAGGGTGTGCTGCTTGGCTGCTACGCCACAGACACTGCTCACGCCTCGCCAGGCACAGCTGACCCCGCGCAGTTGCTGGCCTGCGCCATGTTCAGCCCCCGGCGCGGGCGCGTATGGGAATTTGATTTCACCACCTTTCGTCACGCGGCAGCCCTGGCGGTTCCCATGGCGCGCGGCGGTCTGGGCTGGGCCTTTGAAAACCTCAACTGCTCCGCCGTCATGGGCCTGTGCCCTGCCCCCAACCGCCACGCATGGCGGCTGGCCGAACATTGCGGATTTCGCGTGCTTGGCCGCCTGCCTCAAGCATGTTTGCACGCCCGCAAAAATACATGGGTAGACGGCGTGCTGGTGCTCTGCACCCCGCAGGATCTGGCAGCTGTTTAAGTTTCGTAATCTGAAAAAGCATCCCCCAGATGCACCGAACATTTCGATAATTCCTAACTTCAAGGAGCACGTCATGGGATTTGGAGGAGGAGGCGGCACACCCGATGTGCCTGCGGTTGCGCCCTTACCCAAGCAGGAAGTGGAAAAACCCGTAACCGAAGCCGCCACCGCAGCGCGGCAAAGCCAAAAGGACAAGGCGGCCAAGGCGGCGGGCATCAACGGTTCGGTGTTCACAAGCCCGCTCAGCCGCAGTGATGCCACCCGCAAAACCCTGCTGGGGCAGTAGCATGGCGGCATCTCCATACGCCGCCAGCCCGCAGCAAAAGGCTGACCCGAACAAGGGGCAGGAGGACGTGCTGGCGCTCTCGCGCCGCTACGATTCCCTGCTGCGCCGCAGAGCCCCCTGGGACAGTGCGTGGCAAAGCCTGGCAGACCACTTTTTGCCCACGCGCTGCCGCCTCAACCCGCAGGCGGACGCGGCAGAGGAAGGCCCCATGCTCAACAGGGGGCTTGTGGACGCCACGGGCATTCTGGCCATGCGCACCCTTGCGGCTGGTCTGCAAGGCGGGCTCACCAGCCCGGCGCGTCCGTGGTTTCGCCTGAGCCTCGATGACACAGAACTGGCCCGCAGCCGCGCCGGGCAAGCCTGGCTCGACGAGGTTGCCAAGCGCATGCGCTCGGTGTTCCAGCGCTCCAACTTCTACAATGCCATGCACACCCTGTATGGCGAACTGGGAACCTTTGGCACTGCCTTTGTTTTTGAGCTGGCCGATGCGCAGAATGGCTTTCGCTTTGTGCCCCTCTGCGCGGGAGAATACGCCCTCGACTGCGACGCCGCGCGCAAGGTGGACACTGTGTTTCGCCGCAACGCCCTGACCCTGCGCCAGATTGTGCAGGCATTTGGCCCCGCCGCCCTGCCAGAAACCTTGCGAGAGGCGGCGCGGCGCAACCCCGATGACCGGCGCAACGTCATTCAGGCCGTGTACAGGCGCGAAAATGCCCTGCAAGGCCAGTTCGACCCGGCACGCATGCCCGTGGCCTCTGTGCACTGGCTGGAAGGACGGGATGGCAACCGCCACGCCCTCAAGGTTTCGGGCTTTCGGTCATTCCCCGGCTTTGGCCCGCGCTGGGATGTGGCAGGCAACGATGTGTACGGTCGCTCGCCCGCCATGGACGCCCTGCCCGACTGCCGCATGCTGCAACAGATGGGCGTCACCACGCTCAAGGCCATCCACAAGGCCGTTGACCCGCCCATGAGTGTGGCGGCGGGGCTGCGCTCTGTAGGGCTTGATCTCACACCCGGCGGCGTCAACTACGTGGACAGCGCGCCGGGGCAGAGCCCGCAGGCGGCCACCCCCCTGCTCCAGATCAACCCCGATCTGGGCACGGCGCGCAAGGCAATGGAATCGGTCCAGGACCAGATACGCAAGGGGCTCTACAACGACCTGTTCAAACTCATTCTTGAGGGGCGCAGCGGCGTAACCGCCAGCGAAATTGCCGCGCGGGAGGAAGAAAAGCTCATATTGGTGGGCCCCGTGCTGGAGCGCCTGCACGACGAGCTGTTTATTCCGCTCATGGACCGCACCTTTGAGTGCATGCGCGACCTCGACATGCTGCCCCCCCTGCCCGCCCGAGCTGGCGGGCCGCCGCCTGCGGGTGGAATTTGTATCGCTGCTGGCGCAGGCGCAAAAGCTGGTGGGCATCAATGCGGCAGACCAGTATCTGGCCCTGACCCTCAAGGCTTCAGCTGCATGGCCCGAAGCCCTCGACACCCTCAATGTCGATCATCTGCTGGACAATTATGCAGAAAGCCTGGGCCTGCCCGTAAACCTTACGCGCTCGTCTGAAGAGCGCAAACAGTTTCGTGCAGCAAGGGCAGAGGCCGCACAGGCGCAGGCTCTCACCGAGGCGGTGCAAAAAGGCGTGGGCATGGTGCGCGAGCTGGCGCAAAGCCCGCTCGAAAACCCCGAGGGCAAACAGGGAACGGTGCTCGACAGCCTTGTGCGGATGCTGCGCACCGCCCTGCCCGGCGGGCTTGGCCGCGCACAGGCCGGGCTTTCCCCACTGACAGAATCCGTGCCGCAAGCAGAGCCAACGCCGACATCCATGCCTGCGGCACGGCATGAACCCAAACCAGCGGGGACCCCCTGATGGACGTTTTCGCCCCCTACGAGCAGGAGCAACAAGACGCAGCCAACAATGCCAGTCAGGCCGCTGCCCTTGAAGCCGCCATGCGGCAGGCAGTGGACGGGCTGATGGCAAGCCCGCAGGGCCGCCTGCTGCTGCGCTGGATGCTGCACCTGTGCCGCAACTTTAGCGCCGAAGATGTGGGCAACGCGCCCCAATCGATGGAAAGTGCGCGGCTTTTCTTTACCGAGGGCCGCCGCATGGTGGGCATGCGCCTTATGCGGCTGCTGCAACAGGCAAACCCAGGGCACCTGCCCGCACTGCTGCAAACCAAGGAGAACGACGCTCATGATCTCAGCACCTTCTGATCCTTCCACCGCAACCAGGGGTGAATCCGCACGAACTGGCAGCCCCGATGGTAATTGGACTGGCAATCTGGCTGGCGAAATGCCCAGTGGCGGCGGCTCCGCACCAGCAGCAGCTTCGGCGTCTGCATCGGCCCCCGCTGCCGCAGAGGCTTCGCCAGACCAGCAGGGGCAGCAGGCTGATCCCTTTGCCCAGCGCCTGCACGAACACGAGGCCAGCCAGCGGCAGCAGTGGCAGGAGCAGGTAAACCAGTGGCGCAAACAGGCCACGGAAGACCCACAGATCGGCGGGGCAAACCTGCCCACAACCGTGGCCCGCGCCCAGCTTGCCCTTGACCGTTTTGACGAGGGCAAACGCATTGGCCAGCTGCTGGAACAGACCGGCTATGGAAACAATCCTGACGTATTGCGCTTTTTCAACCGCCTTGCCGATGCCCTTATGGAGGACGGGCTGGTGCAGGGGCAGTCTGGCGGTGCCATGCCGCCGCTGGAGGAACGCATGTACGCGGGCTGGAGCTCGCGCAACGGCAGGGCCTGATTCCGATCCCGCCATCTGGTTTGACAACCTCATTGACTCAGTAAGCACAAAACAAAAAACACGAGGGTATTATGGCTAATTCCATGGGTTTGGTGGTGTCCCTGGCTGAAATGGAACAGTTCTACCGTGGCGACAAGGCCGGGCAGATCATTGAGCTGATGAACAAAACCAACGACATCATGGACGATGTGCTCTGGATGGAATCCAACCAGAGCGACGGCCACCTCACCCGCATCCGCACCGGCCTGCCCGATGTTTACTGGCGCAGACTCTACCAGGGCACGCCGCCCTCCAAATCGCAGTGGAGCCAGGTCAAGGAAGGCTGCGGCATCCTAGAGGCCATCATGGAACTGGACGTGGAAGAACTGCGCCTTTACGGCAGCCGCGACAAAGTTTTTCGCATGAGCGAGGGCGTGGCCTTTGCCGAGGCCATGCGCCAGAAGGTTGCCACCACCCTTTTCTACGGTAACAGCAACATCAACCCCGATGAATTCAACGGCCTTTCCATGCGCTATCCCGCGCAGGACGCCAAAAACGTGCTCGACGCCGGGGGCCGCGATGCGGACGCCTGCACCTCGCTGTGGCTCATTTCGTGGGGTGCGCAGTCTGTCCACGGCATCTACCCCAAGGAGAGCAACGGCGGCCTCTCGCACGAAGACCTCAATACCTACATGGCCCAAGACCCCGATGGCCGCAAATATCAGGTGGTGGGCGACAAGTACAACTGGCGCTGCGGCCTTGCAGTGCGTGACTGGCGCGGCATTGTGCGCATTGCCAACGTGCCCGTGGCGGCGCTGGGCAAGCGCAAGGGCCAGAGCGGTTTTGTGGATCTGCAAAAACTGACCATCGAGGCCAAAAACCTCATGCCCCAGCACCTGCGCCAGAAGGCCGTGTGGTACGCCAACGCCGATGTGCTCACCGCCCTTGAATTGCAGAACTCGGACGCGGGCAACGTGCAGTTGCAGTACGGCGAATTTTTCGATTCCAAGGCCGTGCCCGTGCTGCATGGCCGCCCCGTGCGCCAGTGCGACGCCATCCTTTCCAGCGAGCCCGCGCTGTAGCACAGGCTTCACAAGCGGTGGCCAAGGTTCCTGCGGGAGCCTTGGCCACCGCAGCCGATCAAATTTCACGCATCATTTTTGCCTCACCCACGCCAAAGGAGCCCGCATGTCCATCATCGACCGCAACTGCATTTTTTTTGAAGGCCCCCTTACCGCCAACGCAACGGGCAATGCCGTGGCCCTCACCGGCCTGAAAATTCCGGGCCGCATGGAGCCCATGCCCCTGCGCCTTTCAGTGACCGAGGCCTTCTTGCCCGCCGAAACCCAAGGCCTGACCATCACCCTGGAAGAATCGGACAGTGCCGATGGCCCCTGGGCCGCTGTGCCCGGTGCAACGGTGAGCGTTGCAAACCCGGCTGAAGCCCCGGGCCTTGCCCTGGGCGCTCGCCCCTACCTGCGCTTTTTGCCGCAGGGCGTGCGCCGCAGCTGGCTGCGCCTTTCGTTTGCCGTCACGCCTGTGGCGGGCAAAACCGTGAGCAAGGGGCGCATCTTTGCCGCCCTCACCCGCGAGGAAGACCTGCCCTACGAACCCGCCATCATGGCTGGTTAACCCCTGCGGGCAGGCTCTGCACCTGCCGCCCACCTGTCTTGCCAAACTTCCGGGGGGGGGCTCTGCCCCCGGAAGTTTGCGGCCACCCCTCTATCACAGGAATTGCCATGACCATTAGCCAGATAAGCGTGTGGAACCGGGCACTTGGCTTTTTGGGTACACGCAGCGTCGCCTCCGAGCAGGAAAACACGCCCGAGGCCCTTCAGTGCCGCCTGTACTGGGATTCTGCCCGGCGGCAGGTATTGCGCGATTTTCCGTGGAGCTTTGCCCAGCGCAGGGCCTGGATGGCTCTTGTGCCCCTGCCCGAGGGCTTTGCGCCAGAATTTCGCTTTGCCTACGCCCTGCCCGACGACTGCCTCAAGGTGCACGAGGTGCGCCACGAGGGCATCACCGCCCGCCCCTTTTGCCTTGCCCAGAACGCGGCGGGGGACGGCTCGCTGCTGCTGACAGACGCGGCGCGTGCCCTTGCCCTGTATACCGAAGACGTGCGCAACAGCCGCCTGTTTGACGATCTTTTTGCGCACATGCTGGCCCGCAAGCTGGCGGCTCTCATCGCCGCCCCATTGCTTAAGGGCAGCAGCCAAAAGGCCGCCGAGCTGGAGCAGCTCTATGCCGACAGCCTGCCCCCGGCCCGCAGCGCCGCCGCCTCTGAGCGCAGTGACCGCCCGGCAGAAGACCCCTGGCTTGCCGTGCGCTGAACCCGCCCCACCAACACCGTAAACCAGCAAGGAGTCGGCATGACCCTGCCCTTCAGCCCCAGCCGCGCCGTATATCAAGGCAACGGCGCAGCCACGGCTTTTCCTTTTGCCTTCAAGGTCTGAAGCACAGACCAGCTCAGCGTCAGCATCACTTCGCCCCAAGGGCACACCACCGCAGCTCAAGGCTGGACAGCCAGCCTTGGCGAAAGCGGCGGCACGCTGACCTATCTGCACAATGGCGCGCCGTTGCCAGACGGATGGCGGCTTGCCATCGTGCGCGACATGCCCTTTGCACAGGGCATAGATCTTGTTTCGGCCTCGCGCTTTGACCCGCAGGTTATTGAGGACGGGCTGGATCAGGCCACTGCAGAATTGCAGCAGCTCAACGAAAAAATTTCGCGGGCCGTCATTATGCCCGCCACCAGCGAGCAGTCGCCAGAGGAGATGGTGCAATCCATATACACAAGCCGGGATGCCGCAGCCGCCAGCGCAAGTGAGGCCAACGCGCATGCCAGGTCGGCGCAAGCCCGCGTGGACGAAGCGAAAGGCAGTGCAGATGATGCGGCCAGCAGTGCCACGGCAGCGGCGCTTTCTGCCGCAAAGGCGGAGGCCGCATCTGGCGGTCTGGCCCCGCGCATGGAAGCCGTGGAGATTAAAAATACCCAGCAAGATACGCGGCTGACAAACGTGGAGAACGGCATAACTGCCATCTCAACAACGCTGATTGGCAGCATTCAGAAAATATTGTGCACTGACAGCCATGTGCCCAACGGCTGCGTACCGGCCAACGGCGGGGAATACACCAGTGCGCAGTTTCCCACGCTTTTTGACGAATATTTGGTTGGTGGCAAGCTGCTTACCTGCACCTATGCTACCTGGGCAGCTCAGGTGGCGCTCACTGGCAACTGTGCCAGGTTTGCTCTGGACGCCGATGCCCAAAAATTCAAGGTTCCATTGCTGAAAGATGGCGACAGCATCACCCAGGCCGCCAGCGCGGCAGAGCTGGGCAAGTCGTACAAGGCCGGGCTGCCGAATATTGTCGGTCGTCCCGGCCTTGATGGTGGCAACGCTACAGGTACGGGGCCGTTCTCCTCTAAGATGAGTAGTGGCTTCAGACCCTATGGGCAGGTGGACGGCTCATGTGACGTTACGTTTGACGCTTCCCGTTCAAGCGCAATTTACGGCAATTCCAGCACCGTAACCGATGAGCAGGTACGCTTGCGCCACTTTGTAGTTGTCGCCAGCGCCCAGAACAGCCCAATCGTGTTTGAGTGGTCGGCATACATGGCAGCACTTGCTGGCAAGGCTAATGCTGATCTGAGCAACGCCACAGGCAACGCCCTCGGTGTTTATCTCTACGTCAGGGATGAAAAGTCTTCGGCGGTCAACGGCGGGGCATATGCGGGCGGCACGTGGGCTACACGCGACCTGAACAAGGTGGTGACCAATTTCATACCCGGCGCTTCACTCACAAACAACCGTATTGCCTTGCCAGCCGGTAGATACAAGGTAGACGCTACAGTCCCTGCCTACGCAATAAACACGTGCCGTGCCGCATTGTATAATGTATCCTCTGCGGCGTACCTTCTCTATAGCCCTTCTGAACGCAGCGACTATAACTGCAATGGCTATGCGCACATGCGTATTCGTGGGGAATTTACCCTGGCTACGGCTTCATTGCTTGAGGTTCGTATGTGGGGGCAAGGCACCTATGTAAATGGGATGGGGTTAGCTTCTGGAGTCAATGGTGTGCCTGAAATCTACACTGAGGTTGAAGTATGGAAAATGTAATCAATATCAGGCTGGCACTGGAACAGATCGGCGCTGGTTATCAGTTTGGCGGCTCTGTGACCGCTGGCACGCAGGAAGTGTGGGATGCCGTAATCTGGGAAGACAAGCGCCCCAAACCCTCGTGGGCTGACGTGTGCGCAGCACATGCCAGCGCCGTGCAATCTGGCCTGTTTGCCGCTCTGCGATCGGCTCGCGACACCCGCCTTGCCAGCACGGATAAAATACTGCTGCCCGATTACCCCATTAGCGCTGATGCCCTGCCCCTGGTCAAGGCTTACCGCGCAGCCCTGCGCGATCTGCCCGATGCCCCCGGCGCACCGTGGGACGGCGGCGGCACATCTACGCCGTGGCCTACCGCCCCCAACGCGGCCAGCTCCACGGCCAGCACCTCTCAGGCAGACCAGCCATGCGCGTAGCCCTGCAAAACTTTACGGGGGGCGAAATTTCGCCAACGCTCTCCGCCCGGTACGACCTTTCCCGCTACCGCAACAGCGTGGCCTGCATGGAAAACATGCTGCCCGGGCTGCACGGCGATGTGGCACGGAGGCCCGGCACGCGCTTTCTTGCAGAGCTTGAGGCCAGTGCGGTACTGCTGCCCTTCTGCTTCAGCTCCCTGCCCTCGCAGAACTTTATTTTTGTGCTGGGCGAAAAATCCCTGCGCATCGCAACCACCGGGGGCCTTACCACCGCACCCGTCATTGCCACGCCCTATGCGGCGCAAGATCTGCTTTCCCTCTGCCACGCGCAGGTGGGCGACGTGGTCTATCTGGCCCACCCGGCATACCCCCTGCACAAAATTGTGCGGCGCGATGCCGAGGGCGGCGCGTATGCCTGGAGCATCGAGCAGGTGCAGCTCAACACCTCGTTGCCCGCCCCGGCTGCGCCAAGTCTGTCATTCAGCGGCAGCGGCGGCAGCTACACCCTGCGCTACAAAGTGGCGGCGGTGGATGCCAACGGCAGGCAATCCTTACCCTCCCCGGCTGCGGAGTGTGCTTCTGCGCGCCACCCCTCCGACTGGGTGGTGGGCAACAGCACATCCATAAGCTGGCAGGCCGTGCCCGGTGCGGCAGAATACAACATTTACCGCGAAGAAGCGGGCTATTTCGGCTTTATCGGTGTTTCCTCCAGCACCAGCTTCAGCGACCAGAACTACAAAGCCGACACCACCGATACCCCCCGAGAGGACTGGAACCCCTTTGCCGACGGCAACAATCCCGGCGTGGTGGCCTTTCATCAGCAGCGCATGGTGCTGGCCGCAACCCCCGGCACGCCGCAGGCATTTTACATGTCGCGCACGGGCGATTTTGAGTCCTTTCGCAAATCGCGCCCCGCGCAGGACGACGACCCGGTGGAATACCTCATCGCCTCGGGCTCCATCGATTCCGTGACATGGGTTGCCAGCTTTGGCGACCTGCTGGTGGGTACTGCGGGCAGCGAATACAAGGCCAGCGGCGGTGACGGGGCGGCCATCACGCCGCAAAAGGTCAGCATCACGGCCCAGTCGTATTGGGGCAGCGCGGGGCTTGCGCCCATCATCATCGGCAACTCGGTGCTGCATGTGCAGCGCCACGGTTCGCGTGTGCGCGACCTCTTTTATTCGCTGGAAAAAGACGGCTATGCGGGCAACGACCTTTCCATTCTTGCGCCGCATCTGTTTGAAGGCCACACCATTAAACAGTGGGCCTATCAGCAGACGCCCGGCTCAACCATCTGGTGCGTGCGCGACGACGGCCTCTTGCTGGCCTTTACCTATATGAAGGAACACGACATCTGGGGCTGGTCGCGCCACATCACAGACGGCAAGGTGCTTTCGGTTGCAACGGTGGCCGATGAGGGCGGGGATGCCCTGGTCATGGTTGTGCAGCGCACCATTGCGGGGCGCACGCGCTATTTTCTTGAGCGTCTGGCCCCGGTCTGGGCCGACAGCCAGCCCATTGCCGAAGCCTATTTTGTGTATTGCGGGCTCAGCATCCGTGCCAGTGCGCCCACGCGAGAGGTGGCGGGGCTGGAGCATCTGGAAGGCTGCACGCTGGCCGTGCTGGCCGATGGCAGCCCTGTGGAGGGCTGTGTGGTGCGCGGGGGGCGCATAGAGCTGCCCTATGCCGCCACCCTGGTGCAGGCTGGTTTGCCCTACCAATCGGTGCTTTCGCCACTGCCCATAGAGAGCGACCTTGGTTCAGGCACAACGCTGACGCAAAGCCGCGCCTACGGAGCGTGCACGCTGCGCCTGTACCGCAGTGTGGGCGGGCAGTATGGCCCCAGCCGTACAGAGCTGTACGACCTGCCCTTTATGCCAGAGCACTGGTCAGAGGCCGTGCAGCCCTTCTCTGGCGATCTGGCCTGCGCCCCATGCGGCGGGTGGGATAATCAGACCAGCATCTGGCTGGTGCAGCAGCGGCCCCTGCCCTTTCGCATTCTGGCGCTTACGCTGGATATCACCTTTGCCTGACGCCTTGCGCCAAAAGCAGCCATAAGGAGCAGCCATGCTGACCATCACCACAGAACCGTTTTCGCATCTGGCAAAGGAGGCTGCACAACTGACGGCAGCCCACTGGGATGAGGTGGAGGCCCCCCTACACGGCCCGCAGCACTATGCCCTTGACGCCAACCGCTACGCCAGCCTTGAACGGCTGGGCATGTTGCACATCAGCGCCGCGCGTGGCCCAGCTGTTGCTGCCGGGGGTGAGCCCTGCGATGCAACCGATGCGAGCACGCTTGACGAAAGCCACGCAACTTCTGAAACAGGCGCAAGCGCACCGCTGGCGGGCTATGCGGCCTTTACCTTGGTGGATTGCCCCCACCGCCCGCAAACTCTGCTGGCTGCCCTGGACGGCCTGTACCTTGCCCCGTGGGCTCGCGGCGGCCTGTTTGCCCTGCGCCTGCTGCGTCATGCGGAGGCAGCCCTTGCAGCATGCGGCGTGGTTCTTGTGCAGTACAGCTCGCCCACGTCGCGCCCCTGCCATGCACTCTACCGCCGCCTTGGGGCGCAGCCCACGGAAACCATCTGGCACAAAACACTCTCGCCGCAGCCCGACACAGCCGCAACAGCTGCCGAGTCAAAAACACTCATGCCAAAAGCAGTCAGGACAGAAACAATGAGGGAAGAAGCAATCAGGCCAGAAACAATCAAGCCACCGATAATCAAGGCAAAATCAGCCGAGGAGGAGGACATACAATGGCCATAGCAACCAGCACCGCCGCCATGATCAGCGCCGCCGTGGCTATTGCCGGGGCAGCCGCAGGAACCGTGAGCGCGGTGCAACAGGCCGAAGGCCGCCGCCAGCAGACGGAATATCAGTCGGAGCTTGCGGCCCGCAACGCCCAGCAGGCCGAGATGAGTGCGCAGGCGGCGGACGAAGCTGCACGACAGGAACGCCGCGCTGGCTATGAAGCGGCACAGGCCAAAAGGCAGGAGGCTGCCCGCATTATCGGCGCGCAACGCGCTCAGGCCGGGGCATCGGGAGCGCAGACCGACGCGGGCTCCCCCCTGGATAAAAATCTGGACACTGCCGAAAAAGGGGAGCTGGACGCCCTTTCTGCCGAGCAAACGGGCCAGAGCAGAGCCCACTCGCAGGATATGCGCGCCTGGAGCCTGCGCAACCAGTCAGCAGAAGCGGCATCCAGCGCCGATTTTGCAGGTTCACGCGCCGAAACGGATTACCTTGGCCTGAGCAGCACCCTGCTCAACGGAGCCTCGCGCATGGGCCGCAATTTTTACACCATCGGTTCACGCGGCCCGCTGCTGCCGTAGGTACTTTTCAACAGCTAACCGCTCAAGCCCCCGCTGCCCGTTTTCTGGCAGTGGGGGCTTCCTGTTAATACCTGTGGAAAGCCACAACTAATCCCAACAAAAACACGTCATTTACCTATTGACGATGCGCGGGCCAGCATTACTTTTTATGGGCAGACGGCGCGAACAGGTGTAATCTGGACGCACGTCAAGGAAACGACCCGACGGGGAGCACGCATCATGGCAGTATCGTACAAGGATTATTACAAACTTCTGGGAGTAGAGCGCGCAGCGAAAGCCGAGGAAGTATCCAAGGCTTACAAAAAGCTGGCCCGCAAATACCACCCCGACCTCAACCCCGGCGACAAGCTGGCAGAGGAGAAGTTTAAGGAAATCAACGAAGCCTATGAAGTGCTCAAAGACCCGGAAAAGCGCAGACTGTACGACCAGCTTGGCCCCAACTGGCAGCACGGCCAGCAGTTTCAGGGCGAACCGGGCTTTGAGAATGTGCACTTTACGTTTAACGGCAAAAATTTTGACGGTTCGGGCTTTTCAGACTTTTTTGAAACCCTGTTTGGCGGCGGCGCTCAATTTGGCGGCCCCTTTGGCGGCCAGATGGGTGGACAGGCAGGCGGGCGCGGGGCCAATTTTGGGCCCGACCCCTTTGGCGGTTTTTCGTCGCGTCAGCGGCGTGGCCGCGATGTGGAGGCAGAGCTTGCCCTGAGCCTTGAAGAAGTGCTGCGCGGCGGCCCGCGCTCTGTGTCCATCAACATGCCCGCTGGCTCAAAAACCCTAGAGGTCAATGTGCCCGCTGGCATACGCGAGGGCGCAAAGCTTCGCCTCGCCGGACAGGGCGACCCCGCACCGGGCGGCACGCCGGGCGACCTGTTTTTGCGTGTGCGCTATCTGCCCCACGCGGTTTTCAAGGTGGATGGCGACAACCTGCAATGCGACCTTGCCCTGGCCCCGTGGGAGGCCACCCTTGGCGCACGGGTTGAAGTGCCCACCCTTGAGGGCAGCGTAGAAATGCAGATTCCCGCTGGTTCCAGCTCTGGGCGCAAGTTTCGCCTGCGCGGCAAGGGTCTGGGCGCTGGCGACAAACGCGGCGACCTGCTGGTAAAAATCATGGTTCGGGTTCCCGCCGAGATTACGGACGAAGAACGCGAACTGTGGAGCAAGCTGGCCGAGATTTCGGCCTTCAAGGCCCGCTCGTAAAATTCGCCCCAAAGGCTCGAAAGGTTCACATCTGGCAGCCGCCAACGGGCACACCCCGGCGGCTGCACACAGGGTTTGCATGCGTATTCCAGCGGCGCCGCCGCAGGCGGCAACCGATACGGTTACTGGTGGAGGACACAAATGAGCATGACCCAAAAAAAATCTTCACTGCCCGTGCCTTCAACGGTCATGGTCTGGCAGGAATTTATTGAAGCCACAGGCATAGCGCCCGAACGGCTTCAGGAACTGCT
>SAAX01000101.1 GCA_009929215.1 Deltaproteobacteria bacterium | reverse complement strand
TACGCTGCGCTAAAAAAAACGCTTTTTCCTTGTCAGGCCAGAAAAATGCGTATTTTGCAAATTCGCCCAACACCTCCACTTCGCCTCCGCTTGCGCTGCGGCGAGTCTAAGGAATGTGACTCCACAACCCGCTTCTGATCTCAGCCTGCGAAAAGCAGGAATAGCCAGTGATTGCACTCTGGGCTCACATTTGGGGCTTTGGGTTGGCAACAAAGGTGACTCCACACTCTGCTTCTGATCTCAGCTGAAAAGGCAGGTAACCCAATACGCCGCTTCGGATCACAGCCGCTAAAAGACTGGAAAGGATGGTGAGTCAATAACTCGCTTCATATCTCAGCCTGCGAAAAACAGGAACAGCCTGTGATTATTCTTATGGCTCACATTTTGGCCTTTGGGTTGGTGTCTGCTGAGAAGGGGAACTTCTTGGAGTCGTGGAGACTGTTTTTGGTGGGAGCTTGAGGAATTTGGAGTTCTGGAAAAAGCGATGAGGGACAGTCCCTTCTGGTGAGGGAAGGCAGGGTCAGCGGTTGCCCATCAACCCGCAAAGATATTGGGTTTTCGGCTGAAGCGGATTCAGCCAAAGCGAAAGCGGGCTATGGCATTTACGCGGCGCGGAGGGAGATCACCTGACTGAGCGCAGTGAGGGAAGGAAGCTCCCGCAGCTCGAGCCGCGTGCCCTCGCCGTTCCAAGGAATCTGAAAACTTTCTTTGGGGGTGCTTCGGGAGGGGATGCAAGGGGGGCCGCGAAGGGGGCGTAGCCCCATAACCGGCCCCGCCTTGCTGCGCGCCGCATAGGCGTCCCAACCTCGCCGGAAGGCGAAACGCTGTGCCTGAAGGGCAGAAAATAGTAACAGATCGTTAGCCCCATGCTGGGCAGGTGTCCTAAACCCGCAACGCGTTTCTTGGCATCAGATTGGCTGGCGCAGCCCCATAACCGGCCCCACCTTGCTGCACGCCGCACAGGCGTCCCAACTTCGCCGAATGGCGATACGCCACCCCCCGAAGGGCAGAAAGATTGAAATTGATCATCCCAACTGGGCAAATGCCCCACGCCGGGCAAGGCATCCTCAACTTCGCGGAAGGGGGACACCTCGTACCCGGAGAGCAACAAACTCCGCTAACAGTACATGCGTTTGATCATAACTTTTAAGCTGAATTTTTTGATGCTTCCGGTGAGAGCAATGCTAATCTGGTAACCCCCAATTGCGTGTCGCATCGTAACGTCTGTTGTGTTGGTGAACGCTATCAACCAAAAGTTCCTCTCGACATTTTCCGTCACTGCCGATCCATTTGAGAACGACTTTATTGTCGTGAGACTTGCCACTGTTGCTTGAATATCGGGACACTTCCTTTGTCACTAGTATCCCACCGATTTCCATAGTGACTTGTGAGCCTTTTTTATGATTATGCCACATGATCCCATTTAGGCGTGAAGCCGTAAAATTTTTTTCTGGCAGCTCTTCAGGATGCTCTTTCCAGTAAAGTTCTTGCGCCTTTTTATTCCTATTTTCTTTTTCATCTTCGATGCGCTGTTGCCATAAGCGCTCTCCACTAGAAGCATAATTTTCTAGCGCCGATGTATCTCCGCGATTATTGTTGTTGAGCTCAAAGCAGCCGTGATGGTACATTTTTAATAATAGTCTGGCTCCTTCTGGAGTAATGTAGTCAACCTTACCCCATTCGCCGTCAACAGTGATTAGCATCTGGTCATAATCTTGTTTAGAAATGAGTAAATTTTTAATTTTATATGGTAGGAAATCTTCATTGTCTGAATCTGAAATAAACATTTCAATCTCAAGATTATCAAAATAAGTCTTTATCTCATCTATCAACCATTTTGCCTTTCTTGGTTTTACGTTATTAAAATGATTAATTGCCTTTTGTCGTGTCATAAGGAGATAAGCGTATTCACTATTCCACTCCATTTGATCCTCATTTGTTTATGAACATAAGTCGTAAAGGTAATTATCATTCGACCTTTTTTTTAATGATTAATAGCTAATTCCTGTTTAGTCAAAGTTTGGTAAACATATCTTGTTGCAAGAAAAACGTTTGAAAAAAATAAATAAGGATAGCCTGTTGTAGGCTTAATGGTTTTAAGCGCATGTTTTATTCTTGTGCTGATGGGTATTTAGGAAATTTTAATCAGAGAACGCTTCAAAACTGAGTGCTAATGGGTACTAGTTTGAAACTCCCCTTTCCTGTGATGGATTTGCCCCCCTAACCTCGTAACTTCCGCGACACTCCCCCCCGTCACAAGCCTGTCACATATCCCCAATTTCCCCACTCATTCCTCGCCAAGCCTTAATGACAACCGCTCCCAGCGCAACAAAAAGAAATCTCTCTGCCGTCAAAATCAATTATTTCTGTAACAGACCCGCCATAGTATCGGCTTAGTGATGTTTGTGGCAACGAGTTGGAACGCTGCGCCGCATAAATTTAATGTGCAGCAAGGCGTTCCAGGCAACACCCAGCTCAAGCCGCCAATGCACTTTCAGGTGGAGGGGCCATGACCGATTCTTCCGCGCAGGATCTTTTTGTAGAAACATTTTGCGATCTGCCACACGCGGCCTCGCTCTTGCCTGATATACAAGGCTTCCAGCGTGGTTCATCTGCTCTCGCTCCGCCGCCAGTGTCCAAGTCGCTCACGCTTGCCACCACTGAAGGGGCAAGTGCTTACGTAACGGGTACTCCTGACCGCCAGGCATTTCTCGACCTATTGCACAGCCAGCAAATCACCAGCGTCCTCCAGCCCATTGTTTCCCTGCGCGACGGAGCGGTATTTGGCTACGAGGCCTTGGGGCGCGGGCCAGCAGGCACGGTGCTGGAAAATCCCGAAACCCTCATCCAGTGCGCGCTAGAAAACGGCTGCATGCTCGAGCTGGAGCACCTGTTCCGCCGCAGTGCCCTGCGCGCCGCCCGCCAGATCCCCACGGGCATACGTCTTTTTCTCAATGTGAATCCCAATATTATTCAAGACCCGCATTTTGGCATGGGGTTTACCAAGGAATATCTCACCCGTTTTGCCATCAGCGCCGAGGATATTGTTTTTGAAATCACCGAGCGCGAATCGGTAGAAAACCTGCGCGGCTTCAAGCAGATTATCGAACACTACAAGGGGCAGAACTACCAGATCAGCATAGATGACGCGGGCGCGGGCTACTCTGGCCTCAACCTCATTTCAGATGTGCAGCCCCACTTTATCAAGCTTGATATGCGGCTCATTCGCGGTGTGGACAAAGACCTTACGCGGCAGGCCCTGATCAAGAGCATGCAGGAATTTGCAGCACTCACCAACACGCGCATCATTGCCGAGGGCATTGAAACAGAAGAAGAGCTGGCAACCCTCATCAGTTTTGATGTGCCCTACGGGCAAGGCTATTTTATCCGCAAGCCAACGCCGTCGCCGCAAGCGGTCGAGTCGGTGGCGCTTCAGGTTATTCACCGCGAAAACAAGATTAAAAACAGATTTTTTGGCGCACGGGTGCACAAGTTTCATGTGCGGCACATTTGCAGATCTGGCACGGTTGTGCCGCCGCACATGCCCATACGCGCGGTTGTTGAGCTGTTTGAAAAAAACAGCAAACTCAACGGCATTTGTGTGGTCATGGGCGAGCTGCCCGTGGGCGCGCTTACCCGTAACCGACTGCACGAACAGCTCAGCGGCAGATTCGGCTTTTCGCTTTTTGCGGATAAAGCCGTGGAGGCCGTGATGGACAGAAACTTTTTGTGCGTCGACCACCAGTGCACCATCGACCTGGTGGCACGGCAGGCCATGCGCCGCGACGACGCCAAGCTGTACGACTTTGTTACCGTTACGCGAGAGGGAAGCTACCAGGGCATTGTTACGGTTAAAGAGCTGCTTGAAAAAAGTATCGAGCTTGAGGTGGCCAACGCCCGCCAACTCAACCCGCTTTCAGAGCTGCCCGGCAACGCGCTTATCGACATTGAGCTGGAGCGGTTGGTGCGCCTGGGACTGCCGCATTTTGTGCTCTATTTCGACATAGACAATTTCAAGGCCTACAACGACAAATACGGCTTTAAAAATGGTGATAGAGCCCTTAAACGGCTTTCGTCCATAATTAAAGAGAGCGCCGCCAAAGACGACTTTGTGGGCCACATCGGCGGCGATGACTTTATTGCGGTGGCCGAAGGCGATGCCGCCTCGTCCATGTGCGAAACCATCATCAAGGCATTTAACGACAGCGTCCCCGCTTTTTACAGCGCAGAAGACGTGCAGCGCGGTTACATCGAAGGCAAAAGCCGCAGCAATACAGAAGAGCGCTTTCCCCTCATGTCCCTCACAATTGTTGGCGTTCGGGCCAACAGCTACCAGAGCAGCTTTGATCTGGCGCGGGCTGCCGCTGCGCTCAAAAAGCAGTGCAAGCGCATGCTTGGCAGCAACTATCAGCTTGAACCATAAACCTGTGCTCAAGTTGCCTGCCATCCACCCCACAGAAACAGAAATTTTACGGGAGTCTCCATGAAGCTGACCACGAAACTTGTTCTTTCGTTCAGCAGCATCATTGTGCTTATGCTGGCCCTGTTTGGCGTGTACTATATCAATACAGAGCGTATTGACCATGCAGTGGGCCATATGGATCAACAATATGTTCCTTCGATGGTGGCAGTGCAGACCATGGCCTCTCTGTTGTATTCTGCCCGTTCAGACCTTGCGGCCCTTACCCCCCACACCGACTGGGTGACCATTGCCGAATACCGCGACCGCATCAAGCGCGCCCTCAAGCAGTTTGCCCAACACGCAGAGGTTTACGAGGCCCTGATTCAGGCGCGTAAAAACGCTGGTGAGCCAGTCGATGCTGAGCTGTGGGCCAATATCGTGGCCCAGCTGCAAGCACAGGATAAAACTCGCGAGGAAATCATTCGCCTTGCGGGTGAGGGTGAAACAGACGCATCCATTGCCCTGTTCACCCGCAGCAGGGCTGATTTTATCCGCCTTGCCCGCTATTTTGACCAGCTGGTGCAGCACGATGTAGAGCGCAGCAAGGCTGCGGCGGCAGAGGCGCAGAATGTTGCCCGCCAGTCGCGCATTGTCGGGGCCGCCCTGGCCCTGGTGGGCATACTTTTCAGCATTGCGGTAACGGCGGGCATCACACTGGCCATCAAGCGGCAGCTGGGGAAAGACCCCGCACTGTTGCAGCTCATTGCCGGGCGCGTGGCCGCTGGCGATTATGATCTGGAGCACACGGGCCGCCAGCAGGGCGTGTACGCCTCGCTGGTGCTCATGGTGCAGGCGCTCAAGGCCCACATAGAGAGCGCGCGTTGCGAGTCAGAGAAGGCGCAGGAAGAATCGACACGGGCCAATGCGGCATTGCTTCAGGCCGAGGCCGCAGAGCGCGACGCCCGCGCAAAAACCGAGGCCATGCAGCAGGTGGCAGAAGCACTGGAAGAAGTGGCTCATATTGTGGCAACGGCTTCGGAGCAGGTGGGCGCGACCATCCACCAGGCCGGAACAAGCGCCGACAGCACAGCCCAGCGTCTGACCGAAGCCGCCACGAGCATGGAACAGATGAACGCCACTGTGGGCGAGGTGGCCCAAAATGCGACTGTGGCTTCGGATTCCTCGGCGCAAACGCGCACCCGGGCCGAGGCTGGGGCCAAGGTGGTGCAGCACGCCCTGCAAAGCATTGAAACCGTGCGTGCTACCTCCATGCGGCTTAAGGATGACATGGAGCAGCTGGGCGGCCACGCACACGCTATTACCCGCATCATGAATGTTATTTCAGACATCGCAGACCAGACCAACCTGTTGGCGCTCAATGCCGCCATCGAAGCCGCGCGCGCTGGCGATGCGGGGCGCGGCTTTGCAGTGGTTGCCGACGAGGTACGCAAACTCGCGGAAAAAACTATGGCCTCCACGCATGATGTGGATACGGCCATCAAGGCCATTCAGCAAAGCGTGGCCCGCAGCGCAAAGTCGGTGGATGAGGCCGTGGAGGGCGTAGCACTGGCAACGCAGGCGGCCCAGCAATCGGGACAGGCGCTGGAGGGCATTGTGGGCACGGTGGAAGAAACCGCCAGCCAGGTCAGTGCCATTGCCACCGCCAGCGAGCAGCAGGCCGTGGCAACCAACGAGATCAACCGCACCATTGGCGATGTAACGGATTTGTCGCGCCAAACGGCTGCGGCCATGAGTGCGGCCTCGCGCGCAGTAGCGGGCCTGTCGGCTCAGGCGCGCAATCT
>SAAX01000195.1 GCA_009929215.1 Deltaproteobacteria bacterium | reverse complement strand
CACATAGTCCAAAACAGCAAGGGCCGGGGAATCGTCCCCGGCCCTTGGCTGTGCTTGCTCTACAAAGAATCGTCGTATCAACCAGTTCAGGTTTCTCCGACAGCCTGGGAAGATGCCTGACAGTTTCTTTTCTACACGCCAGTCTTCGAGGCAGTTAAACAGGTTAAAGGTCACAGGATCAAGGTTTGCAGCCTTCAGCACGCTAAAATCTGTGTGCCGTATGTGTGCCGCCTCATGGTCTGTAAAGCCCTTGGCCAGTGCCAGCAATTCCGGCTCACAATCCGTGGGCAACGAAGGCAAGTGGATAACCTTGCCGTTGGTGCAGGCCTCTTTGCCGCCAATACGCACCTGTACTCCATAACGATCGCCCAGAATCGAAGCCACAAGAGGCAGGCAGTTGAGTACGTCCTTTGTGTGTATCATGGCATCACCACAGGCCTAGGCTAGGGATGGCAGGATGCGGTAGCGTTCTGCCTGTCACTGTGATGTCAGGCAGAATGGACTCATCGTCCATATCCCCACCCCCTGTGCCATCTCTTGTGCCAGATCCTGTGCCAGATCCTGTGCCATCCAACTGTCCAGCAAGATCGTCCGGCTCGTGGATAATGCTGGGACAAGCCAACAGGGCATCCAGCACAAAGGCAGGGCCATAGCCCTCAATAACTTTCTGGGCGTGTCCCACAAGAGCCGCGCTGTCTTTAAGTAGACAGACCAACCCCTGCAACAGCAGCAGGTCTGTACCGGTGATGTTGCCCTTCTTGGGCATGCGCAATAGTGCAGCCTGCACGATGTCAGCTACCGGGGCTACATGTGGCTCTACAAATGACAAGCCCGTAAGCTTGGTATGCAGGGTACGCAGCGGAGAGAGCGCCTTGTGGGTCACTTCCGTCTTGCCGTGGTAAACCCTGCGCCATATATCGTCAGCAGACTTGGCCACCTCATCAAACAGGGTGCCGCCCAGGCCCTGCACCTCTTCCGCCAGACCGGCTTCCAGCACAGCGGTGTTGTCTGTGTGCTGCTCAAGAGGGGCGACCTTATACAGCTGCCAGCGAAAATCCATGCGGGCGCGTACATAGTCAGGCCCCACAAGGGAGTTGCGAATAATTTCGCCCCACTGATGGTGCTTCTCAATCCATGCCTGCACATTTTGGTCATAGTCAGCCAGAAATGCTT
>SAAX01000035.1 GCA_009929215.1 Deltaproteobacteria bacterium | reverse complement strand
AGCGATAAAAAAGAAGGGTTACAGCTTTTGCTGTAACCCTTCGATTTATTTGGTGGGCAGTACAGGACTTGAACCTGTGGCCCCCGCCTTGTAAGGGCGGTGCTCAACCAACTGAGCTAACTGCCCGAAACTGCATAGCGCTGGCGGTTATATGCCCTGTTATCGCGTGCAATGCAAGCGTAATTTTTGCACCGGGGCATATTTTTGCCAACTGCCGTGTGCTCGTCTATTTCAGGCCATTGATGTAGGTGGCAATGCTCTTGGTCTGTTCCGGGCTCAGGGTCTTCACTGTTTGTTGCATGCGGGCGGCAGCTCCCGAGGCGTTGGGCATGTTTTTAACCCTGTCGATACCTGCCAGCAGGCCATCCACTGGTTTGCCCTTAAAGGCGGGGCTGGCCGAATGACAGCCAGAGCACAGCTTGGTGTACATTTCTTCGCCAGAATCGGCGCTATAGGCTACCACAGCCGTGCCAGCCAGCAACAGGCCAGCGGCCAGCATCAGTTTTACCGAGTTTGCAAAAACTGCCATAGAATCCTCCGGTGGGTATCCTGTTTACAGGCAGCCTGCCCGCACAGCGCAAGGCAGGGCGCTTTAACAAGCAGTGCAACTATAGCAACGAATGCCGCTCAACCACAATAGATATGCAAAGCCCCAATGGCTGCCTCTTGGCGACCATTGGGGCTTGTTACTTGGTATGGGGGCGGAGATCTACTTGATGCCAGCCCGCATGAACGACTGCACAAACTGCCGCTGGAACAGCAAAAATGCCACCAGCAGCGGGCCGGATGTCATAAGCGTGGCAGCGGTGATGATTGTCCAGTCCACGCCCTGCTCTGTGGCAGAGAATATCTGCAAACCCACGGTCAGCGGGCGCGAATTGACAGAATTGGTCACAATGAGCGGCCAGAGAAAGTTGTTCCAGTGCGTGCTGATGGAAACAAGGGCATAGGCCGCATAGGTGGGCTTGGCCAGCGGCACATACACATGCCACAGCACTTGCAGGGTGTTGGCCCCTTCCACAGCGGCGGCTTCTTCCAGCTCTTTGGGCACGCTTTTGAATGTCTGGCGCAGCAAAAATATGCCGAAGGCAGAGGCCATGTACGGCAGGCTGATGGCAAGGGTTGAATCGAGCACGCCGATCTTGGACATGGTGCTGTAGTTTTCTACCACCAGCACGTCAGGCATGATCATGAGCTGCATGAGAATAAGCGCAAAGGCGATGCCCTTGCCCCTGAAGTCGTAGCGGGCAAAGGCGTATGCCGCAAGCGTACAGAGCACAAGCTGCATGCCTGTGGTCAGCGTAACCAGCATGATGGTGTTGACAAAATAGCGGGCAAAGGGCGCTGCCTTCCAGGCATTGGCAAAGTTTTCAAGCGTAAGCGGCGCGGTAAGGCTGAAGCGCGTTGAAAACTCCGCCGGGTGAAAGGCAGTCCAGATGGCGTAAAAAAGCGGCAGGGCCCACAAAATGGCAAGCATCCAGGCGGCAGTGGTGTCCAGCACACGCGAAAAGCCCCGGCTGTCGTACATGTTGCGCTGTTCGTTCATCTGTAGTGCACCCTTTTTTCAATGATGCCAAACTGCACAAAGGCGGCAAAACCCAAAAAGCCCAGCAGCACCATGGTCAGCGTTGCGCCGTAGCCCGTATCCCAGAACTTGAAGCTGGTTTCGTAGATGTAGTAGAGCAGCAGCGAGGTGGCATTGTTGGGGCCGCCCTGGGTGAGCACAAAAAGGTGATCCACCATGCGGAAGGCGTTGATGGTGGCGTTGATAAGCACAAAAAGTGTGGTGGGCATAAGCAGGGGAATAACCACGCGGCGGTAATAATAGGCGCGCGAGGCTCCCTCAAGCATGGCTGCTTCGCCAAGGCTGGGCGGTATTTGCTGCAAGGCTGCGAGATAAAAAATCATAAAGAAGCCCGCGTCCTTCCACACTGCCACGCTTATGACGCAGAACAGGGCGGTTTGTTCGCTGCCCAGCCAGTTTATGCCGGTGGTGGCCCCCAGAAAAAAACGCAGCTGCTCAAGCAGACCGTAATCGGGCGTATAAAAAAACAGCCAGATATTTGCCACGGCAATCATGGGCAGCACGGTGGGCACAAAGTAGCACAGGCGCAAGAAAGCCTGCCCTGTGAGCCGCGCATTGACCAAAAAGGCCATGAGCATGGCCAGCGACATGGAACAGGGAATGGTGCAGCAGGCAAAGATGATGTTGTTGCGCAGCGATTTGAGAAAAACCTCGTCATCCAGCAGATAACGGTATTGCTCAAGCCCTACAAACTGGGCAGGCGCTCCCCCCCGGCCATCCATAAAAAAGCTGTGGATAAAAGTGCTTACCGCAGGGTAATGCGTAAACGTCACCACCAGGGCAAAGCCGGGAAGCAAAAGCAGCCATGCGTTGATTTGCCGCATGGTTTCCGGTTTTAACATAGGCCTGCTCTCTTGAATCTGATTGAAACGGATGAATCAATATTGCTGCCAGAGGGGCAAGCCCCCCTGGCAGCACAATGCTCACTTCTTTTACTTCTGGTAGCGGCGCAGAATGCGGTCGGCTTCGCGCTGAGCGTCCTTAAGTGCGTCTGCGGGCTTTTTGGAGCCGTTAACGGCGGCCTGAATGGCGTCGTCGAGGGCCTTGGTCACGCGCTGGTTTTCGTGGGTAGAGAGTTCGGGCACGGCGTGGGCCAGCTGATCGCGGGCCACGGCAGCGTAAGGAAAGCCCTTAACATACTCTTCCATGCGGGCGGTCTTCCAGGCATCGGGGCGCACGGCCACATAGCCGGTATCAATGCCCCACTGGGCGGCACGCTCGGCGGTGGTCATCCACTGCACAAACTTGACGGCAGCCTTGCGTTCTTCAGGCGAGGAGTTTTTGAAAATGTAGAAGTTGCCGCCGCCTGTGGGCGAGCCAAGGCGGGCATTGGCGGGCAGCATGCCTACGCCAAAGGGAAACTTGGCGTTGGTGCGCACGTTGGTGAGGTTGCCGGTGGTTGTCCACATGATGGCGGTTTTGCGCTCAAAGAAATCACGGGGCGTGGTTGACCAGTCAACAGTGCCCTTGGGCGAAACTTCATACTTGTAGGCCAGATCGGTAAGGAACTGGAGGGCCTCGATGTTTTTGGGATTGTCAAAAAACACCTTGTTGCCGGCGTCGTTCATCAGCTCAACACCGTTGGTGATGGCCAGCGCCTGCAACATCCAGTAGGCATAGCCGGTGCTGGGAATGGCAACGCCCCACTGGCTGACCTTGCCAGATTCGTCCTTTTTGGTGAGCTTTTTGCCCATTTCAACCAGCTCCTGCCATGTGGCGGGGGCTTTTTCGGGATCAAGGCCAGCTTCCTTGAACATATCCTTGTTCCAGTACATCACGATGGTCGAACGCTGGAAAGGAATACCCCAGGTTTTGCCATTTGTCTGGCTGTTGCGCATAAAACCGGGGAAATAATCCTTGGTAAAGGCCATGTTGTCCTTGCCCACGATTTCGTCGTAGGAAACGATGGCGTTTTCATCAATAAGGGTAAACATGTCGGTAGAGAGCAGCACGGCCACATGCGGCGGCTCGCCACCGCGCTGGGCGGTAAGTGCCTTGGTAATCGTATCGCGATAATTGCCCGAATACACAGGCGTAATCTTGATATCCGGGTTCTCTTTCATGAATTCCTGAGTCATGCCTTCAACAATCTTGGTGATGGGGCCGCCAACAGAAACGGGAAAGTAGAACGTGAGATTGGTCTGCGCCGCCAGTGCATTGCCAGCACACAGGCAGAAGCACAAAATTGCCAAAAACAATAAGCGGATACGTTTCATGGATTTCTCCTGGCAGGGGTTTTGGGGCTGCATCCGTACTATCTTTTGAATGTTACAGACTGGAAGCAATCGTGTAACGAAAGCAACGGTATAATTATCCTGCAATATTTAAAAAACTGGCAAGGAGGGTGATATGCTCGGCGCGGGCCTAGGCCCAATCAACTCGGGTGCCACCTTGGGCTTCAAAATAGTGCAGCGCATCAGCGGCAAAGCTCAGGCGCAGCTTGTGCCCGGGTTTGAAACCGGGGTTGCCCGCCACCTGCACTGCTATCTGCTGCTGGCCAAGGCTACACGCCAGCACAGAATCTGCGCCAAGGTATTCCATGCTCAGCACCTCGGCCTGCCAGGGGCCGTCTTCCGTCACCTGCACATGCTCTGGACGTATGCCAAGGGTGCATTCGGCACATACGGGCCCAGGCACCGGGCAGCCTGCGCTGCCGGCAATCACAGGCTTGCCGTCGGCCAGGGCAACGCTCAAAAGATTCATGGGCGGCGTGCCGATAAAGCTGGCGGCAAAGGTGGTGGCTGGCTTGGTATACATGCCCACGGGCGCATCGTTTTGTACAATGTGCCCGTGCTGCATCAATATGATGGTGTCAGCCATGCTCATGGCCTCGGTCTGGTCGTGGGTAACGTAAACCATGGTCATGCCAAGGCGCTGTTGCAACTCGCGTATTTCGCGGCGCATCTCAAGGCGCAGCTTGGCATCAAGGTTCGAGAGCGGTTCGTCCATCAGGCACACAGCGGCTTCGGCCACCAGTGCGCGGCCAAGGGCCACACGCTGCTGCTGACCACCTGAAAGGGCAGAGGGCTTTCTGTCCAGCAGGCCCGCCAGGCCCAGAATTTCAACGGCATTGTCGAGGCGGCGCTTTTGGTCAGCCTCGGCCACCTTGCGAACCTTGAGGCCAAAAAGGATATTTTCTCGCACGGTAAGGTGCGGAAACAGCGCATACGACTGAAAAACCATGGCAAGACGGCGCTCGGCCGGGGGCAGGTCGGTTACATCGCGGTCGCCAATATAGATGTGGCCGCCAGAGACGCTCTCAAGCCCTGCAATGAGCCGTAGCGTTGTAGATTTGCCGCAGCCGGAAGGCCCCAGCAAGACAAGCAGCGAGCCTTCATTGATCTCAAAGGACACATTTTGTACAGCGTGGGTCTCTCCCCACTGTTTACATACGTTTTCAAGACATATTGCGGACAATTTCGGCTCCTTATGTGACAGTGAAGGCCAGTTGAAAAAAGAGGCGACACACGGGGCATGGCCTTGTCTGGATTAAATTTTGTTTAAATTACCACCAATTGCGGGTTGTGGCAAGGTCTCTGGCTTTTGCGATTGTTACATTACAGCCGATTATGTTACAGTTTTGTGTCGAGCTGCGCTTGACTGCAACTTCCTAAAGAGATTAGGTATAATCGCTAATATCATGAGTGGAGGAACCGCATGCTCGTAGCGCAAATATCGGATCTGCACGTGGCTGAAGGCCGCGGACTGGCATTTAATGTTGCCGATGGCATGTTGTTGCTTGAAAAGACCGTTGCGCATCTGGCGACACTGCCGCAACAGCCCGATTGTGTTGTGGTAAGCGGCGATATTTCGGTCAACGGACAGTCTGGTGGGTATGCTCTGGCAGCAGATGCCCTGGGCACGCTTGCCATGCCCGTGTACGTTATTCCCGGCAATCACGACAAACGCGGAAACATGGTGGCTGGCCTTGGCCAGTTTTGCCCGGCAGACCCAACTGTTGCGCCCTATCTGTGCTATACGGTGGAAGATTATCCCCTGCGGCTTGTGTTTTTTGACGGAACCCGCCCCGGTTCGCATTCCGGCCATTTTGACGTCCCGGTTGCACAATGGCTGGAGCAGACGCTGGCCGCGCAGCCAGAAAGGCCCACGCTCGTGTTTACGCACCATCCGCCTTTTCTTACGGCTCTGGGCGTGATGGATGAGCCCTATGAAAATGCCGGGCAGCTTGGCAGCATTCTGCAAAAATTTCCCAACGTGCGCCTGTGCTGCGGGCATTTGCACCGCTATATGTTTACCGTGTGGCACGGCGTGGCCGCGCTCACGGCCCCGCCAGTGTGCATGCATATAGTGCCCGATTTCTGCCCCACTGGCGGCGATGCCTTTACGGACGAAGCCCCGGCATTTTTGCTGCACCACTTTGTTGATGGCCGGGTAAACACCCACTATTGCCGTGTGCCCGGTGAATTTGTCGAGCGCGGGCCGTTCAGCTTTTCTCACCCGCCGAAGTTAGGGTAAGTCTTTAGTTGAAAGGTTATATGTAACAAAAAAGGCCGCTTATTCGGCCTTTCAAGTTTAACTTTAACTTTATGATTTGTGGCTATTTCAGCCTTTAGAACAGAAAATCAGTGGACAGGAAGTTGGACTTTCTGTTGCGCACAATGTCAGAAACCAGCGCCTTGTTGGGGGCAGAGCCCTTGGCCGCCACCAGCGTGCGGATGGAGAATGCCCGCAACGCATCGCTGACCGAGAGCGTGCCCTCGGCGGAATCCTTGCGGCCCGTGAAGGGGAAGGTATCCGGCCCGCGCTGGCACTGGCTGTTGATATTGACGCGGCACACCTGATTGACCATGGGATCGATGAGCGAGGCCACGGCATCGGGGTCTGTGCCAAAAATGCTGGCCTGCTGGCCAAAGGGCGAGGCGATCACGGCTTCTGCGGCTTCCGATACGTCATTGTACGAAACCACGGGCACGAGCGGTGCAAACTGCTCCTCTGTATGCAGTCGCATTTCTGCGGTAATGCCAGCCATGAGGGTGGGATAATACAGGGTGCGGTTGTAGGTTCCGCCCTGCGGGTTGGCAATGAGGGCCCCCTTGGAAAGGGCGTCGTCCACCAGTTCGCGCAGTTCGTCCACCTTGCCGGGTACGGGCAGGGGGGTGATTTTAACGCCCGGCATCCACGGCAGGCCCATGGGCAGGGCGGCAATGGCCTGGCTAAATTTTGCCAAAAATTCCTCTGTACGCGAGGCGTGCACATAAAATATCTTGAGGGCCGTGCAGCGCTGGCCGTTAAAGCTCAGCGCGCCTGTAACAGCCTCGGAAACTGTCAGATCCATATCTGCGCAGGGCAGCACAATGCCCGCGTTTTTGGCGTCCAGGCCCAGCACGCAGCGCAGCCTGTGCGGCGAGGGATGGTGACGGCGCAGGGCATCGGCAGCATTGCTTGAGCCAATAAAGGCCAGCACGCTGATGCGCCCCGATTCCAGCGCGGGAATGGCCACGCGCCTGTCGCCAAACAGAATATTCACCACACCCTCAGGGAAGCATTCGGCAAAAGCCTCAAGCAGCGGCGCGTACAGCAGCTTGCCTATGCGCGGCGTTTTGACGATGACCGGGTTGCCCATGATCAGCGCGGGAATAAGCGTGGTGAAGGTTTCGTTGAGGGGGTAGTTGTACGGCCCCATGCACAGCACCGGCCCCAGCGGGGCGCGGCGAATCTGGGCGTAGATGCCGCTTTCGATCACAAAGCGCGAGGATGCGCGGTCGAGGTCTTTAAGCGCGTCTACGGTGGCGCGGATGTAGTCAATGGTGCGGTCGAATTCGGCGCGGCAATCGTTGAGCGGCTTGCAGATTTCCCACACCATGAGCCGAACCACTTCTTCGCGCACGGCGGTCATGCGGCGGGCAAATTCCTCTACGCTGGCAATGCGGTCTTCAACCCGCATGGTGGGCCACGCGCCACGGCCATTGTCCCACGCCTTGCTCACGGCTTCTACCGCCGCCAACGATTCAGCCTCGGTCAGTTCCGGGCAGGAACCGATGACGCGCTGCTCGCCGTTCACATACAGAGGCGAAGTGACCATGCGCATGGCGCCGTTCCATTCAAGCAGCTTGCCGCCAATCAGGTAACGGCGCTCATCCAGGCGCTCAAGGGTGCAATCATCGGGTATGTTGTCCACATCCGGCGAAAAATTTGCGCCGGGCAGGGTAGATATATCTGTCATGTTTTGCTCCTACCTTCAGCAGTGAAGGTTTTGAACTGAATTTGTGCTGCAAGGGTATGGAGCATGGCCGGGCATGTCAATGCTGATCATTTCAACCTACTGATACAGCTGAATATCCTTCCACACTTCATACACCCTGTTGTGCGGATTGGATTCCACACTGTTGCTCTGATCAAAAATATAGGTGAGCCGCCGCTCAGGAGCATACTGCGGCCATACGGGCGCGATACCTGCGCCGTTGGGGTCGCCCGTTTTGACAAAGTTGAGCCACGCCCCGTGCATGGACTGCGTAAGCTCCTTGCGCCGTGCCGATGGCGTGAGCAGCCAGAAGGGGTGGTCGTTGGTGGCAAGGGCGGTGGATATTTCCGTGGAATGGGCCGCTCCCAGCATCAGCAGCTCTGGCAGCAGCGGGGCGTAGTCAAAGCGGTACACATAGGTGCTGGCAAAGGCGCTTTGCACATCGGCGCATTTGACCATATCCACCACAAATGCCCGGTCGCCCGCAAGGCTGGTCATCTTTTTCATGCCCTTCTGGTCGGCGTACAGCTCTGTAATGGCCGGAATTTGTGCGGCCGCGTCATTGTCGCGCAGCATTTTTTCCACCTGCTGCCAGTCTTTGGGCAGCAGGCCCAGCAGGGCAAACAGCGTGCCCTCGTTGCGGTTAGTGCCCAAAATGACCTTTACATCGCGGGCGCTACCCCGGGCCAGGGCCTCCCACGGGTGCTGGGGCAGCAGGTCGTCCTTGACCGGGCCGGGCATAAAGATGCCGGGGTGACGGCGGGGGCCTTCCTTAAGCGTGAATGTGGCCGCTGCCAGCATGTCCTGTGCGGGCATATCCAGCAGCTTGTTTATGTCGGTGCGCGGGTTGATGCCAAGTTTTTCAAAAAAGATGGCATTGTTCATCTCAACCGTGCGGCGGGATTCGGTATTTCCTGTTACACCGCTTTCAGCAATGGCCTTTTGAAAAAGCCCCCTGGCTGCTGGCGCTGCAAGCATGTTGTACACGCCCGTGCCGCCGGCAGATTCGCCCGCTATGGTAACGTTGTTGGGGTCGCCGCCAAATGCGGCAATGTTGTCACGCACCCAGCGCAGGGCGGCAATCTGGTCTGACACTCCGCAGTTGGATTCAAACCTGCTTCCGTACATGGAAAAATCATAGAAGCCCAACGGCCCGACGCGGTAATTGAAATTGACAAAGACCACGCCATCACGGGCAAAGGATGCGCCGTCGTACATGGGGTCGCTGCCCTCGCCCATGTGGTACGCGCCGCCATAAATCCATACGAAAACCGGCAGCTTGGCATCCTTTGCGGCAGCCAGCGGGGCCCAAACGTTAAGGTACAGACAGTCTTCGCTGGCGGGCACACGCGAGCGCTCAAGCCCAAACATGTTCATGTACTGTATGGGCTTGTTGCCAAAGGCCACGCACTTTTTAACTTCTTGCCAGGGTTGCGGCGGCTGGTTGCGCCTAAAGCGCAGCTCGCCCACGGGCGGCGCGGCATAGGGAATGCCCAGCCATGTTTTGACGCCAGAGGCAACAAACCCCTGCACCTCGCCGTACTTGGTGGATGCTAGGGTGTCGGCAGATGTTTCATGCCGGGATACGGGACGGGCACAGGCACACAAGAGCATTACCACCAGGATGAGGATGCGGTTTTTCATAGAGGTTTCCCGAAAAGAACCAACGCTACGATGCATGCTTTCGGATTCAGGCCAAGGGGGGCATGCGCAGTCCCCACAGTGTGTCTGCTGGTGCATCGCTTTAGGCAAATGTGGCTTGTTGCAGGCAAAAATGCAAGAACCGTTTGAAGTTGTGTGCAGCATGGCGGTCTGAACACCGTATCCTGTACTGTGCCCTCAACCCCAATAAAGTAAGTTCCCGGCCTACGCTCTGTTGTGCAAACCGGGAACCTCTCAAACTGTCTGGTGAATGTGCGGTTTAACCTTGCTTCATATCCTGAATAAGGGCCGCGAGCTTTTTGGCCTGCTCGGTAAGGTCGGCCACTGCCGTGGAAGCTTGATTCATGGCCTCTGCCGTAATGCGCGAAACTTCGTTAACTTCATCAATGCTGCGGTTGATTTCTTCGCTGGCAGCAGACTGTTCTTCGCTGGCGGCGGCAATGGCATTGACCTGATCAGCCGTGGCCGTAACCACTTCCACAATACCTTGCAGGGCCTCGCCAGATTGCCCGGCAAGCCCCGTGGCAACGCCGATGGAGCTCACCGCGTTTTCCACGCCCTTCATGCTCTTGGCGGTGCTGTCCTGAATAGCCTGAATGGCCTTGGCCACATCGCTGGTTGAAACCATGGTCTTTTCGGCCAGCTTGCGCACTTCATCTGCCACCACGGCAAAACCACGGCCAGCATCGCCAGCGCGTGCAGCTTCAATGGCGGCGTTCAGGGCCAGCAGGTTGGTCTGGTCGGCAATGTCTGAAATAACGCCCATGATCTGGTTGATGGCCTGGGCGTGTTCGCTCAGGCGGGTCATGTCTTCTTTAAGCGAAAGAGAGTGGCTTTGCACTTCTGTGATGCTGTTTACGGCGTCCTGCACAACCTTTGCGCCAGCAAGTGCCTTGTCGCGGGTTTCAAGCGAGGCGCTGGAGGCAAGGCCTGCGTTACGGGCCACATCCTGCACTGTGGCGTTCATTTCATTCATGGCTGTGGCAGCACCGGCCAGACGCTTGGAAGATTCCTCGGCTCCTTCGTCCGACCGCTTAATCTGGTGCGAAAGATCGTGTGAAGCAGAGGAGAGCGCCTCGGCAATGGATTCGAGCTGTTGCGCGGCTGCCAGCATGCCTTCCCTGCGGGCCGATTCTGCACGCAGCTTGGCTTCTTCGGCGGCTGCCTGCGCCACCTTGGCGTGACCAAGGGCTTCGTCCGCCTGACGTGATTTGTCTGCCGCCTCTTTAATGCGGCCATGCAGATTCTCGATCATCATGCCAAGTGAGCTGTTAAGTCTGCGGATTTCAAGCGGACAGGACGCCTTGAGCTCTGGCAGCGCGGCCTCTTGACCCTGTGCGACCTTTTCGGCCTCAACTGTAATTTGTCGCAGGGGCACGCAGATGATGCGCGTGATCAGCCAGGCAAAGCCCAGAATAAGGGCAAGCACGATGGAACAGATGAGCAGCTCAAGCTGATCATAATGATCATTGCGTTCTGAAACCAGGCTGGCCACACGGTTGCGTTCGGCCTCTACGCTGTCAATGTACACGCCTGTGCCGATTATAACGTCTGTTCCAGGAATCATGCGTGTGTAGGCAAGCTTGGGCTGCACGCCAGCGCCGGGCTTGTCAAAGCGGTAGGCTACAAAACCGCCGCCTTTTTTGGCAGCTTCGATAAGCTCACGGATGAAAAACACACCATCCGTATCTTTAAGGTCTATAACATTTTTACCATTCTGAGATTTGTTGGTGGGCACATTTACGCGAACACCATCGGTTTTGTAGGTAAAGAGATAGCCTTCGTCCTTAGGAAAAAAGCGCTGATAGTCCGTGTATTTTTCAATAAGCGCATACTGTTCCTTGGGGTCAGTAACGCCCTTGAGGCGGTCAGCAATATCTTGTGCCGCCACATCGACAACACTTTTTAGGCCATACTCATATTTTGACTGCAAGGCAGTCGAAAGTTGAGGGATTGTTACTTCTGTAAATACAAGTGTGGCCATGTGGGTGCTTGTGAAAAAAAGAGTCGCCATGCCCACAACAAAACCACAGCAAAGGGTAACAAGCCACATTCTGACATTCATCTTTAACCTCACACGATGCTTGTCTATATCTAGACAGTGAACACGCCATATACGTTCATGATTTTTTTTTGATTTTTAGAGGCCTTGTATGCTCTACACTAAATGAAATATCGGCCACTGCCAATAAATTGTTATGGCAATATGCCATTTTTGTAAAAAAATGTGTCCAACCCTAGATCAAGGTAAACATATATTCTTTATTGGATAAATAATCCGTTTACAACAAATTAGTGCACTGCGGTGTGCTGCTGGTATTTTTGCATTGAGAGGGCAATTTATTCTTGCCCATCGCAAAAGTTTGTAGCAAACTCATTTTCCCCCCTGCGCCAGAGGCCTAACGCAACCGCCAGTGTGGGCCCGCCGGTTGGAGCGCAGAGGCTGTCTTTTGACAGTCCTATTGCTTCGGCTTGTGGTGCGTTTTGGCCACGTCTTCTGACAACGCCAAAAGGTCTGTCAACTTTGCACCCCAAATTATGTGGGTCATTGCGTCTATTGTAGCCCTGCTTGCGGCTGGTCTTCAACTGACGCATTTTCCTGAGGTTATCAGCTATGTGCAGAATTGGTTCCATCAAGAGCAAGACGCCCGTACCCCCCTCTATGGCGCTCAATCTAATGCTGCCGCAGCAGGAAGGGCATGACAATTCAGGTTTTGCTATGGTTATGCAGGATCTGGAAGGCGTGTTTAGCCACTACAAGGACAAACCCCTGCTTTCATTGGCCTGCACCCCCGAGGGTGTGCAACTGGTCAACGATTATATGGAAGAAAAGGGTTTTGTTCAGGTGGCTCAGTGGGTCCCCGAAGTGGACAAGCGCCCCGGCCTTAAAATCAAGGCCATGCCCCGATATGTGTTTCGCAACTACGACTACCCTGAGGAATACCGCAGCCGTAGTCAGGAAGAACGCGAAGACCTGCTGCTGGACACGCGTCTTGAACTGCGGGATTTACTGGCCGAGAAGCAGAATGGTTTTGTCTATTCCTTTTGGCCTGATGTGCTGACCCTTAAAGAAATTGGCGATCCTGCCGACATAGCTGTCTATTTTCGACTATGGAACAACGATGGCCGTCTTACTGCGCGTAACATCGTTACCCAGTGCCGTCAAAACACCAACTATGCAATTGTACGATACGCAGCGCATCCCTTCTTTTTGCAGGGATACACCGTATGTGCCAATGGTGAAAACACGTTTTTTACCAAAAACAAAGAATTTCAACGGTCGCTGCACAGAGGTTATGTGGGTTTTGAATCCGACTCGCAAAACTTTTTGTACACACTGCACTATGTTTTGCATGAGCTGCGTTGGCCCATCAAGTATTACAAGCACGTTATCACGCCCCTGCCTTTTGTGGAGGCAGAGCAGCGTGCCGACCGCAAGGTGCTGAATCTTATCCGTGAATCCCTTGCACATCTTGAGATCAACGGCCCCAACACCATCATCGGCCTTCTGCCCGACGGCAAGATGATTACCTGCTGCGACTCAAAAAAGCTGCGGCCTGTTGTTGTGGGCGGAAACTCGGAAATGGTGGCTATCGCCTCCGAGGTCTGCGGTCTGAACGCCATCATGCCCGACCGCGACATCACTAAAGATATCTACCCCCATGAGCGGGAGATGGTGGTTATTGACAACGATTTGGCGGTGCAGCGATGGAATCAGTAAGAACTCAGGACGTCAGCGTTAACGACCTGCGCTGGAAGATAGAATACCGCCCCGATTTGTGCACCATGTGCGGCTCGTGCGTGGCGGCGTGTACTTTTAACGCCATTGAAGTGGGCATGATGCGCCGCAGCATCACGCTTTCACGCAAGGCATTTCCCGACCCCACGCAAGAGCATTCTGCGCGGCCGGTCATTATGCAAAAGGCCAGCATTCCCAATGCCTGCGTTGGTTGTGGCATGTGCGAAAAGATATGCCCCAACGCAGCCATCAAACCTGTGCGCAATCAGGACACGCGTTTCAATGTGCTGGCGCGCCAGCACGGCCCGGTCAAGCGGGGCGGGCGCACCAACCTGAACCCCCCGCGCACGCTCGATTCCATCTTTGTGGGCCGCATCAGCCAGATGACCGACCCCGCGCTGGATTCCGAGCGCCACACCTTTGATATTCGCTCGCCCCTTGGCCGCGTTATGCTTGCCAAAGAACTGCCCCTGCGTGTGGATGGCGACAGTCTTGTGTTGACCGAGCGCACGCCCCCGGTGCACTGGATTTACCCCGCCATCTTCAGCGACATGAGCATTGGCGCGCTTTCTACCCGCGCGTGGGAGGCTATTGCCCTTGCTGCCGCCTATCTTAATGAAAAGTGCGGCATGCCTGTGCGCATGTGCTCGGGCGAGGGCGGTATGCCCATCAAGCTGCTGGAATCGGATCAGCTCAAGTACATGATCTTGCAGATAGCCTCTGGCCACTTTGGCTGGAACCGCATCATCAAGGCCATGCCCCGCATGAAGACCGACCCCGCTGGTGTGCTGATCAAGATTGGCCAGGGCGCAAAGCCCGGCGATGGCGGCCTGCTGCCCGCTGCAAAGGTGGCCCCGCATATTCAGGCCATTCGCGGCGTACCCAAGGCAACCCTGCATTCGCCGCCGAACCATCAGGGCTTGTACTCCATTGAAGAATCGGTGCAGAAAATGCACCTTTCGCTCAACGCCGCCTTTGGCTTCCGCGTGCCGGTTGCCATCAAGTGCGCTGCTTCGGCGACCTCTGTTTCCGTTTACAACAACCTGCTGCGCGACCCCTACAAGATCTGCGGCGGTTTCTTTATGGACGGCATTCAGGGCGGCACTGGCGCAGCCAACGAGGTTTCGCTTGAGCATACGGGGCATCCCATTGTTTCCAAGCTGCGCGATTGCTACATGGCAGCCGTGGCCCAAGGTCTTCAGGGGCAGATTCCCCTGTGGGCGGGCGGCGGTATCGGCCTTACCGGCAACGCGGCGGCAGATGCCTTCAAGATGATCTGCCTTGGTGCCAACGGTGTCATCATTGGCAAGATTCTCATTCAGCTGCTGGGCTGCATCGGCAATGAACATGGCCGCTGCAATGCCTGTAACACCGGCAAATGTCCCACGGGCATATGCACCCAGGATCCGCGTCTGGTCAAAAGGCTTGATGTGGACAGGGGCGCACAGAACATTGTGGACTACATGCTGGCCTTTGACTCCGAACTGCGCAAGCTGCTGGCCCCTGTGGGCAACAGTTCGCTGCCGGTTGGGCGCTCCGACGCCCTGGTTACCACGGACAAGGCTGTGGCCGACAAGCTGGATATCCAGTACGCCTGTTAGACATTGGCGAGGAGCAGAACATGCTGCGCGTTAGCACGGTAGACGAACACAAGCGCATGTCCACCCAGGACCTGCTGCTGGCTATTGAAGCCGCAGTAGAGAAGGGCGAGACTGACTTTTATATTGAGGCCTCGGGCCAGCACGATATCGGCGGCCCCCTTTGGAACAAGGAAGGCAAAAAGCTTACCTTCAAGGTTAAAAACCCCGGTCAGCGTGTGGGCTCCATGTGCCTGCCCAATACCGAGATTCTGGTCGAAGGCTCTGCCTCGGCAGACGTGGGCTGGTTGAACGCGGGCGGGCGCATTGTGGTGCGCGGCGACGCGGGCGATACGGCGGCCCACTGCGCTGCTGCGGGCACGGTGTACGTGGGTGGCCGCGCGGGTACACGCACTGGCTCGCTCATGAAGCACGACCCCCTCTATGACGCCCCCGAACTGTGGGTGCTACAGAGCGTGGGCAGCTTTTCGTTTGAGTTCATGGGCGGCGGCAAGGCTGTTGTCTGTGGGCACGACTGCCAGGGCCTTGACTCTGTAATGGGCGAACGTCCCTGCGTAGGCATGGTGGGCGGCGCGGTTTATTTTCGCGGACCCGTGGGCCAGCTGCCCAAGGACGTGCGCGTTAACGAACTGGACCACGAAGACATTGCCTGGCTTGATACGGGCCTTGACGACTTTTTGATGGCCATTGACCAGCCAAGCCTGCGCAATGAATTGTGCGACTGGAGCCAGTGGCGTAAAATCACCCCTCTCATGTATGAGGAACGCGGCCAGAAGGAAGTAGTGAGCCTTGGGCAGTTCCGCAGCAAGGAGTGGATCACCAACGGTATTTTCAGCGACGTTGCCCCCGACGACTTTATGGTCAGCGGGCTGGTGGCGCGCGGTGATTACCGTCTGCGTGTTCCCATGTGGCAAAACGCAGCTTTTGCCGCGCCCTGTGAATTCAACTGTCCCGCCTCCATTCCCACCCAGCGCAGACTTAATCTGCTGCGTGAAGGAAATGTGGACGAGGCCTACCGCATGGTGCTGGATTACACGCCGTTTCCCGGTTCTGTGTGCGGCAGCGTGTGCCCCAACCCCTGCATGCAGAGCTGCACACGCACCGATCTCGACAGCCCCGTGCAGATCGGCAAGCTTGGTTCCTTCTCTGCCGAGGTTAAGGTAGAAAAGCCCAAAACCCGCACCGGCAAACACATCGGTGTTATCGGCGGCGGCGTGGGCGGCCTTACGGCGGCCTGGCAGCTTGCCCGCATGGGCCACGATGTGACCGTGTACGAAGCTGATTCTGTCATGGGCGGCAAGCTCGAGCAGGTCATTCCCCGTGCCCGTCTCAACCATGACCTTCTGCGCAAGGAGCTCAAGCGCATTGAAGACATGGGCGTGACCTTTGTGAACAACTGCCCTGTGGATGCCAAAAAGTTTGCGGAACTGCGCAAAAAGCACGCCGCCCTGGTGGTTGCCACCGGCGGACACGTGCCGCGCATCTTCCCCTGGCCGGGACACGAAAAAATCGTGGCTGGTATCGACTTTTTGAAGGCCGTCAACAAGGGTGAAAAGCCTGCCGTGCCCGACAGCGTGATTGTTATCGGTTGCGGCAACGCGGGTATGGACGCAGCTGTGGGCGCATACGCCATGGGTGCAAAGCAGGTGACCTGCATCGACGTGCAGAAGCCCGCAGCCTTTGCCCACGAAATCGAGCACGTTGAAGCCCTTGGCGGCAAGCTTGTCTGGCCTGTGCAGACCAAGGAAGTTACCGACAATGGCATCATCAGTCAGGAAGGCACGCTCATTCCCGGCAAGATGGTCATCATCACCATTGGTGAATCGCCCGACCTTTCCTTCCTGCCGGAAGGCCTGGAAAAGTTCCGCGAATGGATCGTGCCCAAGCCCGATCTCAGCATTATGGACGGCGTGTTCGCCGTTGGCGACGTGATCAAGCCCGGCTTGCTGGTGCACGCCATCGGCACTGGTCGCGATGCCGCCCTTGCTGCCGATGCATGGGTAAAGGGCGAAAGCTATACGCCTGAAAAGAAACAGCTTGTACCTTCTACCCGGTTGCACACGGCCTATTTTGCCAAGTGCCACGACCGTGAACTGCCCACGCCGCAGGATGAATTCTCCCGCTGCGTGAGCTGTGGTACATGCCGCGATTGCAAAATGTGCCTCAAATCCTGCCCGGAAAAGGCTATTGACCGCAAGGAAACAGCTGGCGGCGGATTTGAGTACGTCTCTGACCCTGCCCGCTGCATTGGTTGCGGCATATGCTCTGGCATCTGCCCCTGCGGCATCTGGACCATGTACCCCAACTGGGATATGAGCTAGAATGTAAGCCAGCCTGACCTGTCGGGCATCTGGTTAGCACTCAGCCCCCTTTCACCCGATTGAACCGGGACTGAAAGGGGGCTTTTGTTTGTTGGCCTGGTGTGTGCTACACCTGTGGCGCGGATGTGGGCACCTGCAACCGTTTTTTTGAATAACATACCTTGGTATTTCAGCAGGATGCGAAAGGTTTGGCCGCAACAGACAAGGAGTTGGTTATGGATGTTTTTGAAGCCCTGTTTACCCGCCGCAGCATACGCAAGTTTACCGACGAGCCCGTGAGTGATGCCGATTTGCAGCTTGTGCTCAAGGCGGCCATGTGCGCCCCCAGCGCGCACAACAAACAGCCTTGGCATTTTGTTGTGGTGCGCGATGCGGGCCTGCTGTCGGCCATTGCCGAGCGGCACCCCTATGCCAAAATGGCCGCAGAGGCTCCCGTGGTTGTGGTTGTATGCGCCAACCCCGAAGAATCCAAGTCGCCCGGTTACTGGCAGCAAGATTGCAGCGCCGCTCTTGAAAATATGCTTATCGCCGCGCGCGGCTTGAGCCTTGGCACAGTATGGTGCGGCATGTATCCCTTTGAAGACCGCGTGGAGCCTATCCGCGAGCTGCTCAAGGTTCCGGCGCAGATCAACATGCTCGGTCTTGTGGTCATGGGGCATCCCGCCCAGCCCTTTAGCGAGGCAGAGCGCTTCAACGAAAGCAAGATTCACCTCAACGGCTGGTAGCCCCTAGCTTTGGCCGCAAGGCAGGATGATGCGCGATGGATACGTTATTCCCGGTATCGGGCGGGGTCAGCGCCGCCAATGTTGTTGTAGAGAGCGCACGGCCGCAGGATATGGCCGCCGTGCAGGCCATCTATGCCCCGCATGTGTTGCAGGGGCTGGCAACCTTTGAAGAACAGCCGCCAAGCGTGGACGAAATGGCCCGCCGGCACGAAGCCGTGCTGGCGCTTGGCCTGCCTTTTCTGGTGGCGCGTCAGGGCGGGGCTGTGGTGGGCTATTGTTATGCGGGGCCTTACGGCACGCGCTCTGCCTTTCGCTACTGCCTCGAAGACTCCATCTATGTAGATGCGCACTGTCATGGCCGGGGTATTGGCCGCGCCCTGCTGCAAGAGCTGCTTGCCCGCTGCGAACAGGGGCCGTGGCGGCAGATGATCGCCGTAGTGGGGCACAGCGGTAACGCTGGCTCTATTGCCCTGCATTCCAGTTTTGGCTTTCAGCATATGGGCGTGCTGCGCAGCGTGGGCTTCAAGCTGGGGCAGTGGGTGGATATTGTGCTTATGCAGCGTCCCCTTGGGCAAGGTGATGCCTCACGTCCATCTGATTAACTGGCTGTACTTTTTACTACATAAAAAGCCTGTTGCGCGGGTGTCGCCTCTTCAGACATCACCACGCAACAGGCTTTTTGCATGCCCCAATTTACCTGCCCAAGCACTCAGGGCAGGCACAGGCATGTGCTACAGGCCCAGGGCGAGCATGGCGTCGGCCACCTTGCGGAAGCCCGCTATATTCGCGCCCATAACCAGATTGCCAGCATGGCCGAATTCTGCGGCTGTAGCAGCGGCATTGTGGTGGATGTCGTACATGATGTGGCGCAGCTGGTTGTCCACCTTTTCAAATGTCCAGCGCTGCATGCTGGCGTTTTGTGCCATTTCAAGCTGGCTCACCGAAACACCGCCCGCATTGGCAGCCTTGGCAGGGCCATAGGCGATGCCAGAGGCAATGAAGGCGTGCACCGCGTCGAGCGTTGCGGGCATGTTTGCGCCTTCGGCCACGCAGGCGCAGCCATTGGCCAACAGTGTTTCGGCATCTGCAAGGTTCAGTTCGTTTTGCGTCGCACACGGAAAAGCCGCAAAACAGGGCACGCTCCATACAGCATTGCGCCCCTGGGGGTAGGACTTTACGGGCGTGTAGGTGGCGGTAGAGACCAGTTCCGCATAGCGGGTGAGCGGTTTACGTTCGATTTCCTTCACCTGCTTGAGCATATCCAGCCTGATACCTTCCGCGTCATAAATCATGCCCGAAGAGTCTGAAACCGTAACAGGCTTTGCGCCCACCTGAATGAGCTTTTCGCAACAGTGGATGGCAACATTGCCCGCGCCGGAAACAGTGCATACCTTGCCTTCAAGATTTTTGCCCAGCGCTTCAAGCATGGCCTGGGCAAAGTACACAGCCCCGTAACCTGTGGCCTCGGGCCGCGCTAGCGAACCGCCAAAAAGCAGGTTTTTGCCGGTAAGCACGCCCTCATAGCGCCGTGTGAGGCGCTTGTACTGGCCAAAAAGAAAGCTGATTTCCTGGCTACCCACGCCAATGTCACCTGCGGGCACGTCCACAGTCGCGCCAATGTGGGTGCAAAGCTCGGTCATAAAGGCCTGACAAAAGCGCATGATTTCCATCTTGGACTTGCCCTTGGGATTGAAATCAGAGCCGCCCTTTGCCCCGCCAATGGGCAGGCCGGTGAGAGAGTTCTTGAATATCTGCTCAAAACCAAGAAATTTCAGCAGCCCCTGATTCACGCTGGGGTGAAAGCGCAGCCCGCCCTTGAAGGGGCCAATGGCAGAGTTGAACTGAACCCGGTAGCCACGGTTAACCTGCACCTGACCGGAATCGTCCATCCACTGTACGCGGAAGGAAACGCAACGCTCTGGTTCCGTAATCCGCTCAAGTATTTTCATTTTTGCATATTCTGGCTTTTTGCAAAGTATGGGTTGCAAACTTTGCAACACTTCTTGCACAGCCTGCAAAAAAACAGGCTCGTGAGGATATCTTTCTTTAAGATTACTTAACACATGTTCCACATAGGCCATTTTGCTCTCCTGAATGGGGGGATAAGGATTGCACCAAAAAATTTCCGCATAAATCGAACGTAAACATTACGACCATAGACCAGGCATTGCAGTTTGACAAGAATTTTACACAATACTTAATCTGATATTTGATAATTGAAAAAGGCAAGAAAAACCCCGGCCAGCATGACGCTGACCGGGGACTAGATTGGAGCCAGATTCGGGCACTGATCTGAGCACATATCTGGGCCCAGATATGTGCTCAGATCGGAGAAAATTGAGCAGAAAGGGAGTTGAGCGGCTAGGCGCTGACAACCTCCCTGGGTGCTTCGAGCGCTGCGTGCAGGGCTTCATCCAGGGTGGGGTGGGCAAACATGAAGCTGTGCAGGGCATCACCGTGGTATTGCCCCAAAAGCAGCAACTGCGCGGCTGTAACAAGGTGCGATACCCCGTGCCCCAGTGCGGCAATACCCACCAGAGTTTCATTGTGCCACACAACCTTTACAAAGCCAGAGGCATCGCCGCCAGCCTGTGCGATGGCATTGCCCATGAGCTGGGCCTTTGCAACGGTTACCTCGCCGCCAAGGGCCAGTGCCTGTTTGGCCGTGATGCCCACGCGCATGATTTCGAGGCTGCCGTATACGCACGAAGGCACAGGCCCGGAAATATAGGGGGCCGTTTGCGTGCCAAGAATGTGCTGCGCCACATAGGCTCCCTGGTGTTCAGCCGCATGGGCCAGCAGGGTTTGCCCGTTGATGTCGCCAATGGCGTACACTGTGGGCGCAGCCATAAGGTAGTCGTCTACGGCCACATATCCGCGTGCCTTAAGCGCGCAACCAGCGCTTTCTGCACCAAGGCCATAGGTGTTGGGGGTTCTGCCTACAGCCACAAGGGCTTTGGCAGCCGTAAGCTCACGGCCATCTTCCAGCGTCAGCATGGCCATGCCGTTGCTGGTGGTGAGCGAAGTGGCCTTGATACCGCTGATGCAGGTTATGCCGGCTTTGCCCAGCAGCTTGGCCATTTCCTGACCGATGTCGGCATCTTCGGTGGGGGCAAGGTGTGGCGCGGCTTCCACTACTGTCACCTTGCTGCCCATGGCGCTGAAAAAGTCGGCCATTTCAAGGCCAATGGCCCCAGCACCCACCACAATCAGGCTCTCGGGCACGGCGGCAATGCGCAGCATGTCGGTGCTGTCGAGTACGGCATCGTGGTCGGGAGCCATGCCGGGAAAGGCCGCAGAGCGCGAACCGCCCGCCAGAATGATGTGCTGCGCTTGCAGGGTCTGGCTGTTGCCGTCCTCGCCTGTAACCAGCACTTCGTTGGGGCCGGTGCAAACGGCATGGCCTTCCATAAGGGTCACGCCAAGCTGCTCAAGGTTCTTGCTCAGGGCTTGGGCTGATCCCTTTACAAAGCGCTGAATACGTTTTTGCAGGGCATCGTAATCCACTTCAATTGTGCCCTTGGCTACGCGCTGGCGTTCCAGCCCCCGCAAAAGACCCTTGGGCGCGGTGGCGCCAAGCAGCAATTTGGTGGGGATGCAGCCGCAGTTGAGGCACACGCCCCCCATATGGCTGCCTTCAACCAGAGCAACGGATTTTCCACCCCGGGCAAGTATGCCAGCGGCCTTGGAGCCGCCCGGCCCGCCACCGATTACTACAACATCAAATGTATTCATGCGTTCTCCACTATTGGCAAAGGGACGAATAATTTATGGTGCGCCGAGGCCCCGGCAGGGTGCAACAGCATGCTAATGCAGGTGCAGCATGGGGGCTGCGGGCGCGTTGCCTTGCGGCACACGGCTGGCATGGTACGGTGTCTTTAAAAAATTGTCATCTGGTGCGTGGCTGTATGTGCGGGAGGCAAATGTCCCCCCTTGCATAGGCACGGAGAAGAAAAAATAAAAAAAATCTTGTTAATCACGCTTTTATGTAAAATAGAGAACATCTAACTGCATATAATCACAGAAAAAAATAATTATTTCATGTTATACAGTGTGGGGTTAGCTTTTTATGGGCAGACCTTGTAAGGTCGATCCATGCAATGCGGAGGAATACCTCCCCCCATGTAATATGATAATTACTCCGCACAACTACAGGAGAATAATATGGAAACCAGTGCAAGAAACGTTTTTAGCGGCAAGGTTGTTGCTGTAAACTCTGGCGCAGTGAATGATGAAGTGGAACTGGCTGTTGAAGGCGGCATTAACATTGTTGCCTCCATCACCAAGGTGAGCACCAACAATCTTGGCCTCAAGCCAGGTGCCAGCGCACTGGCCCTTATCAAGGCCAGCTTTGTGCTGCTGATGAATGATGCGGACAAGTATCTGCTCTCTACACGCAACCAGTTTGCTGGCACTGTGAGCAAGGTCACCCCCGGCGCTGTCAATGCCGAAGTCATCGTTGACCTGCCCGGCGGCGCTTCCATTGCTTCCATCGTGACCATGGGCAGCATCAAGAATCTTGGGCTTGAAGCCGGCAAAAAGGTTACCGCCATTGTGAAGGCCTCGCAGGTTATTCTGGCTGTGCCCAAATAGCTTGAGAAAAATACTGCTGTAAGCTGCCGCCAACCCCGGCTGCTTGCTGTTGCGGCCCAACTGTTGCACCACAGTTGGGCCGCTTTGTATGTGGTCGTAACCTCAAGGTTTTTGTTTGCGATGCTTGTAGATATGGCAGGGCCAGAAAAAATTATGCGCAAGTGTATGGCAAGGCGTGCTGCATTCTGTTATTTGATGCGGCGGCTGACGCTTTGGCAAAAAAGCCGGGGTGCACGATACTGGCTGATCCTACATTTATTATTGGAATTGTATGAACAAAAAACTTGTGCGTGACTCATTTATAGTTGGTGCTGCGCTGTTCTCCATGTTTTTTGGGGCTGGAAATGTTGTTTTTCCACTCTATATCGGCCTTACAGCCGGTAACCAGTGGTTTACCGGATTTTTGTGCTACTATGCGGCAGACGTGGGGCTTGCGCTGCTGACCATCTACGCCATGCTTGCATCTGACTGCATAGACAGCAAGGAAGGCCTGTTGCACAGGCTTGGCGGTGTTCCGGCCATGCTTATGATGAGCGCCATCATTTTGTGCATTGGGCCCATGCTGGCCATTCCTCGCACAGGGGCAACTGCCTTTGCCATTTCGTTTGCGCCGCTGGGCTATTCCTCCAAGGGCATTACACTGGCCAAAGTGCTTTATTCTGTAGTATTTTTTGGCATTTCAACCATATTGGCCTACCGCGAATCCAATATGGTCGACGCCATTGCCCGCTATCTGTCCCCCATCAAGATTGGTGGCTTTATTCTGATTGTTATCGCCGCCGTGGCCTGGCCTCTGGGCGAAATCAATCCCTCTGTGCACGATGCCAACGTGGCCTGGAACAGCATTCTGGCAGGATATCAGACCCTTGATGTGATGGCCTCGCTGGTGTTTGGCTTTGTGATTGTGAGCGCCCTGAAAAACAAGGGCTATACTTCTGGCAGCCAAAAAGCGCTTTCTGTTGGGCTTTCAAGCCTTGTGGCCGGTGCGTTATTGTTCGTCATCTACGGCGGGCTGTGCTATCTGGGGGCTACAGGCTCTGGTCTGTATCCGGCAGATACGGAAAAAGGCGCGCTGGCGGCTTATCTGGTGGGTGGGCTGTTTGGCCGCGCCAGCATAGTGGTGCTGGCACTGGTTATGAGTGTTTCGTGCATGGCAACGGCTGTGGGCCTTATTGGCACAACAGGAACCTTTATCTCACAGTTCAGCAAGGGCCGGCTAAGCTACAAATGCGTGGCTGTGTGCACCGGGCTTTTCAGCATGGTGGTTTCAAACGTGGGGCTCGACAGCATTATTGCCTTTGCCGCGCCCATACTCACCTTTTTGTATCCCGGAACCCTGGTTGTGATAGTGCTTTCGCTTTTTGACAGGCACATAAGCAACGACAATGTATTTCGGTTTGCCACTGTCGGCGCGCTGCTCAGCAGTGGCATGAGCGTGCTGGAAGGCTTTGGCCTGCCCGTAAAGCTGACAGCTTATCTGCCTTTTGAGGCAGTGGGCCTTGGCTGGATTGTGCCCGCATGCATGCTGGGCCTTGTGGGCTGCTTTGTGCGGCAGAGCAGGCAAAGGGTTTAGCCGATTCTGTACTGATCGCGGGCGTGCTGTTGCGCGGTTGTGGCGGGTGAGTGTCTGTTATTCAGGCGCTCGCCCGTTTTGCTTTTGCGCAGACGGTAGCTCTGAAAAACTGATTTTTCCAAAGCACCTGTCGTCAATCATGATGTGCTGGGCCGTGAGCTCATAAATCATAAAATGGAGCAGGGCACCAAGATCTGCACTGCCACGCTGTAGTTTATCCAAAAGAATGTTTGTTTTATCCAGCAGACGCCGGTGTGAAAGCGCATGCACAGAAGTTTCTGGATGGGATAACTGTTCAAGAATCTGTTCTTCATACGCAAAATGAGCAACTGTTTCTTCAAGCAGTTCTTTAATTATAACAGCAATATTTTCTTTGTTGGCATCCTTACCGTTCATTTGCAGCAGTTGATTTGCCTTTGCAAACAGATTGCGGTGCTGATGATCAATTTCTGGAAGTCCGCATTCGTAGGTTTTGCTCCATTGCAGGTGCAACGTGCGCGTAGCACTACTCAGATAATTCTCGATGCTGCCGTTCAGGTCTTCAACCATTACCTGGTTGCGTCCGTTTACCTTTGCCCTGTAGAGGGCCTGGTCTGCCCTTTTGATCCAGTCATCGATTGTGTCTTTTGGCCTACAGGCAGCTACGCCAATGCTTGCTGTAACGATTGCGCCAAATGAAAAGTTAAGGTTCATCAAACGCTCGCGTAGATGCTCCGCTAGGGTTACAGCGTCAAAAAACGTGGACGAAGGCAAGACAACGATAAATTCTTCGCCGCCCCAACGGCCAGGCACATCGGTTGCACGAATGTCTGTGCGCAGCAGCCTGCCAAAGCCGCGCAGAACTTCATCGCCAGCAAGATGCCCAAACTGGTCGTTGATCTGCTTGAACTTGTCCAGATCCAGCATCAACAAGGCCGCAGGGTGGCCATAGCGACGCATGAGATCCAGCTCATGTTGTAAAATTTCTTCTATGCGCACGCGGTTCCAGCACCCGGTCAGGCCATCAAGCAGGGCAGCCCTGCGCAGTGAAGCGTCTGACCGTTCTTTGGCCATAAGCGCAAAGCCGCTGGATACCATGACCAGAGAGATAAAGGTAATGAGGTACAGGGTCAGCTGTACTGGCGAGGTTAGAAAAATGCTCTGCACCTGCTCTGGCGCTGCAAGGCCGACGTAAAACTTCCATGCAAGCGCCACTTGTGACAGCGCAATGCCAAATACCATCAGGTACCGGCCCCGCACGGGAAAATCAAATTTATGGGTCAGCAGAAGGTGCGCAACCAGCAAGCCCTGAAAAAAGAGCATTGCGTTGACCCATAAAACGCGGAGGGTGGTGTGCTCAAGTACAGCAAGAACCCCCAGGGTCATCAGCAGGGGCGGCCCCCAAAGAATCCATGACTTGCGGGGCCGAATGCCCATGAAGACATGAATTGCATAGAAAAAAATGGCATACGAAATGGAAAAGAAGCTGTTTGCACACACAATTGATAAAAAATCAGGAATACTGCCGCGCAAGGCAAAGAGTATGTAGCTAGTGGCATGCACACAAAGAGCCATACCCCATTCTCGCAAGCCATCACCTGCATGCTTTTCTGAAGCCGCAAGAGCAGACACTGCAAGCGTTATACAGCCAGCAATGAGCATTACAAATATTGTTGGAATATGTAATTCCACTTTTTCTCCACTGTGCAGTATCGTACTGTGCAATGAGCTGATGGCATATTGATTGTATGGTTATAATCAATATATATTTTCAATTTATACAATATTTTATTAGGCAGCAACAATTTTCAAATCTTGATTAATAATATCAATAATCAAATCACATACTATGAAGCAATACACATGTTGCAGGTTTGAATCACCAGAAAAAAGTAAAAAATAAGGGCAGAACTCCTCCACTGGAATTCTGCCCTAGATTGAATGTGTACTGGCTATGCCGAATGGTGTCAGTCGAGAGTAAAAATGGACTTGAAGTCTACATTTTCCTGCCACTCTGGCTGGTCACGCTTGTCAAAAACCATGTCGCCAAGCACAAGATAGTCCATTTCTGTGCGCATAAAGCAGGTGTATGCGTCAAGCGGCGTGCAGACGATGGGTTCGCCGCGCACGTTAAAGCTTGTGTTCACAACCATTGGGCAACCCTGTTCGCGCCTGAAAGTGTCAATAAGCCCCCAATAGCGGGGGTTGGTGCTGCGCGACACGCTTTGAATACGGGCAGAGCCATCAACGTGAGTAATGGCCGGAACCGTAGACCGTTGCAGGTACAGGCGATCGTAGAGCGGCAGCTCACGCACGTTGTCTGGCAGGGGGGTGCGGTGCTTTTGCGCCACCGGGGCGCAAACCAGCATGTAGGGCGACATGGGCTCAAGATCAAACCACTCGGCGCAGTATTCTTCAAGCACTGATGGCGCAAAAGGGCGGAACCCTTCGCGGAATTTGATTTTGAGATTCAGTTTTTTTTGCATTTCTGGCCGTCTGGGGTCGCCAAGAATAGACCTGTCACCCAGGGCTCGTGGGCCGTATTCCATTCGGCCCTGAAACCAGCCAACCACTGCACCGTCTGCAAGGTGCTGTGCTACTGTAGAATACAGCTCGTTGGTATTGGTGTATTCCTTGTGGGGTGCGTTGAACCGGCGTACAATGCGCATGATATCGTTGCGCGAAAATTCCGGGCCAAGATATGCCCCCTGCATGGCGTCAACACCATTGGGGGATGGGCGTTCGTTGCCAGCCCATATGTGCCAGGCGGCATACGCAGCGCCAAGTGCACCGCCAGAGTCACCCGATGCGGGCTGAATCCACACATTCTTGAAAATGCCATTGCGGATCAGCAGGCCGTTGGCCACGCAGTTGAGCGCCACACCGCCAGCCATAACCAGATTGTCGCAGCCGGTCAGCTCGCGTGCGGTGCGGGCAAGCTTGAGCACGATATCTTCGGTAACCTGCTGGATAGCCAACGCAAGAGCCATGTATTCCTGGCCAATTTCGCTTTCTGCATCGCGCGGGGGTATGCCCAGCAGCTTTTCCCACTTGGCGCGCTTGTACATGCGCAGCCCCGTGACATAGTCAAAATAGTCCATGTTCAGCAGCAGAGAACCGTCTTCGCGAATATCTACCAGCGTATCGCAGATGGCCTGTTTGAGTCTGGCCACAAGCTCCATGTCGGTATCGCCGTAAGGCGCAAGGCCCATGAGCTTGTATTCGCCCGAATTCACCTTAAAGCCACAATACGCCGTAAAGGCCGTGTACAGCAGGCCCAGGGAATGGGGAAACTGCTGTTCTTTAAGGATACGTATCTGGGAATTTTCGCCCAGACCAATGGTGGTGGTTGCCCATTCGCCCACGCCGTCGATGGTCAGAATAGCAGCCCTGTCAAAGGGCGAGGGATAAAAGGCGCTGGCAGCGTGCGACAGATGGTGCTCTGGAAAAAGCACCTTGGGCGAACCGGGCCCAAGCTCGGCTATGGCATCGCGCAGCATGCCGCGCATAAACAGTTTTTCTTTGATCCATACGGGAATGGCCGAAAGAAAACTGCGCAAACCGGCAGGTGCAAAACCGTTGTAAGTTTCAAGCAGACGTTCAAACTTGAGGTAGGGCTTGTCGTAAAAAGCCACAGCCTCAAGGTCGGCAATATTCAACCCGCCCTCGCGCAGCACATAAGCAGCAGCATTGCGCGGAAAGCCAGAATCGTGCTTGATGCGCGAAAACCGCTCTTCGTGCGCGGCGGCCACAATTTTGCCGTCCACAAGCAGCACTGCGGCAGAATCGTGGTAGTAGGCAGATATGCCAAGAATGGCCCTGGGCATTAAAGACTCCGTATATAGCGGGCGCGGTGCGCCAGACATGCGAGGTTAAAAAACAGAGTAGATAAAGGGCGCAATGGCCGAACCGCTGGTCATAACCACAAGCACACCAAAAAGCAGCAGCACAAGAACAAGCGGCAGCAGCCAGAATTTTTTGCGCTGCATAAAGAATTGCAGCATATCTTTAAGAAATTCCATTAAATATCTCCTGTAGATGCGTCCTAAAAAGGATGCTCCAGATCTTTGGCTTCAACGAGGTGGTCGCGCGATACAAAGGTGGATTCCGTGCCTTTTTTCCAGGCCTTGCGGCGCATGGGGTCGTGCCCGAACAGGCGCATCACCAAGGCAACGGGCGTTACAATAACCATAAAGATTATGCTCAGCACCACACGCGACATAACAGAGCCCAACAGCAGTGAAATGCCAAGCCAGAGCCTAGCAACCAGAGCGTAGGCGCGGGGCCACACCATACCAAGCAGCAACAGCCCAATGGGCAACGGCAGCAGGGTGAGCGACTTGGTGAACAAAATGACCAGCAGACTTATCAAAGTCATGGCCATGGCGGTATCGGCACATTCCTTGTTGCTTACGTCAACAGGCAAAAAGCCGAAGTAAAGTTTGCGTTCTTGCATCAGTTACCTTTAGCGGGGGTAGATTGCAGCGCGGCGCGCACGTAGGGTTCCAGAATATCGGCAGCAACGGCATTGCCAAATGCATTCCAGTGCTTGTCGCAACTAAAGTACAGATCGGGGTATTTAATACCTCTGGCAACCATGGCGGGCATCAAATCCACATAGGTTGCACCTGTGCGGTTTGCCAGCTCACGCAGTTTTTGGGCCAGTGGCGGCTCCTTGCCGTCATAATGTTCAAAGTCCTGATAGGCGGGAATGCTGAACAGTATAACCTTGCGGCTACCTGCCTCGGCCACCAGCTGCTCAAGCGAGTAGCGCATGATGTTCCATTCGCTTTCAGGCACAGAATAATACATGGAGCCGCCTGCTTGAGCACTGGCATTTTCCGGGCTCCAACGGGGAACAAGCTTCATGTTTTCAATTTTAAAATCGTGCAGGTAAATGGCCACCCGGTACAGGCAGCTCCATTCCAGCAGCGAGAGCTGAAGGCTTTTGCCAAAAGCCTGCATGCGCGTAGGATGGGGCAGCTTGCTTACAGGATAAAACAACTTGTAGTCAGGATATTCACCCACAAGAAAAGGCCTGTAATCGTCCGTATCCTGCGTATGGTAGAATTCAAGGCTGTTGTCTTCAAAATCGTTGCGGGGCAAAATGCCCAGCATGACAACATCGTGCTTGAATTGCTTTACCATATATTTGTATTGCAGCCATTCCTGAATGGTTCCAAAGCCACCAGATGTGCCAAAATTAAGCACTTCCTTGCCTGTAGAGGCTTCCAGCAAATTGGAAAGTCTGTCTTCAGCCTTATTGCCCCAGCCTTCAATAAATGAGTCGCCCAGAATCACAACGCGTTGCTGGTCGCTAGCCTTGGTGCGTTCCTTGTCGCGCATGCCGTAGGTATTGGACGCGTACGTTTGTGTGAAACAGGCTTTTTTATGTAAATACGAAGAAGAAGGTTGATGCCATACACCAAAATGTTCGTTGCTGAACGTCCAGAACTTGCTGTTGACGTTTACAAAGCTGTATGACGGCATCTGAATGTTGGTATTTACATATTTGATATAAAAAAATGACGCCAGCTCGAGCATGG
>SAAX01000034.1 GCA_009929215.1 Deltaproteobacteria bacterium | reverse complement strand
GGAATCTTGGCCGGGCCAAGCAGCACGGTGCGCGTGTCGTCTGGCTTTACAAACAGGTTGTCCAAAAATTCGGCCTTGCACTCCTCGGGTTTGTGCCCAAGCAGGCCCGCCGCCACGGCGCGGTCGGTGCCGTGCCCCTTGCCCGTGGCCGAAAGGCTGCCGTACAGATGCACCTTGATGGCATCGGCCTGGGCCAGCTGCTCTTGCGGCAGTTTGGCGCACAGCCCAATAAAATCGTTGCCTGCCGCCATGGGCGCGATGGTGTGCGAGCTGGAGGGGCCGGGGCCGATCTTGAACATTTCAAACACGGTCACATCAATGGGATTGGCGCAGACGGTTCCCGGTTTCCACAGGGGGTCAAAACCCGGCCACCCCACCCGTCACAGCCATAGATTGCAGAAAACGGCGACGATTGCACTGCATGCAGCATTCCTCCTGACGTTTTGGGCAGATTGCAAAGCCTACTGCCGGGGCTTTCGGTACGAGATCGGTCCCTTGTAGTAATCAGTGTGGCGTAGCCATGCGTCCGAATACCCAGCCTTCTGGGCCATTTTGTCGGGGCTGTTGATGAAGCCCTGACAATACCGGGCCACCAGCTGCGGAAAATACTCTCGCCAGTCGCGCGCCGCACCCTCGGCCTGCGCACGCAGGGCTTTGGCAAATGCGGCCTGCGCCTGCGCCGGGGCAGATGCCGCCTTGGGCGCAAGCTCAGTTTGCAAGGCGGCCACGCGGGCGGCAAAGGCCGCTTCCATATTTGCGGCCTTGCCCTGAATGTCTTTTGAAATAGCATCATAGCGGGTGTTGGCGTATTCGCTCACCAGAGCATACGTCCACCACGCGGAATCATTGGCAAAGCGGCGGGTGTCGCCCTGCTCGTAGCCTGCTGGCATGGGCGCAACGGCCAACGGCACAAATACAGACTCCGCCGCAGGGGCCAGCGCAACCCAGCACACCAGCGAGAGCGGCTCCGGCACCCCTGGGCGGAACTGAGCGATGGTGGTGTAGCCGGTATAAAACATGCCCATGGGGCGCTCCCATGCGCCTTCAAGCTTGGTAGCCGGGGTCACGTCGCCGCTGGGGTCCTTGGGGCCGAGAAAACGGTTGGGGTTGCCAAAAGGCCCTGCGGCCACCCCCTTGGTGAGGTCAAATTCAGTGCCTTCATAGTGGTCACGGTGCATGCGCTTGAGGTCGGCCAAGCTCAGTGGATTGTCTGGCTTGACAGAGAAGGGATAGGCGCGGGTTGTGCCATTCTCTACCCAGCTGGGCAGCTTGAGCGAGGGGGCCGCCATGCTGAGCGCCCGCCACACGCGGCGCAACGAATAGTAAGGATGGTTGTATTCCCCGTCGCTTACTGTTGCCAGCCAGTCCATGGGCTTGCTGATATCCTTGGGGCTGCGCATGTTGTAGCGCTCTACCGTGGCAAACAGGGTTTTGCCGTACATCTGGTCGGGGTTGCCGGGCGTGATGTCACGAATGCGAAACTCATTGGCCGCCACAAAAAACTGGCCGTCCGGCACGCGCTGGGCCACCCACAGGCCGCCCGTACCCGCCGGGGAAGGGGCCATTTCCATAACCCAGGCTTCGTTTTTGTCGGCGATAGGCAAGGTCTCACCCGTGCCGTAATAGCCATACTGTTCAATAAGATCGCCCATCAGCTCAATGGCCTCGCGGGCGGTTTTGCATCGTTCAAGCGCCACACGCGAAAGCTCGGAAGAATAAAAAATGCGCTTGCCCGGCTCTGCCGTGCAGGTATTGTGTGCGCCGTCGGTACATTCGCCAAACATAAGGCCGTGCTCGTTCATGATACCGTAGTTGCCGTCAATGTAGGCAAACGTATGGCGCACCTGCGGAATAAAACCGAGGGGAACCGTGTGCGGTGTATCCGGGTGATTGTAGCCGGGCGCGCGTTTGGAGTCGGAGAGACGCGGCACAAGAAATGTATTGGTGGCGGGGTTTTCTTGCACAGCCACGGCAGAATCGTACACGGCACGCAGCGCACCCTTTGGCCAGTCGCGGGCGGGAACATACACGATAGCCTGGTCACCAAGGTCGTTATCATCCGAATGGCTGACCATCACCGTGCCATCAGCACTGGCCCCCTTGGTGACAATAGTTGTGGTGCAAGTAAAGGCTGCCGAGGGCAGCAACAGGGCCAGAGAAACACAGCAAGCGGCGATCTGCGGTTTCATGAAGCCTCCATAACAAAGATCAGGTAAATAAAACTACGAATCCCAAAACCGGTACTCGATTCCCCAAATGGCTGCACTGACGCAAAGGCACAACAAACAAGACATCAGCTAACTGTTTTTCTTTTTTGTACCGCAGCGGCAGCAGAGGCACAAGGATTGCCTGAATCCAAGTGCATTTTGCCCTCAAAACAGTAGCCATCCGACCCAATAATTGTTACTGTTAATTCATTGTCATTTCCAGATCAGCACATCCAGCATTTGCACAAATGCCGGGCTCCCATCCAGGTTTTGAACGGCAGCAATTCCCACCAGCGCACCATCAGCGCCCACCCACTGACGGCACGAGCCGCCACGGAGGTTTGTACATGCTTGCATCTCCATACAAAGAATTTAAGAAAGCCCTACAGGATTTTATCCCCAAAGACCGCATCCACACAGACCCATTGCGCCTGCTGGCCTACGGCACAGACGCCAGCGTATACCGCCTGATTCCCAAAATCGTGGTGGATGTGCTGGACGAGGCCGAAGTGGTGCAACTGGTAGGCCTGGCCGACCGCATGCGCGTGCCCGTGACTTTTCGCGCTGCGGGCACAAGCCTTTCGGGGCAGGCGGTGTCTGATTCTGTGCTGGTGCGCATCGGCAAGGGCTGGCGCAACTGGCGCGTGGGTGAGGGGGCAGAGCGCATTACCCTGCAACCCGGCATCATCGGCTCTGGCGCCAACAAAATTCTGGCAGAATTTGGCAAAAAAATCGGGCCCGACCCGGCATCCATCGACAGCTGCTTTATCGGCGGTATTTTTGCCAACAATGCCAGCGGCATGTGCTGTGGCACTTCTGACAACTCGTACAAGACCGTTATTTCTTCGCGCATGGTGCTGGCCGACGGCACGCTGCTGGATACGGCAGACGCCAAAAGCCGCGCCGCCTTTGCCCGCACCCACGCCCATATTCTCAGTGGCCTTAGCGACCTGCGCAAAAAAATTATGGAAACCCCTGAGCTTGCCGACCGCATCCGCCGCAAGTTCAAGATTAAAAACACCACGGGATACAGCCTCAACGCCCTGGTGGATTACGAAGACCCCTTTGAAATTTTGCAGCACGTCATGGTGGGCTCGGAAGGCACACTGGGCTTCATTGCCGAGGTGACCTACCGCACCGTGGAAGAAGCCCCCTTCAAGGCATCTGCCCTGCTGTTGTTGCCCACAGTCAAGGCCGCCTGCGATCTGGCCTCTGCCGTGGCAACCCTGCCCGTGGCGGCAGCAGAGCTCATGGACCGGGCCTCCCTGCGTTCGGTTGAAGGAACCCCCGGGCTGCCCGAAGGACTGGAAACCCTCGACGACAATGTGTGCTCCCTGCTGGTGGAAACCCGCGCCTCCACCCACGAACAGCTTGAAAAGAACATCGCCACCATCAACGCGGCCTTCAGCGGCGTAACCTTTGTGCGCCCCTACGCCTTTACCGACAAGCCAGAGGAATTCACCAAGCTGTGGCTTATCCGCAAGGGCATTCTGGCCTCGGTGGGCGGCATGCGGCCTGTGGGCACATCCATTGTTATTGAAGACGTGGCCTTCACCCTCGACAGGCTAGGCGAAGCCGCCACCGACCTGCAAGAGCTGTTTGCCCGCCACGGTTATGCGGTGGCCCCGCTCTTTGGCCATGCGCGCGACGGCAACCTGCACTTTGTATTCTGGCAGGATTTTGGCGCACCGGCAGAAGTGGCCCGCTACAAGGGCTTTATGGAAGACTTCTGCAAGCTGGTTACGGAAAAGTACGATGGTTCGCTCAAGGCAGAGCACGGCACGGGCCGCAACATTGCACCCTTTGTGGAGCTGGAGTGGGGCACACAGGCATACGCCATCATGAAGGGCATCAAAAGCCTGCTCGACCCCAAAAACATCCTCAACCCCGGCGTGTTGCTCAACAATGACCCGCAGGGGCATCTCAAAAACCTCAAACCCCTGCACCCCGCCGACGAACTTGTGGACAAGTGCATGGAATGCGGCTTTTGCGAATCTGTCTGCCCCTCGCGCGACCTCACCCTCACGCCGCGCCAGCGCATTACCGTATACCGCGAAATCTGCCGCCTGCGCGAGGCAGACCCGGGCAGCCGTGAGCTCAAGACCTTGCAAAAGGGCTACGAATACATGGGCAAGGCCACCTGTGCCACAGACAGCCTGTGCCGCCCCCGCTGCCCCGCTGGCGTGGATACGGGCGTATTCATCAAAAGCCTGCGCAAAAAAGACGCCGGTTCGCTCAGCAAGAACATTGCCGGGACCATCGCCGACCACTTTGCGGGAACCTGCAAGGCCATGTCCATTGCGCTCAACGGCGTGGACACCCTGCACCGCATGCTTGGCACAACCATCATGCGCGATGGTTCGCGCCTTTTGCGCTGCCTGAGCTTCAACAAAATACCCATGTGGAACAAAAACATGCCCAAGGGCGGGCGCTCGGTCTTTCTGCCCTCGCCCTACACGGGCAATGCCAAAAAGGTTGTCTACTTCCCCAGCTGCATCGCCCGCAACATGGGCCCCGGCGAGGAACACAGCGACCGCAGGCCAGAGCCGGAAGCCGTCATCAGCGTGCTGCTCAAGGGCGGGTACGATGTCATTCTGCCCAATAATCTGGACAAGCTGTGCTGCGGCATGGCCTTTGCCAGCAAGGGCCTGGCCGATGCCGCCCACAAAAAGGAACAGGAACTGGAAAAAGTACTGCGCGAGGCCACCAATAATGGCGAATACCCCGTGTTGTGCGAAACCAGCCCCTGCCTCCTGCATATGAAGCAGACCCTCGACCCCAGCATCAAACTGATGGAGCCCGTGCAGTTCATCCTCGAGAACCTCATGGACACGCTCAAGCTCAAGAAGCTGCCCAAAACCGTGGCTCTGCACGCCACCTGCTCCATGCGCAAAATGGGCCTTGAGGGCAAGCTGGAAGAACTGGCCCGCAAGTGCGCCGAAACCGTGGTGGTGCCGGACGGCATCAACTGCTGCGGCTGGGCGGGCGACCGTGGCTTTACCCACCCCGAACTCAACGAGGCCGCGCTCAAGGGCCTGCGCATGCAAGTAAGCACCTGCGAAGTGGGCTATTCGTCCAGCCGCACCTGCCAGATCGGCCTTTCGCTGCACGGCGGCATTCCCTACTACTCCATTGTCTATCTGGTTGACGAAGCCAGCGAATAAACAAACAGGCGGGCGGCTCTTATGGGAGCCGCCCGCTTTGCGCTACAGGCCTTACTGGCCGAGATATCTGCTAATTCTCTTTACGACTGCCGCCGTTTGAACAGTTTTTCCAGCTCGGCGGCGTCCCAGCGCAAGACGCAGGGGCGGCCGTGGGGGCAGTATTCGCGGTCGGGGGTTTCCAGCCACTGTTGCAGCAGCCCTGCGGCTTCGTCGTCGGCAAGACGCTGCCCGGCCTTGATGGCCCCCTTGCACGACATGGATATGAACATGTCGGCCAGGTCGTCCTTACGCCCGGCCAGAGCCTCGCGCAGAAAGTCCCTGGCTTCGGCGCGAGAGAGCACCGGGGGCATGGCGTTGACCCGCAGGTTGCCGCCGCTGGTTTCCAAAGCAAAGCCCAGCGATTCGAGCCGGGGCCGCAATTCAAAGAACCGTTCCGCTTCCGCCGGGTGCAAGGGCAGATCAAGCGGCAGGGCCAGCAGCTGGCCCGAGCCCGCAAAGCCCCCGCGCCGCATACGGGCGTAGAGCACACGCTCATGCGCCGCGTGCTGGTCGAGCAGCAGCAACGCGCCAGAAGCGTCGCGCAGCACCAGATAGGTCATGGCCACCTGCCCAAGATAGGCAAACTGCCCCACGCTCAGGGGCTGGCGTTCCTGCCCGTGAGCAAAAAACGCAACCCCGGCATCATCCGCTGCAACTGCGCCGTTTCCTGCTTGTAAGGAAGCCGCATCGGGATACGTTGCCTGCGCATAGCCGGAAGCATCCTCTGCAAGACCAGCATGTTCATCCACGTCAGACGCGTTTGATGATTCAACAAACAGGGCCTCGTCCTGCCGTATTGGCTGTACTGGCGGCTCAGGCTGATGCCCGGCGCCCTCGGCCTGCCAGTCAGCAGTTTCACGCGGAGTGCTGGCGGCATAGCCGGGCAGGCTGGCTTGCCATTGCAGGTTGTGATCCGGCTCGCCTTCCCGTTCCTGCTGGTCGATGAGCGGCGGATTGTCCAGCCGCCCCCAAAAGCCCTGCGGGCGGGGAGCATCGGTTGAGGCTGCAGCGGTGGCAGTATCCTCAGCACCCGGCCAGATATTTTCCACCACGTCATACGAAGTGATCAAAGCCCCTTGTACGGCGTGCAGCACCGCAGAAAACAGGGCGGATTCGTCCCGAAAGCGCACCTCGGACTTGGCCGGATGCACGTTCACATCCACCTCGGCGGGGTCCATCTCTACAAACAGTGCTACCTGCGGATAGTCCCGGCTGGTCATGCGGCCCTTGTAGGCCTCGCGCACAGCGGCCAGCAGACGTTTGTCCGTCACCGAGCGGCCATTCACATAAAAGAGCATGCGGTCGCCGCGCGGCTGGCTCACATTGGGCAGGGCGGCAAGCCCCCGCACACGAATACCGTGGCGGGTGGCGTCAAAGGGGCGCAGGGCCTCCACAATCAATTTGGGCCAGAGCACGGCCAGCCGCTCGGCAAGGGTTTGCCCGGGCAAAAAGCGCAGGGCCTCGCGCTCGCCAGCACTGAGGCTCAGGCCCACGGCAGGGCGAGCCAGCGCCAGCCGAGCCAGCCAGTCCTGGGCACGTTTGAACTCTGTGGAGGGGGTCTTTAAAAATTTCAAGCGTGCTGGTATGTTGGAAAAAAGATCGCGCACTTCCACGCGTGTGCCCTTGTGCAGTGCGGCAGGGGCAGAAACCGTCAACAGGCCGTGTTCCACCTCTACCCTGTGGGCCTGCGACTGGCCGTCGGGGCCAACGGTGGCCGAGGTAATGGAAAAACGCGAAACTGAGGCGATGCTTGGCAGCGCCTCACCCCTGAAGCCGTAAGAACTGATGTGTTCAAGGTCGGCCAGACTGGAAATTTTGCTTGTGGCGTGGCGGGTAACGGCCAGCTCAAGATCGGCGGCGGCAATACCGCAGCCGTCGTCCTGCACGCTGATAAGGCTCTGGCCCCCGTTTTCAAGGCAGACATCAATCTGCGTGGCGTCGGCATCAAGGCTGTTTTCCACCAGTTCCTTGAGCACGCTGGCAGGGCGCTCTACCACTTCACCGGCGGCGATCTGATTGCGCAATTCAGGCGGGAGCAAACGTATATGACGGTGTTTTTCAGACATGAGCCCAGTGTATTCGGGCGGGCTGCACAAGGCAAGCGGCCCTGCCTACGCCGCATGCGCGCCTGCGCCTGGCGAACAAATTGTGCGCGCGGGGCTTGCTTTGGCGCGCGCTGTGCTTATGTATGGAAGGCGAGGCTGCGTATGCGCGCTGCCAAACTACTGGCCGCACGCAAAGCCAGCAGGGAGGTTTATATGCAAAGCAACACCTTAAAAACCATTGCCGAGCCGTTGCGCGGCACACCCGTGCCCTCAGGCTACGACCCGGAACTGCTCTATGTAGAATGCGCCCGTTGCGGCTCCCCGGTCATGTGGGAACAGGGCAAGGCGACACATATTCTCGATCTGGCGGGAATCGACCCCCTTGAGCTCGATTCTTCCTGCATGCTGGTTACAGACAGTTGCCCCATGTGCAGCGGCAAAGATCAGTATTCCGTACAGATTTTCAGGGTCAGCGGCGAAGCCAAGACGCGCCGTCCCCCATTTTTCGGCAACGCGTAGTAGCCAGCGCGGGTCTACCCCGCCCGCGTAAACCCCAGCATAAGGCTGCCGGATCATGTGCCGGCGGCCTTTTTGCGTTTTTGAATTGTGCAACATGCCGTAGTAACATTCTTTCTTAGGCCAAAAACTCGCCCCCACGGTCAGCCGTAGGGGCGAGTTTTGTTCTTACAGAGATGCCAGCAACAAGGCAGACAGAAAGGCCCGCAGGGAGGCTGCATCAAATTTTAACAAAAAATAACATTGTTTGAGCAGCATACAAATTTTATTTGTTGGCATTCGGCAAAAATCACCCGTCCATCTTGACGATATGCCACTTGAGGAGCATAACACAAAACAACAAACTTAAACTCAAATTAACACACAACTGTCACGCACAGGAGCCGCCATGTTGCCAGCCGAACGCCGCAGAGAAATGGCACGCCTCATCAAAAAACGGGGGGCAGTCAACACGCGCGAGCTGGCCGAGGCTTTGGGTATTTCTACCATGACGGTGCGGCGCGACCTTAAGGCGCTGGAAGAACGCAACCAGCTCGAGCTCACCTGGGGAGGAGCCGTGCCCCTGAGTTTTGAGGCCAACGACATTCCCCGTGCCCGCAAGGCTGTTTCCATGCTTGAGGCCAAGCAGACCATTGCCCGCGCGGCCAGCATGCACATCAAGAACGAAGATTTTATTGCTCTGGATGCGGGCACAACCAGCCTTGAACTGGCCCGTCTGCTGCCCACCCTGCCCCTCACCAGCCTTGGCGTGGTCACGCCCGACCTTGAAATTGCCCTGCTGCTTTCGGGCTGCGACCATATTTCCGTCTTTCTTTCCGGCGGCCTTGTGGACCCTGTGAGCCGCGCCTGCAACGACAGCGATGCCGTGGCCTACCTGCGCGGCCTGCGCCTTACCATGGCCTTTGTGGGAACCAACGTGTGGGACGCCCACCACGGAGTCACCACCAGCACCTCGGCCAAAATGCACTACAAACGACAACTCATGGCCAGCGCCGACAAAACATTTTTGCTGGCCGATTCCTCCAAGTACGCCAAATTCAGCCCCTGGCTGGTGGCCGGGGTGGAGCGCTTTGACCACATCATCACCGACTGCGGTCTGCCCGCAGAAGCTCAGGCCGCGCTGGAAGCCGCTTCCGCACGTCTGATCATTGCCGCATAACCCTTTTCGCATAAGGTTTGCCATGGATATTGCCGTAGTTGCCGACGATTTTACCGGGGCCAACGCCAACGGTGCCCTGCTGACGGCCAAGGGATTTTCCAGCGCCACCTGTCTTGGCCTTGACCACTGGAACCCGGCCAGCTTTGCTGCCTACACTGCTGTTTGCCTCAACGCGGAAAGCCGTTTGCTGCCCCGCGATCAGGCCTGGAAGGTTGTGTACAATGCCGTAAGCATGTTTTGCCGGGAACAGCCCGCGCTTGTTTCCAAACGGGTGGATTCCACCCTGCGCGGCAATGTGGGGGCCGAAATGGAGGCCGCCGTCACGGCCATGGACGATGCCTACGGGCATCAGCACTCTCTTGCGGTACTTGTGGCCTCCTACCCTTCATCGGGTCGCATCTGCGTTGGTGGCTACCAGATAGTGCACGGCATACCGCTGGAGCGCTCGCCCATCGCCAAGGATGCCGCCACCCCGGTCAACAATACCTCAGTGCTCAAAATTGTTGCAGAGCAGAGCAAAATTGCCTGCGGGTTTATCCCGCTCGACAGGGTTCTTGAAGGCCCTGCCGCCGTGCGCCAGGGCATAGAAGACGCACGCGCCCGGGGCTGCCGCGCCGTAGTTTGCGATGCCGTGGCTGATGAAGACATCACAACCATTGCCCAGGCCCTTGCCAGCGCGTCCTATCCGCTTATTGCCCTTGATCCCGGCCCGTTTACGGCAGAGCTTGCCGCCGTGCGCGTCAAGGCCCCGCGTGCGCAGTTTGAAAATCGCGTGTTTCTTGCCGTGGGCAGCACCAGCGATCTCACCCGCACCCAGCTTGAGGCTTTGCGTCTGGCGCATCCCTGCCATCTTGTCGCCATGGATGTTCGCAAAATTCTTGCCGCTGAATCCGAGCGACAACAGGAAATCGACCGGGTACTCAATGCGGTTTGCGCGGCGCACAAGGAAGCCACTGTTCTAGGAGTTTGCACGGCTGGTAACAGGGAAGACGTTTTTTCAATGGAAGAAATGTCCCGCCAACTCGGCATTTTGCCCTGCGAGATTTCGCAGCGCATCAATACCGCCCTTGCGGAAGTGACGCGCCGGGCATTGCAGCACAGGCAGATGGGCATTGGCGGCCTCTATACCTCTGGCGGCGAAGTAACCGTAGCTGTGGTGCGCACGCTCGAGGCTGGCGGCTTTTCGGTGCGCGATCAGGTGCTGCCGCTTGCGGTTTATGGCCACATTATCGGCGGCCAGCACCCAGACCTGCCCATGATTACCAAGGGTGGCTTTGTGGGTGACAAGGACAGCCTGGTGGAATGCGTGGAATACCTGTTCACCAAGATTTCAACCCGCAAGCGCCCTGCCTAAGCGCAGCCTTGCAAGACAACACGATCAAAACAAGGATTTACAGATGAAACCCCTGATTTGCGCGCCCATGGGCGATCCTGCCGGTGTGGGACCGGAAATTCTGGCTGCCTCGCTGACAGACAGCACCGTTACCGATATGGCCAGCGTTCTGGTGGTGGGCAATACCGAAATCATGCAGCGCGCCGCCGCCATCATGAAGGTGAGCCTCGACTTCAACGAGGTGGACACCGACCTCAACGGCTGGCGCGAGGGCGCGGTCAACATTATCAACCTGAACAACGTGGACATGTCCACCTTTGCCTACGGCAAGGTTCAGGCCCAGTGCGGCAAGGCCGCTTTTGAGTACATCAAGACCTCCATCGAGCTGACCATGGGTGGCAAGGCCGCAGCTGTGGCCACCACACCCATCAACAAGGAATCGCTCAAGGCGGCCCATGTGCCCTACATCGGCCATACCGAGATATTTGGCGATCTTACGGGCACAAAAGACCCGCTGACCATGTTTCAGGTGCACAACCTGCGCGTGTTCTTTCTCACCCGCCACCTCTCGCTCATCGACGCCTGCCGCGCCGTAAAAAAAGAGCGCCTGGTCGACTACATTGGCCGCTGCACCAGCGCCCTCAAACTGCTGGGGCTGAAAAATCCCAGTATGGTTGTGGCCGGGCTCAACCCCCACTGCGGCGAACACGGCCTGTTTGGCAACGAGGAAGACGCCGAGGTTGTTCCGGCCATTGAAGAAGCACGCAAGCAGGGCTTTAACGTCTCCGGCCCCAACCCGGCGGATTCTGTTTTCCATTTTGCCCTCAAGGGCGCGTGGGATGCCGTGCTTTCGCTCTACCACGACCAGGGGCACATCGCGACCAAAATGGTGGACTTTGAGCGCACCATCTCCCTCACACTGGGCATGCCCATTTTGCGTACCTCTGTTGACCACGGCACGGCCTTTGACATTGCTGGCACTGGCAAGGTCAGCGCTGTGAGCATGGTTGAGGCCATTCGCCTGGCAGCGGAATACGCGCCCAATTTTGTCAGAAATTAATGCCCGGCGCAGGCCGCAGCTGCTAAGGGGTCTGGCTGCGGCCGCCGGATAAAGCCGACACGGCAACGAGGGTTTGCCGTGCGCGCACTTTTCAAAAAGGGAGTCAGTTATGGACGTGGGCAGTTGGCAGATGATCGCTGGCCTTGTGGTCGGCATCAGCGTTCTTGTTGGTCTTATTCTTTACAGCCGTATTCACGCCTTTCCGGCGCTGATTATTGCCGCAATCGTCACTGGCCTTGTGGGCGGCATGCCCTTCAGCAAGGTTATAGCCTCTGTAACCAAGGGATTCGGCGGCACGCTGGGCAGCATTGGTATCATCATTGGCTTCGGCATCATGATGGGCGCAATCTTTGAAAAATCCGGCGCGGCCAAGCGCATGGCGCGCGTCTTTTTAAACCTGTTTGGCAAGGGTCGGGAAGAGATCGCCCTGGCCACCACGGGCTTTATTGTTTCCATTCCCATCTTCTGCGATTCCGGCTTCGTGATCCTTTCGCCGCTGGCAAAAGCTATCTCGCGGGCTACGGGCAAGAGCCTCATTACCCTTGGCGTGGCGCTGGCTGCTGGCCTGGTGATAACCCACCACCTTATTCCGCCCACCCCCGGCCCTGTTGCCTCTGCCGAATATTTTAATGTCCCCCTTGGTGACATGATTCTGTTTGGCCTGCTGCTGGCCATTCCCCTGACCATCGCATCCATCATCTATGCCCGCTACATTGGCAACAAGGTTTTTCGCCTGCCCGCGCAGGACAGTGACGATGGTTTTGTGGACAAGCCCTACGCCATCGGTGCTGGCGGCCAGTGGATGGAGGAAGATGACAGCAAGCTGCCCTCCGCTTGGAGGAGCTTTGCCCCCATCCTCATTCCTGTTGTGCTCATTTTGCTTGGAACCTTCACCTCCGCCCTTGTTCCCAAGGCCGAACGCGTTGGCCTGATGTTTGACCTCATTGACGGCCTTGGCTCCCCCGTTGTGGCCGTGGGCATTGGCCTTGTTTTTGCGGCGTTCTTCCTTACCGATGGCATGAGCCGCAAGGATGTGGTCAACACCATGGATGATTCCGTAAAGCAGGCAGGCATCATTTTGCTGGTCACTGGCGGCGGCGGTGCCCTTGGCATGGTGCTGCGCGACAGCGGCGCGGGCACGCATGTGGCAAACCTTATCGCCACCATGCACCTGCCTGCGGTTATTCTGCCGCTGGCCATTGCTACCATTGTGCGCCTTATGCAGGGCTCTGGCACTGTAGCCATGGTCACCTCGGCCTCCATTGTGGCCCCCATGGCCGCCACCCTTGGGCTCAACCCCACCCTTGGGGCTCTGGCCTGCTGCACCGGCGCGTTCATTTTCTCGTATTTCAACGACAGCTACTACTGGGTTGTCACCCGCATGCTCGGCGTTTCTGACGTGCGCGAACAGATCCGCATCTGGTCGGTCACTACCACCATCTGCTGGGCTGTAGGTTGCACCATTCTGATTATCGCAGGCTTTTTCATCTAGAGCGGCAAAGCCGACCCTCTCTGGCTCAGTGCCGCACACAAACACAGTTGCCGATGGCCTTTTCACAGGTTGTCGGCAACTGCCGTTTGCGCACGCAACATCTGTTCATCCGGGCAGATGTGCCCTATGCTGTGGCGGCACGGTGTTATACGCGCCGCATATCCCCGCTGCTCTGGAGGTTGCATGAAAATTGTTATCGCGCCCGACTCGTACAAGGAATGCCTGACGGCCCTGCAAGTGGCCATTTCCATTGAATCCGGCTTTCGCGAGGTTTTCCCCGACGCGGTCTATATCAAGGTTCCCGTGGCAGACGGCGGCGAAGGCACGGTTGAGGCCATGATCGAAGCCACCAATGGCCGCCGGGTAGACACCACGGTACGCGGCCCCCTGGGCGACCCTGTGGAGGCATTTTATGGCCTGACGGGCGACGGCAGCACTGCAGTTATCGAAATGGCCGCTGCCAGCGGCCTTGCCCTTGTGCCGCCCGCCTTGCGCAACCCCCTCAACACCACAAGCTTTGGCACGGGGCAGCTCATACGCTCTGCCCTGGATGCCGGGGCGCGTAAATTTATTCTGGGCATTGGCGGCAGCGCCACCAACGAGGGAGGCGCGGGCATGCTTCAGGCCCTAGGTGTGCGCCTGCTGGATGCAGACGGGCAAGAGATCGAACCCACGGGCATGGGCCTTGGCAGGCTTGCGCACATCGACATGTCGACCTTTGACGCCCGCCTTGCCGACTGCACCATTGATGTGGCCTGCGATGTGGATAACCCCCTGTGCGGCCCGCGCGGCGCATCGGCCATTTTTGGCCCGCAAAAGGGGGCCAACCCCGACATGGTGCAGCAGCTCGACGGATATTTGCAGAATTTTTCGGCCATTGCGCGGCGCGACCTTGGCGTGGAAATGGCCGACCTGCCCGGCGCTGGCGCTGCGGGCGGCATGGGTGCGGCCATGTATGCCTTTTTGAAAGGGCGGCTGCGCCCCGGCAGCGAAATTGTGACCGAAGCCGTGGGGCTGGACGCGCATGTGCGCGACGCCGACCTTGTGGTGACGGGCGAGGGCCGCATTGACGGCCAGACCGCCTTTGGCAAAACCCCGGTGGGCGTGGCCCGCGTAGCAAAACGCCACAACAAGCCTGTCATCGCCATTGGCGGTTCGCTACGCCCCGATGTGGATGCAGTCTTTGCCCACGGCATAGATGCCGTTTCTAGCGTGCTGTACCGCCCCTGCACCATCGATGAGGCTCTTACCGAGGGCAACGAAAACCTGCGCAGAACCGCGCGCAACATTGCTGCCATTCTGGCTATGGGGCTGAACCTTGGGGCAAGCCATACGGGCGGATAAACATGTTTTTAGCCTATCGGCAAAGCTGGCGAGCACTCCCGGCTTGAACACTCTACTTCTCTGCGCCATGGCCGCCGCTAGGGACGTCTATGCCCTGCTCTATGCCGCAGCCCTGCCCTGGGGCTCAATCAGGCCAACGTACTGATTTTTAAGGTCGCATCCGTGATGCCATTCTGCGGCATAGATCGACAACGCGCACTCCTGCCTCAGCTTGCCACGATATTCCGCAATCTACTCCTCGATAAATCGGCTACGTTTAATTCTTGTTCTCCTATGCCAAAAACTCCAACTTTTTAGTGGCATACCTTCCTGCATAAAGATAACGCCTGTCAGATCAGGCCAATGCTAGCTCATGCAATGTATAAATCTGAAATTATGTATTAACAGCAACGGTTATTTTTCATTAATTACTTGAGAGAACAGTAATTTTAGATCATTTGTTCTTATTTCTTCTGTTTGTCTTTACACCATTCATTGCTTTCATTAAACTGAAATAGATACCATTTAATACATTCTATTACTTGGCTTAGGGCCGGGCAACTTGATTCAGCTTTCTTCATCAACCTTTTTTCTTTTTCCCCTCATGCAAGGAAGTAGGACAGGAGTGACAGATCATTCGTCTTTGACTGATCTAAATATGCGCTCTTTTCCTGACCATTGATGAAATGTGTATTTTCAAAAAGTTGAGGAGAATGACAATGAGTGACCAGAAGAAAAATGGTGAAGGTAAATGTCCTGTCATGCACGGCGGTGCGACAGAAAGCGGCATGTCCAACATGGACTGGTGGCCCAAGGCGCTCAACTTGGACATCCTCCATCAGCACGACCTCAAGACCAATCCCATGGGGGCGGGCTTCAATTATCGGGAAGCGGTCAAGCAGCTCGATTTTGAAGCGCTCAAACAGGATATGCTGGCCCTGATGACCGACAGTCAGGAATGGTGGCCAGCTGACTGGGGTCACTACGGTGGCCTGATGATCCGTATGTCTTGGCACGCAGCGGGCACTTATCGCGTCTCCGATGGGCGCGGCGGTGCGGGTACCGGCAACCAGCGCTTTGCCCCCATCAATTCCTGGCCAGACAACGTAAATCTGGATAAGGCACGCCGACTGCTCTGGCCTATCAAGAAGAAATACGGCAACAAACTCAGTTGGGCCGACCTGATTGCCTACGCGGGTACCATTGCTTATGAGTCTATGGGGCTGAAGACATTCGGCTTTGCCTTTGGTCGTGAAGATATCTGGCATCCGGAAAAGGATACCTATTGGGGAGCGGAAAAAGAATGGCTGGCACCCAGTGGAAGTGAAGGCAGCCGATACTCCGGTGAGCGTGACCTGGAAAACCCGCTGGCCTCGGTGATGATGGGCCTGATCTATGTCAACCCCGAAGGCGTGGACGGTAAGCCCGATCCATTAAAGACGGCTCGTGACGTGCGGGTGACCTTTGCCAGAATGGCCATGAACGATGAAGAGACCGTTGCACTGACCGCCGGTGGGCATACGGTTGGCAAATGCCACGGCAACGGTGACCCCTCTCTTCTGGAGCCGGAACCCGAGGCTGCGGGCCTTGAAGACCAGGGCCTGGGCTGGATCAATAAAACCAAGCGCGGTATCGGCCGCAATACCGTCACAAGCGGCCTTGAAGGCGCCTGGACCACCAACCCGGTCAAGTGGGACAATGGCTACTTCGAGCTGTTGCTCAATTACGAATGGGAACTGAAGAAAAGCCCTGCCGGTGCGTGGCAATGGGAACCGATCAATATCAGGGAAGAAGATAAGCCAGCCGATGTTGAGGATCCCTCCATACACTACAATCCCATGATGACCGACGCCGATATGGCGATGAAGATGGATCCGGAATATCGCAAGATAGCTGAACGGTTCTATAAGGATTTCGATGCATTTTCCGATGCCTTTGCGCGTGCATGGTTCAAGCTGACCCACCGGGACATGGGGCCGAAATCGCGCTATATCGGCCCTGATGTGCCCCAGGAAGACCTGATCTGGCAGGATCCGGTTGCCCCCGGTAACAAGAACTATGATGTTACGGCAGTAAAGGCGAAAATCGCAGCCGCCGGACTGAGCATCAGTGAGATGGTTGCCACCGCCTGGGACAGTGCCCGAACCTTCCGGGGCTCGGACATGCGCGGTGGAGCCAACGGCGCGCGCATCCGTCTTGCCCCACAGAAGGATTGGGAAGGCAATGAGCCCGCCCGATTGAACAAGGTGCTGACCGTGCTCGAGCCCATTGCAATGGAGCACAAGGCAAGCCTGGCTGATGTAATAGTCTTGGCAGGTAATGTCGGTGTCGAACAGGCTGCTAGGGCAGCCGGTTTTGATGTCAGCGTTCCCTTCTCTCCCGGACGTGGGGATGCACCCGCCGAGATGACTGATGTCGATTCTTTCGAGATGCTGGAACCCCTTCATGATGGATACCGCAACTGGCTGAAAAAAGACAACTATGTGGTCTCTGCCGAAGAGATGATGCTTGACCGCACCCAGCTGATGGGGCTGACCGCCCATGAAATGACTGTGCTGGTTGGCGGAATGCGCGTCATGGGAACCAATTACGGCGGGACCAAACACGGTGTCTTAACAGAGCGAGAAGGAGTGCTGACCAACGATTTCTTCGTGAACCTGACGGATATGGGCTATACATGGAAACCAGTCGGCAAAAATCTCTATGAAATCCGTGATCGTAAGACCGACCAACCGAAGTGGACTGCGACGCGAATAGACCTGGTTTTCGGTTCCAACTCGATCCTGCGTGCCTATGCTGAAGTATATGCACAAGATGACAACCAGGAAAAATTTGTGCAGGACTTCGTCGCCGCCTGGACCAAGGTGATGAACGCGGATCGTTTTGATCTGATCTGATTTTCAACTCAAAATTCTGCATTGCTCATGGTAGTGATGCGGAGTTGTACAGACTGATTCAGTCACTTAACTTGCAGAGTATGCAGCTTTGCTGGATACACAGTTCTGGCAGATGGCTTCACTTCTGACCATAAAAATGAAAGCCTATGTAGCGCATAGCTACATAGGCTTTCATAATCTACTAAGAAAATTATCGCATTCATATTTACACATATGGTTCAGAATTCAAATGCCACAAATTCACTATCCTTCAAGCGGGATGTAATACGGGAGGCGATGAGGGATAGACTGCGTGAAAAATACAGGACGGGAGAGAGATTCTGTAACATAAATTTGAAGGATCATGCGGCATGAAAGACCCCCATCAGATTTCAAAGTTTCAGCCTCGGGGGTTTTTTGCTTTGTCTACCTGTTGGGGCATAGCAAATCAGGAGCGGATGGTTTTCTGTTTCGCGCACAGGTGCGTGCGCTCAACTGGCTAAAGCCGTCTTTTATTATTCTGGCCCTGCGGAGGGTTGCTCCGCAGGGCTTTCAGCTTTGCTACGCCTTCTTGGCGCGCAGGCCCGCAAAGGCCAAAATCACGCCCAGGGCAATGCCCAATGCCGCCGCAAACAGCACCTGAAAGTGGGCGGGCAGCATAAAGGTGATGGTGTGGGCCGGAATCCAGAAGAAAGGAATGGTCTTCTTGAGCACAAAGCTCCACATGGAATTCCAGTCAATGGAGCAGAAAAGCGAAGCCACGTCGGGCTTGGTGCACAGGCTGCTGAGCGTGCCGCCGGTCTTTGCAATGTGCAGGTCGGTGAGCTTGTGGGTGATCATCAGCACCGGGGCAAAAAGCGTGTTGATAAGCACGCTGATGGAAAAAGACATGAGCAGCTTTGCGCCAAAGGTCGTGGGAGCGCCCGAAAGCAGACCCATTTCGTTGAGCAGCTTGAACGTACCAGCGCCGTACACGGTAAAGGCAATCTTGATGCCTATGCCCAGAAAGCCCCAAATAATCGCCTTGGGCAGCACACCAAAACCGGGCCTGTTGTACACGCCCGTGGTAATGCGCAGGGCAATGCATTCGCCCAGGGTGGCTAGAATGGCAAATTTGAGAAAGCTCATGCCAAAAGGATACTGGGCAGTCAGGCTGATAAAGCCATTAAGCGCACCGGGCCCAAAAGCCAGCCAACCGAACGCCGCCAAACAAACGCCTAAAACCACAAAATCCTTTTGACGCATACCCTCTCTCCGTATTCTCGTTGACGCTCGGGGCTGTTACCACCACGGAAGTTTCTGTTCCCAGCCAGGGCCGTGAGCCTTTTTATCAAAGGAGTGCTCTATTGCTACTCCGCTGAAATAAAAAAGATTTATGACACAAGCAGGGAGCAAAAAGCCATAGCGCAAAAGCCCTAGTCGGTTGGTCCCGCGCCGCGCGTTGCCGCATGCAGCGGGGAAGGATCAGCCATTGCCGCGCATGGGCGCGGCCTGTCGCATCAGCCGACAGACGGAGGGGGGAACCGTCAAGACCGGCTGTCGCATACTAGAGGCATTTTTGCTCCGCGTAAACACCCGGCAGGCACAAACCAGCCTTCTTGCGCGCCGGACGTACAAAAATCAGGCGCTTGGCCAGCGCACGGGGCGGATTTCTGCGCTGTCCTCACGCAGCGAACTCTGCGGTGCGCCATCGGCGTGCGCCTCTACCGGCTGCGGCTTGAGCCCGCCCGCCAGCGCCGCCTGTTTGAGCACCTCACGCGTGCGGGCAAACAGATTGCTGAGAATGGAATTGGAAACCAGCATGCCGCTGCGGGTGAGCCGCAGATAGCCCTGGCGTATGCGTATGAGGCTGTTTTCGTGCAGGGCCTGCACTAGGCGCTGGTGGTCGCGCACAAAGTCGCGCCCGGTCATCTCGCGGTAGGCCGCAATGCGCAGCCCCCGCGCCGTGCGCAGGCGCAGCATCAGCAGCTCGAGCACCCGCGTTTCGGGCGAAAGTTCTTCCACATCCTGGGCCAGCTTGCCCTCGCGCGTGCGCGCGTTCCAGGCAGCCTGACTTGAGGGATTTGTCCAACGCCGGTTGTTGACCGTGGAAGTGGCCGAGGGGCCGAGCCCCAGATAGTCTTCACCCTCCCAGTAACCCATGTTGTGGTGGCACTGAAAGCCCATGCGGGCAAAGTTGGAAATTTCGTAGTGCAGGTAGCCGTGCTGCTCAAGCATGGCAGCGCCTTCCATAAACATGATGTTCTGGTCGCGCTCTGGCGGCAGGGTCAGGCGGCCTTCTTCCACATCAAGCTCGATGGGTGTGCCCGGCTCAAGGGTGAGGCCGTAAGCGGAAATATGGTCGGGGGCCATGCGTATGACATCCTTGAGCGTTTGCAGCCACTGGCGCACGCTCTGCCCCGGCAGCCCCCACATGAGATCAAGATTGATATTGGTGCAGCCAGCCTCGCGCGCCAAAAAGGCCACGTGCAGGCTGTCCTGCGCCTTGTGCGGACGGCCCAGCAGGCGCAGCATGCCTTCGTCCATGCTCTGCAAACCAATGGAAAGCCTGTTGATGCCCGCATCCAGATACTGTGCGGCCCGGTGGCCGCCGCGCAGGGATTCCGGGTTGGCCTCCAGGGTCACTTCGGCCTTGGGAGCCAGCTTGAAGTACTTGTTTATGCGCTCCATGGTCAGACCGATGATGCGGGGCGAAAGCAGGCTGGGCGTGCCGCCGCCAAAAAATACGGTCTGCACCTCGCTGCCGCCCAGTTCGTCACCCCAGTGGGCCAGCTCCAGAAACAGGGTATCCACATAGTCGCGCACAATGGGCGAGGTTGCGGCGTCCACCCCGCGCCCCAGCGGAATGGAATGGAAAGCGCAGTAGCGGCAACGGGTGGAGCAAAAGGGAACATGAACGTACAAAAGCATAGGCAATCCTGTGGGTGACAAAAACACGACGCTCTGCAAGCCTTGTGGGCCGCGCAGAACCATGAGGGGGCCAGTTTTGCAATAACATTGCAAGGAATATGCCCGTATATGCCAGCCTGGCGGAAATTCCGCGCATGGGCGGCTGCCCGCCCTTGGCAAAACGGCCACGGCGAAGTATATTCACCTATTGGAACGCGGCGCAAGCGTCAGGGCACAGCCTGCCCTCTACCTCAGAGGCCCTGCACCGCGCCGACACCGCACCAGCACCGCACTTGAAGCATTTCAAAACTGAAATGCCTTGGCGTCTGCGAGAGTAGACGCCCGTCGCGTGGGCGTAAGCGCAATGCCCTTGCGCTGTTAGCCGCCGGAATATACGTGCCGTAAACATTGAGAATGCATTTCTCAACGTCAATCTGCTCTAGGAGAACGCAGCTCATGGATATACGCTTTCAGAATCTTGGCCCGGAACACTGGAAGGGAGACGTTCTGCTCGCCCCAGCATGTGAAGGCGAGGCCCTACTCGAACAGATTCCTGAACTGGACAAGGTTGCCCCCTGGCTGGTCATAGCCCCTGCCATGCGCGACTTCAAGGGCAAACAGGGAGCGCTCACCCTGTTACACGGTCACCCCGACCTTGCCGTGCCCCGCGTGCTGGCCGTGGGCCTTGGCCCGCGTGAAAAAGTCACCACAGATATCATCCGCAAGGGTATTGCCGCCGCCGTGCAGATGTGCCGCAAGCAGGGCTACACATCCATTGTGCTGCCCGAACCTGCCCTGGCAAAACTGCCCGGTGGGCGCGAACGTCTGGTTGAAGAATGCGTGTGCGCCGCCCAGCTTGCCCTGTACCGCTTTACGGCCCTTAAAAAGGCCGATGCCGACGAATCTGCCGACCCGCAGTGGCTGGCCGTGGCCTTTGACGGGCAGGAAGTGCCCGACGCCGCCCACGCCGCCGCCCGCAGGGGCGAAAATTCCGCCTGGGCCGTGAGCCTTGCGCGTGATCTGGCAACCACCCCGCCCAACCTGCTCTACCCCGAGCTGCTGGCCCAGAAGGCGCAGGAGCTTGCGCGCGAAATGGGCTTTAGCTGCACGGTGCTGGACGAAACCGATCTGGAAAAGGAAGGCATGGGCTGCCTTATGGCCGTGGGCCAGGGCTCTGGCCGCCCGCCCCGGCTTATTGTGCTTGAGCACGCCCCCGAAGGGCACGAGCAGGATAAACCCCTGGTGCTGGTGGGCAAGGGCGTTACCTTTGACACGGGCGGCATCAGCATCAAGCCCGCCGCCAACATGCACCAGATGAAGGGCGACATGACAGGCGCAGCCACGGTGCTGGCCACTGTTGCGGCTCTGGCGCAGGAAGACGCGCCCCGGCGTGTCATCGGCATAATGGCCTGCGCCGAAAACATGCCCGATGGCCGCGCCATGCGCCCCGGCGATGTGGTGCGCGCAGCCAACGGCGACACGGTTGAAATTCAGAACACCGATGCGGAAGGCCGCCTTGCCCTGTGCGACGCCCTGGTCTATGCCCAGAAAAACTGGGTTCCCGCTGCGGTGGTGGATATAGCTACGCTCACCGGGGCCTGCGCTGTTGCCCTTGGCACGCAGGTGGCTGGCCTGTTCAGCGACGATGCCGACCTTGCCGAGCGCATCCGCGCTGCTGGCGGCGCGTGCGGCGAAGAATACTGGCCCCTGCCCCTGTGGAAGCCCTATAGCGAGAACCTCAAAAGCGAAGTGGCCGACATTTGTCACATGGGCCCACGCGAAGGCGGCGCCATCAATGCCGCGCTCTTTTTGCAACACTTTATTCAGGAGGGCGTGCGCTGGGCCCATCTGGACATCGCCGGGGTAGACTGGGCCGCCAAGGCCACGCCGCTCGCCCCGGTAGGTCCCACGGCCTTTGGTGCCCGCACGCTGCTCGATCTCGCCAGGGGAGGCGTGTAATGAAGGTATTTCTCATCGGAGCCGGTCCCGGAGATCCGGGCCTGTTGACCCTCAAGGGGCGTGATGCCCTGGCCGCCGCCGATGTGGTGGTCTATGACGCCCTGGCCAACGACAGCCTGCTCTCGCACGCACGCCCCGACGCGGAAAAAATCTATGTGGGCAAGGTGGCGGGCAACCACGCCCTGCCGCAAGACCAGATCAACGCCCTGCTTGTGCGCAAGGCCAAGGAAGGTAAGGTTGTGGCCCGTCTCAAGGGCGGCGACCCCTACATCTTTGGACGCGGCGGCGAAGAAGCCGAAGAACTGGTGGCAGCTGGCGTGCCCTTTGAAGAAGTGCCGGGCATCAGCAGCACCATTGCCGCCCCGGCCTACGCGGGTATTCCCGTGACGCACAGGGATTTTTCTTCCTCGGTGACCATCATCACCGGGCACGAAAACCCCGACAAGCCCGGCTCTGTGCACAACTGGAAGGCCCTTGCCGAAAGCGCCTCCACCCTGGTTTTTGTCATGGGCATGAAAAACCTGCCCGACATTGCCCGCAACCTCCTTGAAGCGGGCATGGATCCGCAAACCCCCGCCGCCCTCATCTATCGCGGAACCACGCCCTACCAGCGCAGCCTGGTGGATACGCTGGCCCGCTTGCCGCAGGCGGCGGTGGATGCCAAGTTTACCAACCCCTCTGTGATTCTGGTGGGCAAGGTTGCTGGCCTGCGCGACACGCTTGGCTGGTTTGAAAAAAAGCCCCTCTACAGCCGCAGTGTGGTTGTTACCCGCGCCCGCGAACAGGCCAGCGGTCTGGCACAGAGCCTTATGGATCTGGGGGCCGAGGTCATCCAGTGTCCCACCATTGAAATCAGCCCCCTGGCTGATTACTCCGAGCTCGACGCGGCGCTGGGCAATCTGGCCTCATACGGCTGGGTTATCTTTACCTCGGTCAACGGCGTAAAGCACTTTTGGCTGCGTCTGGCCAAGGCGGGTAAAGACAGCCGCGCCCTTGGCAACTGCAAGGTGGCGGCCATCGGCCCCGCCACGGCAGACGCCCTTGCAGAACGCGGCCTCACCCCCGATTTTGTTCCCGGTCGCTATGTGGCCGAGGGCGTGCTTGAAGGCCTCATGGACATGGAAGGCGGCAACGTGGCTGGCAAACGCTTTTTGCTGCCCCGCGCTGCCAAGGCCCGCGAGGTGCTGCCCGACGAACTGCGCAAGGCTGGTGCAGTGGTGGACGTTATCTCTGCCTACGAAACCGTGCCCGCCGCCCACAAAAGGGACGAGGTGCTTGAACGCATCAAGGCCGGAACCCTGAGCTGTGTGACCTTTGGCTCGTCCTCCACGGTAGAGAACTTTCTGTCGCTCATACCTGCGGCCACGCTCAAGGATCACCCGGAAGTAAAGCTGGCCGCCATTGGCCCCGTTACCGCCGAAACGCTGCAAAAGCACGGGCTTACCTGCAACATCATGCCCATGGATTATACCATTCCGGCACTGGTGGACGCCCTGAAAACGTACTTTACGAGATAATCATGCCCCTCAAAATCGCCATACTGGCCTCTGGCAGCGGCACCAACGCCCAGGCCATGATCGACAAGGCCGCCCAGGGCACGCTGGATGTCAGCATTGCGCTGATTTTCTGCAACAGACCAGGTGCGGGCGTTATTGCCCGTGCGGAAAAGGCGGGCATTCCCTGCCTTGTGCTCGACCACAAGACCTTTGCAGACCGCGAGAGCTTTGACGCCAGCATGGTGCAGGCCCTACGCGATGCCGGGGCCGAACTGGTGGTGCTGGCGGGCTACATGCGCCTGCTCACGCCCGTGTTTCTCGAGGCCTTTGCAGGCAGGGTCATCAACATCCACCCCGCCCTGCTGCCCAGCTTTCCCGGTGTGCACGGCGGCGCGGATGCCCTTAATTACGGCGTCAAGGTGTCTGGCTGCACTGTGCACTTTGTAGAAGAAAAAGTGGACAGCGGCCCGGTACTTGTTCAGGCCGTTGTGCCCGTCAACGCTGGCGAGAGTGAGGACGACCTCATGAGCCGCATCCATGTGATGGAGCACCGCATCTACCCCCAGGCAATTCAATGGCTGGCTCAGGGCCGCATTGACGTGCAGGGGCGGCAGGTGCACCTCAAGCCCGGCAGCAGCCCCCGCGCGCCGCACGACGGCGACTGGCTTGTATGGCCGCCGCTGGAGCAGGGTTTTTAGCCCTGTTGGCGTTCTACGCAGAATATTACGCAGAATATGGAGAGGCCCCGCAAGGGGCCTTTTTTTGTAAATCGTGAAAGGATTGGCAATACGCCCAACAACGCATGGCGGATCCCATCACCCTACCCTGATTTTGTCGCTGTCGTCTGCGGTTAGTGCTGCCGCCTTGCCGCAAAAAATAGTTTTGTAACCAGTTCACCATACAAGGCCAACCCGGTTTGATGAACAGTTGCGGGGAGATGGAGCGACATAAAATCCGCACCAGCCGCCAGTTTTCCGCCGCTACTTACATTACTTACAAAACTTACATATCTAAAATGAGCGTTGAAATGCGTCTATTTCCTGTGCTAGATTTCACTATATTTGAATGGCACGCGCATTGATTGTGCGACCAGTCAGCATTACTGTCCTGCTGCCAGCCGCACAAAGTGCTGGCTCAAATGACAGTACCATTACCAATTCTTGAGGAAACCCTTATGACGCAGCAGTTTACCCGCAGAAAATTTCTGCAATCGGCCTGCATCACCATCAGTGCGCTGACGGTGAACATGAGCGGCATTGAAAAAGCCCTTGCCGCAGCTGCCGGTGTAGGCCCCATGGCCACCTGCGACATCCTGATCATCGGATCGGGCGGTGCAGGCCTGAGAGCCGCCGTTGCAGCCCTGAAAAAGAACCCCAAACTCAATGTGGTTGTGGTCAGCAAGTGCATGCCCTCGCGCAGCGCCACCTGTATGGCCGAGGGCGGCATCAACGGCGTTACCGACTTCAGCAAGGGCGACTCGTACGAGCTGCACTGCTTTGATACGGTCAAGGGCGGCGACTACCTGGTTGACCAGGATTCCACGCTCAAATTCTGCGAACAGGCTGGCCCGGCCATTCTTGAGCTTGATTATCTTGGCATGCCCTTTTCTCGCACAGCCGAGGGCAAGGTTAAGGCCCGGCCCTTTGGTGGTGCTTCCAAGGTGCGCTGCAACTACTCTGCCGACAAAACCGGCCACATTGTTGCCCACACCTGTCTGGACGATGCCCTGAGCAACGGCGTCAAATTCCTTATGGATCACGAGCTGCTCGACGTGGCCGTGGACAATGGCCGCTGCGAAGGCGCGGTGCTGCGCAACATCCGCACGGGCGAAATATCCCCAGTGCGCGCCAAGGCCGTGGTGCTGGCCACCGGCGGCTACACACGCATGTTCTGGAACCGCACCTCTACCCCCTACATTGCCACCGGCGATGGCGTGGCAGCGGCCCTGCGCGCTGGCGTGCCCTTTAAAGACGCTGAAATGGTGCAGTTCCACCCCACGGGTGTGGTGCACGGCGGCGTGCTGATTACCGAAGCCGCACGCGGCGAGGGCGGTTACCTGCTCAACAACAAGGGCGAGCGCTTCATGAAGACCTACGCCCCCGCCAAGATGGAACTGGGACCCCGCGATATCGTGGCCCGCGCCATCGAAACGGAAATCCGCGAGGGCCGTGGCTACGGTCAGGGTCTGGAAGCCTATGTGCTGCTTGACCTGCGGCATCTGGGCAAGGACAAGATCGTCAACGATCTTCCGCAGATCCGCCACGTCGGCAAGCTTTTTGAAAATATCGACCTGGTCGACAAGCCCATGGTCATCCGCCCCACGGCCCACTACTCCATGGGCGGCATTGATGTGGCTACCTTTGACGACATGGCCACAACCGTGCCCGGCCTGTTTGCTGCTGGCGAAGCCTCGTGCGTGTCCATCCACGGCGCAAACCGCCTTGGCGGCAACTCGCTGGCCGACGCCGTGGTAACCGGCAAGATCGCTGGCAACGGCGCGGCTGCCTTTGCCAGCCAGGCCGACTTTGGCGCGGGCAAGCGCCTTACCGACCTCACTGGCCGCTGGCAGGATCGCTTCCGCAATACCACCAACGGCGGCGATGCCAAACAGATGTACAGCATTCGCGAAGAAATGGGCGCCAACCTGTGGGACAACATGGGTATTTTCCGCACCCAGTCCAAGCTCGATGCCCTTGCCAGCACCCTGGCCGACCTGCGCTCGCGTTACGACGCCCTGCGCGTGCCCAACGCCAACCCTGTCTACAATACGGTATTCACCGAATATGTGGAGCTGGGCAACATGCTGCAACTGGCCCAGGCCGCCTGCCTTGCCGCCTCTGAACGCAAGGAATCGCGCGGCGCCCATACCCGCGAAGACTTCCCCAAGCGCGACGACGCCAACTTCCTCAAGCACAGCATGGTCACCATGGATGAGAGTGGCAAGATGCGCATGGGCTGGAAAGAAGTGGAAATCACCAAATTCAAGCCTGAGGAGCGGAAGTACTAATGGCCACCATCATCATTGACCGCTTTGACGGCAAAAAAAGTTTCGAGCAGAGCTACAAGCTGGATGCGGCAGACGTTGCGGGCAAAACCGTGCTCAATACCCTGCTGTTTATCAAGCAGACCCAGGACCCCACGCTGAACTTCACCGCCTCGTGTCGTTGCGCCATCTGCGGCGCGTGCGCCGTGCGCGTGAACGGCCATGCGGTAATCGCCTGCGACACCAAGATGGACGACCTTATCAAGACCTATGGCCCGGATGTGTTCCGCATTTCGCCCCTGGCCAACTTCAAGGTTATTTCTGACCTTGTTGTGGACTGGGAACCGGCCATGGAAAACCTGCGCAAGGTGCACCCCGGCATGGAGGCCAAGTCCGAATTTTCCATGAAGGAAGGCTGCCGCCAGAACCAGAAGGAATTTGACCGCATCATCAAGCAATGGGACTGCATTCTCTGCGGCGTGTGCGCCTCTGAGTGCAACAAGCTCAGCGCCGACCACAGCGACTACATGGAACCCTTTGTCTTTACCCATGCATGGCGCGTGGCCAACGATTCGCGCTCCAAGGATCCCCTGCTGCACGGCAAGCCCGCTGTGGCTGGCGGCCTGTGGAACTGCGTGCACTGTCAGGAATGCGCCAACCGCTGCCCCAAGGGTATCAGCGCCGCCGACGACATCGCCGGGCTGCGTGCCCTGGTTATGGCCAAGGGCATGACCGATGGCGTTGGCCCTGCCCACGCCAAGTCGTTCTATACCGATCTGGTGGACGACTCTGGCCGCCTCAACGAGGTGCGCCTTGCTCTGCGCACAGAGGGCATAAGCACCATCGCCCGCGCCGGTATGGCCGTTACCCTGCTGCGTCAGGGCAAGATGAACCCGCTTGAGGCCTTTGGCGGCGAAACCATTGAAGGGCACGACGCCCTGGTGAAGATGATTCAGGCGGCCCATGCCGCAGAAAAGGAGTAGCCGTATGCAGACCGAATTTGCCTTTTTTCCCGGCTGCGTGCTGACTCAGGCCGCCAAGGAATCCAAGATGGCGCTTGAAGCCGTGGCTCCCCGACTTGGCATCAAGCTTAAGGAAATACCCGGCTGGAGCTGCTGCGGCGCTTCGCAGGCGCAGGATGTGGACCCCGTGGCAACCCTGGTTGCCAATGCCCGCAACCTTGCCCTGGCCGAAAAAATGAACCTGCCCGTGCTGACCTCGTGCAGCACCTGCCTGCTCATGCTGCGCCGCGCCAAGGCCGAGCTCGATGGCGGCAAGAAAGACCGCATCAACACCTTTCTTGCCAAGGGCAACATGCACTACGCGGGCACAAGCGAAGTAACCAGCCTGCTTTGGGTGCTGGCCCAGAATGCCCAAATGCTCAAGTCCAAGGTTGTCAGGCCTCTGGCAAACCTCAAGGTGGCGGCATTTTACGGCTGCCATAGCCTGCGCCCCGAGCACGCCCTTGGCTTTGAAAGCGCCGTGAACCCCACGAGCTTTGAAACCGTGGTGGCCGCCCTGGGCGGGCAGACGGTTCCCTTTGCCAAACGCCTCGACTGCTGCGGCTTCCACGCCGTGTACCCGGCGGAAAAATCCGTCATGCGCATGACCGGTCAGATTGTGGACAGCGCCGCCGCCTCCGGGGCCACCTGTCTGGTAACCCCCTGCCCGCTCTGCCAAATGCAACTCGACATTTATCAGGAAGCAGCGCAGGATATCTCCAAGTCCAAGGCCCGCATGCCTGTGCTGCACCTTTCGCAGCTGGTAGGCATTGCACTGGGTATTCCCGCCAAGGAGCTTGGCCTGGATTATAACGTGATCGACGCAACCAAGGTGGCCTAAGGCCACAGGCATACATCTCAAGGGCAGCCCCTACCCCTGGCTGCCCCATACGCGCCCCCTCCTGTGTCCCTACCCAGGAGGGGGTTGCGTTTAGGCAACGGGTTTGTTGTACCCATATTTGCACGCACAGTCTGAATGCATTTAATTATGGGCTGCAAAACTACCTGTGCCCAACAATTTTCTAATACAATTTGCGCCTTGAAAATGATGATCCAATCACTGAGAACGTATTTTCAACAATAAATAGCGCACTGGCATCATGCTTGAATGTAATTTCCTCTAGTCGCTTGAGCTGTACATTATTTACGACCGTCATCAGAACGTTTTTATCCTTTTTTGAGAAAGCTCCAAAACCCTTAAGGAATGTTGCGCTCTGGTGCATAGTATCAAGAATTTCCTGACTTATTTCTTCAGACATGTTTGAAACAATAAAAACAACCTTGCGTTGGCTGAAGAGGGAAAGCGTTTGTTCCAAAACAACAGACGTTACAAATACCATAATCAAGGAAGCTACAATCAAATCCAAGGAGGTATGATAAAGACTGAAGCTGTAAAGAATGGTGTTGAACAACAGGTAAACTTTACCAATACCTATATTAAAGCGTTGAAATAGAAACACTGCAACTACATCAAGGCCACCATTTGAGCCTAATGACCTCAGCACAACTCCTGCTCCAAAGCCCGTCACCACACCAGATGCCACGCTTGCATTGACCTTACCCCACTGCGTATACCACTTGTAAGTTAGTGGTTCCCACTGGGTTGCAGGTTATATTCTTTTCACGGAACTCTTCCGGCGTCAGCCAGCCCAATGAGCTGTGCGGTCGCCGCTGGTTGTAATCATGGCGCCAGGCTTCAACTGTTCTGCGGGCATCGTGTAGGGACAGAAACACGTTCTGATTTAAACACTCATCCCGGAATTTTCCGTTAAAGCTTTCAATGTGCCCATTATCCGTGGGCTTCCCCGGACGAGTAAACTCTATCTGCACTCCATGCTCAAAAGCCCATGTATCCAGGGCCTTACCGCTAAATTCCGGCCCATTATCAACCTTGATACGCTGTGGCAACCGACCTTGAAGGCGTAGTCTTTCAAGCACACGCACAACTCGAACTCCAGGCAACGACATATCCACTTCGAGCGCGGGGCTTGAACGATCCCA
>SAAX01000033.1 GCA_009929215.1 Deltaproteobacteria bacterium | reverse complement strand
TCCAGAGCCTGTCAGGCTGATTTACGCAAACCCGTCTTTTTTGGCCTGACTGCGTCAAAAGCGTTTTTTTAATGCTCACGTACTTGAGTACGCTGCGCTTAAAAAACCGCTTTTTCCTTTTCAGCCCAGAAAAATGCGTATTTTGCAAATTCGCCCACCACCTCCACTTCGCCTCCGCTTGCGCTGCGGCGAGTCTAAGGAAGGTGACTCCACAACCCGCTTCTGATTTCGGCCGCTAAAAGGTAGGAATAGCCAGTGGTTTATCCTCAATCCTCATATTTTGGCCTTTGGATAGGCAACAATGGTGACTCCACACTCTGCTTCTGATCTTAGCTGAAAAGGCAGGTAACTCAAGACGCCGCTTCCGATGACGACCGCTAAAGGGCAGGACAGCCAGTGATTATTCTCAAGACTTAAGCTTGTAGCCTCTGGAATTGGCGTTTGCTGAGATGACAGAGCCTTCTCTTATTGTAGGGGGAATGGTGGGAATGTACGGAAACTGCGCGAATGTTGTCTATTCCGGTGAAAACCTAGGCGAATTGGGTTGTGCAGTAACGTCTGGACAAACTATAGTTCGCTCTGAAGCCGGGCGTTAGTGAGCATGATGCGGAGTTGGCGCGGCTGAAGAATGAGAACGCTCTACAGCGCATGGAGCGCGATATTCAAAAAAGGCGGAGGCGTAATTTGCCAAAGAGTCGCTGTGAGGTACGCCGCAGTCAGTACTTTGCGATATCGACATCCAGTCCGTTTTATTTTCCTGGTTTTGTACGCATCAGTCCGTGGATATTACGCATGGCTCAAAAGCGATACGGCCCCATCAAGCAAGACAGCTCTTCTGGAGGACAAGATTTTGGCTGCCCACAAGCGAACACCCGGTACATACGGCTCGGAGCGGTTGCAACGAGAAGTTTTGGCAAGTGGTTGCGCGTCAGCCTCTGGAAGGTCAAGCACCTACGCCGTGAACTGGGCCTAGCTGTAAGCGCAAACGGCGGGTTATTTGTACCAGGAGTCAAATCACGCGTTATCGGTCGCTTCCAATCTTCTGAACCGTGATTTCACGCCGGGCGAGCACAACAGCGTGTGGGTGAGTGACATACCCTACAACTCTACACGGCAGGGCTGGATATATCTCGCGGAATTAAAGAGTTACACAGCTGGGAATTTGTCGGCTTAAGCGTGACTGAGCGAATGGATATCGGGCTTGCCTTGACAGCATTGATGAGGGCGGTGCCTTTCCACCACCAACCTATGGAGTTGATTCTGCATTTGTTCGCGGATGTCAGTATTGCAGCGTAGCTTACCAGAAAAAAATCCCCGCATACGGTCTAGTCTGTTCCATGAGCAAAAAGGAGATTGTTACGACAATTCACGATGGAGAGTTTCAGTGGCTTGTTAAAAAATGAATTGATCCATCGTCACAGCTATAGATCACAGGCCGAAGCCATTGCAGACGTTACAAAGTATATTGAGGTTTTTGTAAATGACAAGGCTTGGCGCTCTCTCTCCGGCGGTATTTGTCAGAAGTCGGCTGATGAAACCAATGCTGCCGATTGCCGCTTAACGTGGCGTCCGAATTTGACGACCTACTTCAGAACAAATCACTGCGGCATTGACAGACAGGTTCTAGAACAATAAAATTTTACATAGTACTGAGAGCGTTACATTGGGTTGGGGCTGGTTGACTGAGGGCCTCATTGCAGAATGAGTTGTCTTTGCAATGAAGGGCCCCACCACCCGCCGCGATGGCTAGGGGAACCTCCCGGCAGCAATGCTGGGGTTCTTGTTGGCCAGGGAATTGTTCGATAAAACTGCCGCCGAAATGCGCAATGCGCGTTTCGATAACACGGCTCAGCCTTGGAGGTTCTTATGTCCCGCGCCCGCGCCTTGGTGTTCCTGGTCGTCCTTGTTTGCGCTCTTGTCGCCGCCCCGGCCTTGGCCAGGAAGAACGCGGAAAACAAGGAGAATGATGTCCCCAACGTTACCGGAGTGTGGAAAGGAACGTCCGTTTCGGTGGCTGTGGGCAAACTCGGCCATGCCGGCGCAACCGACGCTCCCCAATTTCTACATATCGACTGGACACTCACCATCGAAAAGCAGGACGGCCGGGCATTTTATGGCACCAGGGCTTCGTCCAGAGCTAAGGAGACGGTTGTTGGTGTCATTGACGGGGCCTCGACGCTGTACATGGCAGACGAGGACGGGACCTATGTAGGCAAGTTGACCAGCAAGAATACCATGGACGTCAAATACCTTGAGGCGGGCAAGGATTCCAAGGTTGCATCCTTCACCCATTACCGTCGGGACGAGGCCAAACAATAGGTGGTTTTCGAGTTATGGGTAAGAAGTTTTGGGTTACGGCAAAGGTCGCTGCCCCCTGTTGGGCTGCCAGTCACGGCTCCCCAAAACTCTAGCCACTAGGCAACCGCTGTCACTATGAGGTCTCCCGCAGGCGGTGCTTTGCGACACCGATATCCTGTACGTTTTATTTGCCTAGTTTTGCACGCATCTGTCAGTGGATACTACGCCTAGCTCAAGCTTGATGCGGCCCCATCAAACAAACAGCTCTTCTGGAGGCCGAGGCTGATGAAACCGAAGCTGCCGATTGCCGCTTAACATGGCGTCCGAATTTGAGACCGACCTCAAAGCGAATAAGCATGCCCGACTTTGAGGCCTGCGCCAGCGGCAGATGTATTCAGGGTCAGTGCTGGGCCTCGGCCAGCAGACAGAAGAGGAACTGGACAGATTTTGCGAGGCCCTGCTGCAAAAAATCGAGCAAGGCAGCAGCCCTGCCAAATAATGGCTAAGCCAAAGTGAGTGGTTTTGCATGCGGATCAACAGCTCAGCAAGGCCCAATTCAGCCCCGGTACTGCCGGGGTTTTTTCGATTTTTGAACAATGGGGAATTAGAGGGGGGATTGGAGGGGAAATTGGAGGCGGTTCCCTCTATGGGAGATATTGTCTGATTTGTTGGCCCTGCGCGTTAAAGCTGCGCACAAAGTCCAGACAATCCCGGCCAGCTAGCGGGCGGCTAAAGTAGTATCCCTGGAATGTCTGGTAGCCGATGTGGGCAAACACACGCAGCTGCTGCACGTCTTCCACACCTTCCACAACCGTGGTTATGTGCAGGCTGCGGCTCAAGTCCAGAATACTGCGCACAATCTGTTCCTGCACATTGCAGTTGAGGCTTTCGGTCAGCGAGCGGTCAACCTTGACCGTAGTAACGGGAAAGGCCCTGAGATAGCGCAGCGAGGTGTGGCCCATGCCAAAATCGTCAATGGCAAGGCGGACGCCCAGTACCCGTAGCCGGGTGAGCAGATCAAGCGTGTGCGAATCCGGCTCAAGAATGGACGATTCGGTAATCTCCAGCTCAAGTTGGGTTGGTGTAAGCTTTTGCCCGTACAGGGTATCCAGCACCATTTTGGCAAAGTCGGCGTTGCGCAACTGGCGCGGGGTAATGTTTACGGCCATTACCAGATCGTGCGGCACGGCCGCGCTCCATGCCGCACGCTGTTTGCATGCCTCTAACAGAATGAACTTACCAAGGCGGTCGATAAGGTTCATGTCTTCGGCAAGAGCAATGATAATAGGCGGCGCAATGGACCCGTAAATGGGGTGATCCCAGCGCAGCAGGGCCTCCACCCCTACCACGCGCCCTGTCGCATGGTTACACTGCGGCTGATACACCAGATAGAGCTGATTTTCTTTGTCATTCAGGGCGCGTTCCAGATCATTGGCCAGGGTGTGGGCCAGCCGTCCCACTTCGCCGGGAAGGGTAAGACACTTGCGCGTATCGGGCGAAACTGATTCGCAGCGGCTGGCAACTTCCAGCAGAGTCAGCATCACCCCTTTGCCGTGTTTTTCGCGCACTGCGTCAGAAAGCGCCACAAAGGGCAGATAGATGAAAAAGGCCAACGTGAGGTTAACAAGCTGAACCAAAGGCCCGTTGATGCTGCCCGTGGCCACATAGCCGCTGATCAGCAGGGGCGTTGTCCAGGTTATGCCAACGCTGGTGTGTGGTATAAATTCTAGAAGAGTGGCGGCGTAGGCCACAACTGTCTGCACGGCAGGTGCGAGCAGAAAGGGAATGGCAAAGGCCGGGTTAAGCACCAGCGGCACGCCGAAAATAAGTGGTTCGTTAACATTGCACAGTGCAGGCACAAGGGCCAGAAGGCTGAGTTTTTTCATGCCTCTGTCGCGGCAGCGCACCAGTATGGCAAAGCAGAGGGCAAGGGTTGAACCAGAACCGCCCATGCAGGTAAAGGTATCAAAAAAAACCTTGGTAAAAATATACGGGGGGGGCGAGCCGAACATGACTGCCTTGGCGTTGGCCAGGCCAGCCGGGGTGAGGATGTTCACATCTACTGTGTTGAGCACGTTGGGCCCGTGCGCGCCCAAAAACCATAAAATTTGAGTGGACAAGCTGTACAGCAGCCCAAAACCCAAGCCGTTGCCGCTGTGCTGAAAAGGCAGGGCCAGCAGTTTGCTTGCGGTCTGTTGCAGGTCTGTTGCGCCGTAAAATGTCAGCATCAGACGTATGCATGCAAAAAGCAGAATTGTGGCCGTGGCTGCGGGCATTACCGTAACCACATCACGCACTACAGGGTCGTGCCCGGCAACTTCTTCTGGCAGATGAAAAGCGCGTATCCGTGCCAGACGTACAAAAACAGAGCTGCTGGCCATGGATACGATCATTGCCAGCAAGAGGCCCCTGTCCATGGAAAAGCTGATGGCCCACGAACCTGTTTCTTCCGGGGCCACAATGACAAAAAAGCACGAGAGCACAACAAGCGAGCCCAACATGGGGCTTATGGCGGGGGCAGAGGGGCAGGTTAAACTTGCGCGCATAGCGTTTGCCCCGCCCAGTGCGCAGGCCAGCGCCAAAGCCGCTATGCCAAAGGTAGCCGAGGTAATGTTGTCACAGGCGCGAACACCCATCGGGCCAAGCAGGGCATCAACGGCTTTTGGGGCTTCTGCAAAAGGCAGGTTGCGCAGTAGCAGGGTAAACGAGCCAACGAGAATCAGCGGCAAAACAAGAAACAGCCCTCTCCTTATGGAGAGAAATGCCGGACGCGTACTCAGGGCATCCAGCAGGCACAAAAGCGATTGGGCCGGTTTTTTACTGTTCATAGAGTGGTTGTCGCTTGCAAACTTATCCTTGGTGTTACAGGCGTGCTTGGCCTCGGGTGCTGGGGCAACGCGTGCTTTATTTGATCTAATTTTCACCACGCAGGGGGGCGCAAAAACCGATATTCTTCCTGTAACACGTAACAGGCGGATTCCGTTAAGGAAGTACAAGGGAAAATGGTAATTCAATTGCCTTTTATGTAATATCAGGAGTAAAAACAATCAAGTTGGTGGGTATGTAACACCAAAAAAATTCGGTGCTTATGTATTTCATTTGTGAAATACCGATGGGTGCACAATCCAGGCTTGATAGCCTGGTTGTATTTAGTTCGGCTGAAGTGGATAGATGTAAAGGCGAAAATGCGATTTTATATAAATATTTATGCTGGTTTATTACTTTTTATATTTTTTTTTGATTTTGAGTGCATGAGATCAGCTGGCCGTATTTTTTTCAGTGCTTGCCATCATTACTTAATCATTTTGCTGATGCATGACTTGCTTTGGGGTTTTATCAAGAGCATAGACGATGCTGATAAGAAAAATGGTGCCAAAAAACATGAATTGCGCACCAAAAATCCAGAAAACAAGCGGTACAGTAAAATAAAATGCCCGCATGCCCAAAGAAAAATGGTTTGCCCCCATGTTGAGGTATTTTTCTGCCATGCACCCCATATGGGATTTGTCTTCGGGCCCGCCCTCTGCCCCCAGCATAAAGGCAACATGGGTGTAGAGCCTGAGCGACGAGGTAAAGCAAAAGAATGCCAGAAAGAAATTCAGCAGCAGGGCCAAAATTTTTAGGGCAAACATGTCTGATGTAACCGAACCAAAAAAATTCAGCGAGTGCCAGGTGTGCCGCACGTTTTCGCCATTGCCGGTAAGCGAAAGCACGCCCACGGCCAGCAACACACTAGTTGAGGCCATAAAGGTAGAGGCCATGGTGGCATTGCGTAGGGTTTGCACAGCCAGAATGCCATTTTTGTTTTCAAGAACCGATGCGACCCATTGAACCCTTGCGGTGCGGGATATGCCGTGGATGGTAAAGCCGGGGGCAACGGCTTCCTTGTGGCGGATATAGAGATTGTACGCCGCGTAGAGGGCCACGGACAAACAGAAGAATACCAGATCAAACGTATACATAACCCCCCCTTGGCGTGCACGGCGATAATTTGCACCAGGCTGGCGTATACTACAGCTGTAGCCGCCGTGTACGCAACTGCAATGGGTGGAGAGCGACTGGCTCATTGTCAAACTATGCGCCACGAGCATGTGCGCAACGCATGTGTGCCCAGAATGTGTGGCAGTTCGTTCTGAGCTTTACCCTGCAATGCCCTTTGGTGTGTGGTTTGCCGCGCGGCATTGCAGGGCAGGGAACAATAGTGCTTAAAAGCTGAAAGATTCCGGAGGATTGCCTGTGAAATCAAACATGTATGCCGTGCCGTGGTCTACGCTGAAAACGGTAAAATCAGGGTTTTCTGCCGAGCCGTAGATGGAGCGCACAAGGCCGTTGTTTGCAATAATGCGCTGTTTGATCTGCATGTTGTCGTCAAGATTGGCCTTGCCCTTTACCCGCAGGGTGACCATTTTGGGCGAGGTGCACGAAAATTCCAGCCGGGGATCTGCCTGCAACTGGGCAAAGGTCTGCTTGCTACGGGCGGTGCAGAACCACAGGCGGCCATCTTCGGCAAACTGAAACTGAAAAGGCCGCACGCGTGCTTCGCTAGCATCGGATGTGGCAATAAAGACTGTGGTGTTGGCAGTGAGGAAGTCGATTACTTTTTGCATGGTTGCTCCTTTTATGTTCGATATCGAACTATTTTTGTATGATAAAACGCGCAGGATGCGCGGGGTTTTCAGCCAGATAGTCTTGTTTGGTGCTAGCGAGTCAACGTGCTTATGCTGTGTTAGTCAGGGGACTTACCGCTGATATTGCGCAGTATTTTTTCCAGCCCCAGCACAAGGGTTTCTCTTTCTGCCTGGGGCATGTCGGCCCATACGGCACTCAGCAAAATTTGAGAGATGGCGGCAAAATCTGGCCCAGCCGCCACTGCCTTGGGCGAGAGCGAAACCAGGGTTACCCGCGAATCTTCACGCGAGGGGGTTTTAAACACATACCCGGCCTGCTCAAGCTTGCCGACAAGTGTGGTCACGGTGTTCTTCTGCTTGCCAATGGCCTCTGCCAGAGCGCTCATGGGCATGGGGCCGCGCTCGGCAAGGGTATGCAAAATTGCGCCGTGCGAAGGTGCAAGGCCAGCGTGACCGCGTTTTGCCAGCTCTGTCACAAGCAGATTGTTGGCTTGCTCGCGTATGCGGCTTATAAGAGCGACAATGTGATCAGTCTTCATGGGGGGAATTTAATTCGACGTCGAACTAATGTCAAGTGAGCACGGCAAACAAATTTATTCAAAACCTATTCAGTGTCCCGCAAGCACGGTATCCAAATGGCGCAGCCACAGAGCGACCCGCACAAAAAATCCCCGGTTTTGCCAGTGGCAAAGCCGGGGATGCTCTGTGCTGTGCACGCCCGTGGACGCGTCCAGCCTGAATTTATGGCAAATCTTACTTGTCAGACTGCAACTTGAGGCCAGCCTCAAAGTGGTTGAGCTTCATGGCCCGGCGCACTTTTTCGAGGGTTTTGGCCGCCTTGTTGTAGGCTTTTTCCGTGCCTTGTTTGAGCACGTCAATGACAAAGGGAATGTCCTGCTCATATTCGTGGCGGCGGGTGCGGATGGGGCCAAGAATCTGCTGCATGACTTCGTTCAGGAACTTTTTGACCGCCACATCGCCCAGGCCGCCACGCTGATAGTGGGCCTTCATTTCGTCAAGGTTGGGGTAGGGCGAATTAAACTTGGCAAAGTCTTCGGGCGTGGCAAAGGCGTCCAGATAGGTGAACACCGTATTACCCTCGATCTTGCCGGGGTCAGAAGCCTTGAGGTGGCCGGGGTCGGTAAACATGCTGAAAATCTTGTCGTGCACTTCTTTTTCAGAATCGCTCAGGTAGATGCAGTTGCCGATGGATTTGCTCATCTTGGCCTTGCCGTCAATGCCGGGCAGGCGCAGGCAGGCGGCGTTTTGCTCCAGCAGAACCTGGGGTTCCACGAGTGTGTCGCCGTAAATGCTGTTGAACTTGCGCACGATTTCCACCGTCTGCTCAATCATGGGCTTCTGGTCTTCGCCCACGGGCACGGTGGTGGCTTCAAAGGCCGTTATGTCGGCAGCCTGGCTGATGGGATAGGTGAAAAAGCCCACGGGGATGCTCTGCTCAAAATTCTTTTGGGCAATTTCGGCCTTGACCGTGGGGTTCCGCTGCAAGCGCGACACGGTAACAAGGTTCATGTAGTGGAAGCTCAACTCGTACAGCTGGGGCAGCTGCGACTGAATGAAGATGGAGGACTTGGCGGGATCAATGCCGCAGGCAAGATAGTCCAGCGCCACTTCAAGAATGTTGTTGCGCACCTTTTCCGGATTGTCGGCATTGTCGGTGAGGGCTTGCGCGTCGGCCAGCATGATGTAGATTTCATCAAAGTTGCCAGAATTTTGCAGCAGAACGCGCTGCTTGAGAGATCCGGCAAAGTGTCCGATGTGCAGCTTTCCCGTGGGGCGGTCCCCGGTCAGAATGATCTTGCTCATAATGTTCTGCGCATGCCCCTGACGCGTGGCATCAGGAACGCAGCCTCCATTGGTGAATTTTTTGCTGTTGTAGCGAGGTCTTGCCCGCAAAATTCAGCCGCCTCACAGTGATTGCGCAGCGGGCTGGGCGTAGCTTTTTTTATACACCAAGCCTGCCCCGGCCACAAGGGCCAGGAAGCAAGCCAAGTGGCGCATGCGCTTGGGGCAAATTATTGGGGCAAAGGAGGTGCCCAAGGATATGGCTCACGGGACAGCCACAAGGGGGCCAAGTGTCTGGCTCAAGTCTGTGCCAAGTATTTGGCGAAGATATTGTTTTGGAGGATATGGCCGGATGATCTTGCCCGACGTGCACAAACACCCATGCCCTCAAGAACAACGGCAAGGAACCCTTGGTATTTCTGGATGTGATCGGCCAGCGGTAGGCCGCTTGATATTTGCCCCTCATGCCCTTGCAATGCATAAAACGCCACCCCGGCTGCTGAGGCCGGTGGTGGCGTTTGCCATAAAAGGGCTGTGGGACTATTCGCCCGACTTGTCTGTGGTCAGCAAGCATACGGCGCCGAGCACAAGCGCGCCGCCAAACCAGCCAGCAGCAATGAAGCACTCATTCCAGAAAAGCCATACCCATAGCGTGCCCAGCACTGGCTCCAGGTGGCAGGTAACTGCCGCCCGCACAAGGCTTATGCGCTTGAGCCCCTGCCCGTAACAGATATAGGCCATGTAGCAGGTGAGCAGGCCCAGGGCAAACAGCCAGCCCCAGGTATCGGGGGCGTGGTTGATGCTTATGGGGCCGCCAAAGCCAAGGGCCACCACGCCGCCAAGCAGCATGTAACCGTAGATGCTGGCTGTGGAGTAGCGGCTTTGCCACCAGCGGTAAAAGGGATAGTGCGTGGCGTAGCACAGGCCGGAAAGCAGACCAAAAGCGATGCCTTCAAGGGAGGCTTGCCCCGGCAGGCTGCCACCAGAAAAACAGACCAGGGCCGTGCCGCACAGGGCAATACCCACGGCCAGAGCCTTGCGTTTGGTGATGCGCTCGCCAAACAGAAAGCGTGAAAAAACAGCCACCCACACAGGCGCTGTGTACAACAGCACCACGGCGGTCGCGCCGCCGCTGAGCTTTATGGCCATTTGCATGGCCCCAAAAAAGACCCCAACGCCCCACCCGCCAAACAACACAAAAATCAGGGCATGGCGTAGCGGTATGCGCAGGCCGTCCGTCAGCCCCGCATGCGCCAGAAAAAAGACGCAGCCGATGCCCGCCCGCCAGAAGGCAGTCTCAAGCGGCAGCACGCCCGCGTGCAGACAAAATTTGGAAACAACGCCGAGCAGCGACCACAGCAGGGCCGCCAGCAGAATCCACACGTATCCGTCTACAGAATTTTGCTGCATAATTATTTTTTAATCTACAGGGTGTTATGCTATGCCCAGTGCAGTGCATACAAGGTCTGCTATCTGCGTCTGGTCTTGCGGCAGGGGGCTGCTGTTCCAGGCCTCGCCAACCAGCCACAGGGGCACGCGCCTACAGGCATCGCTGGCATCGTTGTGGTTGCCATCGGCATTCATGCCGTGGTCGCTGATAACCAGCACCGCATAGCCTGCCTCAACCCATCGGGGTAGCCAGCGGGCCAGCAGGCCATCGGCCCTGCGGGTGGCGGTGCGGTATTCGCGGCTTTCAGCGCCGTAGAGATGCCCGGCATTGTCTATGCCCATGCTGTGCACCAGCAGCAGGTGCGGGCTGTGCCGCAGTTGCAGGCTGGCCGCATCATGAAAAAGTTCGTCGTCGGGGTAGGCATCGGTGCAGTAAAAATGGCCGTGGGCAATGGGCAGGGCAGGGTTGTCTGTGTGCCGGTCGCGGGCGGGCTCAAATGGGTGGGCGTTGCACAGCTCGCTCATCCAGTGGTAGGCCGCTGCGGCGGTTTTCAGGCCCGCAGCCTGTGCGCGGCTGAAAATATGGGGTTCCGGGCAGGGGCAGGGGGCGTCATTGTGGGTAATGCCGCTCTCTGTAGGGCGCTTGCCGCTGAGCAGAGTGGCGTAGATGGGGCGCGAAAGGGGCGGCAGCTCTGCGGTAAGCTCGGTGTAGCGGGCCGTGCCTGCATCCACCAGCGACTGCATGTAGCCCATGCAGGGGCGGGCGGTGGCGGCGGCAAGACCATCGAGGAGTACAAAAACAACGCGGCCCATTACCAGTCACCCTTGCCAGCGGGGCGCGGGCCAAAATCAAGGCCGGGGGCCTGAGCGCGCAGCTGGGCCGCCGTGAGACCGCGTACAGCATAATTGCGCGCAAGCCACGCCAAAAAGTCATAAATCTTTGTGTACAGGGCGTCTGCAGCCTTTTGGTCGGGAATATTGGGCGAGCCGCCGGGCAGCATCTCCGAAGAGTGCCAGAACAGGCTCAAAACCCTGCCGCCCCGGGCCATGTGCAGCCTTGTGGCTGCCCGCATGACAGCGCCGCTGTGCCACACCGGGTTGGGGCTCAGCGCGCCCCAAAAATGGAAGTTGTCGGCCCAGTTCGCACCCTTGGCGCAGCCGTGCCACAGCCGCGCCACCGTGCGCGAAAGCGGAATCTGCGTGACGGGTGATTCCAGCAGGCTGGGGGCGTCGTCCAGCCAGTATGGGTCGGAAGGCGCAAGAAAATGGTCTGGCCCGTCATTAAAAATTCGCAGCGGGCAAACCGAGCTGTCAAAGGTAATGCCTTCTTCTGCCAGCAGCGGGCGAACAGACGATTTCAGATCCCAGCGCCCCATGCGAAAGCTGGTGAGCGGCGCACCCTGAAACGTGCGCCCGGCGTCAAGCAGTGTGCGCAAACGCTGGCGCAGCAGCTCGCGCGGCAGACGGTCTGTGCGGGTAGGCGGGCCGTATTTTTCGGCCTGCGCGGGCGGGGTGTTCTGCACGTCATCGAGGGGCGGGGTGCTCCAGTGGTGCAGGTGGGCGGCGATTTCTGCATTGCAGTGGTCGCGCATCCAGGCCAGATGCTCGCAGGCCTCGGCATTGGTAAAGACCGTGTGGGCGCAAAACAGCGTCAGCGGAAAGCCCAGCTCGTTGGTGAGGGGCGCCAGCCTGCGCAGCTGGGCCACATTGCGCACACCGCAGCCAGTGGCGGCATAATTGCCGGAAAAAAGCCCCTCTTCTTCAACATCCAGGCTTACAATCACGCGCAGGTCGGGTTCGTAAGGGGTTAGGGCGCTGTCGGGGGAATTATTGCTATCGGTCATCAGTCAATCATAAGCCCAAGCGTGGCATATGGCAATGCAGCGGCCCCCTTGCCCCTGCCGAACAATTGCCGTTGATGGTTTGTTGTGGAATAAACATATATATTTTATGCTGTTGACTACATTGCGTTGCGCTGGCCTTGCAAATGCGGCTGGAATGCATACAATAACGGTTATGGAATAGGGTGCAATATACTGCTCCTGTTCGTACACACAGATTTTTTAGGGAGCAGCATGACCAAGCCTTTGCGCGTCCTCTTTTTAATGGAGGATCTTTGTTATGGCGGCACACAGCGCCAGACTCTTGAACTGGCCCGTCGGCTGGATCGCAGCCGTTTTACGCCGGTCATGCTCACTCTCACCGGCCCCACTGATCTGGACAAAGCCGCGCACGAGGCGGGCATAGAGCTGCACCATATGGGGCAAGGACGCAATGTTTACCCCCTGTTTTTTGCGGCCCTGTGTTGGCGCCTGCGCGCTTTGCAGCCGGATGTTATAGTGCCCTGCACGGCCCTGCCCAACATATGGGGCCGCATATGGGGCAGACTGGCCTGGCCTGGAAGCGGCCATGCGCCTCTGGTTGTGGGAACCTGCCGTGGCGGCGGCGGCCCCAAGAGGCAGCACGAACGCTGGCTTTGGCGACTTACGGATCATATGGTCTGTAATTCAGAGGCGCTGCGCGAAATTTTGCATGGATTTGGTGTGCCCAAGGCGCGCCTGAGCTATATTCCCAACGGTGTGGATACCGAATTTTTCGCGCCTGTCGGGGCAGAGCCATCAGCCCGTGCGCCCGAAATTTTGTGTGTGGCGCGGCTTGCGGGTGACAAGGATCATATGACCCTGTTGCGCGCCTTTGAGCTTGTGTTGCAAACCCATCCCACCGCCCGCCTGCGCATTGTGGGCGATGGGCCGGAAGAGGCCAATCTGCGCGCGTGGGCCCGGGAGCACGCCGCTGGCAGTAATGTGGACTTTATCGCTGGCGGGCTCGACATGCGCGCCCACTACGCCGGGGCCCGCGTGTTTGCCCTGTCGTCGGTGCGTGAGGGCCAGCCCAATGTCATTCTTGAGGCCATGGCCTGTGGTCTGCCGGTGTGCGCCACCGCAGTGGGGGGTATACCCCGGCTTGTGGAAGACGGCGTGAGCGGTTTTCTTTCCCCGGCGGGCGATGCTGCCGCAATGGCAAAAAACTGCTGCAAGCTGCTGGCCGATGGCGCACTGTGTGATGCCTTGGGGCAGGCCGGGCGCACCCGTGTGGAAAAAGATTTTTCCTTCACGGCCATGGTTGAGGCGCATCAGCGCATTTTTGCCGGGCCGCGCTGTTGCTGATACACAGCCTTGAAAACAGCATTTGGCCTACAAAACTGAATGCAGCAGGATTACCAGTGAAATTGACCTACCAGTTGTTGCGTGCCCGTGCATGGCGTGCGGGCCGCAGTAGATGTTTGAAATATGTGGCCCTGTGCCTTGCCCTGTGTGCCTGCATGGGTGTTCAGGCGGCCCATGCAGCAGAGGCCGGGCCCGCAGCTGTGCCTGCCGCGCCCGCGTCTGAAACAGTGCCCGCAACGGTGCCTGCCACAATGCCTCCCATCGTGTCGGGCGCTACATCTGTGCAGGAACCAGCCGCTTCGGGCAGCCCCGTGGAAGTGCGCGAATTGTGGACAGGCTCACTCTATTCTTCAACCTACCGCGTGGGGCTCTGTTTTTCTGCGCAGGGCAAGGTTCGCGGGGTGGTGCATCTGCGTCTGTACAACGGCAAAGTAGACGTGTACCACATAGATGGAACGGTACAGAATAATGATATTGAAGCGCACCATTCATCCGGCCACAAATTCAAAGGACGCCTTGCTTCGGCAGATACGGTCGAGGGTGTCATAAGTCTGAAAAACGGCATGAACATAAAGCTTGAAGGCAAACGCGCACACGATGTGCAGCTTGCGCCCGAAGACTGCGCGCCCCTGCCGCAATAGTATTGCCGGGGGTAGCCCCCTGTTGGAGCTGTTCTGCCAGAGTTTTTTCGTACTGACCGGCAACCCGTGTTTCTGGGGTGCCTTTTTATAAAAAAACGACAAGTATAAGGAGTGCCTATGTTTTGGATATGGTTTTTACTGGCCACCTCCCAATGCGCTCTGCTGTATATTCTTGCCCGCAGGGGCGAAGACATGCCGCGCCGCATTCAGGACGAGGCCGAGGCCAACAGGGCTGTGCCTGAAGACAAATGGCCCTCTGTGGGCCTTATTGTGCCCGTGGCTGGGCGCGACCCACGCATGGAAGGCGCTTTGCGCAGCCTTTTGAATCAGGATTACCCCAGCTTTGTGCCGGTTATGGTTACCGCCGAAGAAAACGAACCCGCCGCAGAGCTTGTTGCCCGCCTCAAGCAGGAATTTCCCGCCCTTCGGCATGTGGTGGCGGGCACTGCCACCGGTTGCGGGCAAAAAAACCACAACAGCCTTCAGGGCATTGCGGCCCTTGGCGATACTGTGGATGTGTACGCCTTCTGCGACAGCACCCACACGGCTGAGCCCGATTTTTTGCGGCACCTTGTAGCGCCCATGGCGCGCGGCGAGGCATCGTTCAGCACTGGCTACCATGTGGTTGAACCGCGCGACAACCAGCGCACCACGCTGGGCTATGCGTTCTGCGTCATGCTTATGCGCTATCTGCAAGCCATGTCGGCTTTTACCCAGTTGTGGGGCGGGGCCATGGCCATGACCCGCACCGCCTACGTCAAATACGCCGTGGCGCAGCTGTGGGTTGAAAACGTGGTGGACGACTGCTCGCTCAGCGCCCTGTTGCAGGTGCGCGGGGCCAAGGTGCAGCTCTGCCCCGGTGCGTTGCTGCACACCGATGCCATAAGCCATTCCCAGCCCGTGTGGCGGGCGTGGATGGACAGGCAGGTGCTGTTTCTCAAATTTTGCATGCCCGGTCAGTGGAAGCTGCTGGGCCTCATGTGCGTGATGATGGCCCTGCCCATGGTTTGCGCTGGCCTGGCCCTTTTGGGCTGGCTTATCAGCGTGGGCAGCGGCGCTGGCGTGTTGCTGGCGGTTTTTTGGCTGGCGGCCCTTGTGAGCGCCCTGCACCTGTGGCGCGGGCTGCTTTCAAAGCCTGTACCGCTGCTGGGCTGGTGCCTGGCCTTTGTGGATGCCGTGCGCCTGTTTACCTCGGTCTACTGGCAGAGCCTCAAGGCGTGGAGCATTGAGTGGCACGGCATACGCTATGAGGTAGGCAAGGGCGGCGTTGTGCTGCGTTCTGAGCGCAGCTAGTCTGCGCACGCGTGTGGGCGCCTGACGGCATGTTGTTCTGCCACCCGTGGCGAAAGGCATATCTAGGTTTTGACATGCCCCCTGTGTGGCGTGTATGGTCTTTTGCCCTTTTGTCACGGGTGGCACCAAGCAGCGTGGTATGCTTTGGCGTTCCACCCGGCAGCAGGATGCGGCGATGGCGTTGCGCATGTGCGTGACACGAGCCATAGCTTTTTTTTACTGTTTATTGTCAGAGTAGTGATTGCACCATGATCGCAATGTCAGACCTTATACGCGTCAGCCTCAGGCAAGTTGTGCGTCAGCGCGGCTTTGGGGTGATGCTGTCCATCGCCCTGGGCATCACGGCGTTTATCGTCCTGGCGGTGCTTGGCCGCGAGATCCGCTACAAGGTGGGGCAGGACATGGTGCTTATGGGTGGCGTAAACGTCATCCAGGTATACATGGACGATGCCCAGTATCCGGGTCAGCCAGACCGCGAGTTTTATCCCGAAACCATCGATGCTCTTTCGGATTTGCGCGGCGTGAGCCTTGTGAGCCGAAACCTGCGCGACAGCAAGACGTTCAGTATACGCGGTACGGGCGAACGTACCCTTGGCGTGGATTTTATCGGCATCGACCAGTATTTTGCCGAGGTGTATTCTATTGACCTTGTGGCAGGGCGCAGGTTTGACCAGGCCGATGTGGATACGCACAGGCGCGTGTGCCTGCTGGGCAGAGATGCGGCCAGAAACCTCTTTGGCGGTTCGGAAGAAGCCATTGGCAAACTGCTTTTTCTTGAGCAGGACGTTTTTGAGGTTGTGGGCGTTGTGAGCGGCGTAATGCTTGGCAGCTGGAGCCAGGGCGGATTTTTGCCCTATACCACAATGGCCGACCGTAACTGGGGCCGTGGCAAGGTGCGGCGGCTCTTTATACGCGCCATCGGCTGGGAAGACGTGCCCCCGCTTGTAAAAATAATTCCCCAGGTGGTGCGCGAGCACCAGGCGGCCCCGTATATTGTAGTGCAAACCCAGGAAGACCAGCTCAAGCGCATCAAAACCACCTTTATGTGGGTTGAAGCCCTACTGTGGCTTGGTATTGCCGCATCGCTCATGCTGGGCGGGTTTGGCATATGGTATGGCACGTTTGCGGCGGTTCGCGCCAGAACGCGCGAGGTGGGCCTTAAAAAAGCCATGGGCGGCTCGGATGTGGACATTCTTGCGCAGTTTTTGGCCGAGGCCCTGTGCAAATCTGTGGCTGGCGGCATGCTGGGCATAGTGATTGGCTGCGCCCTGGTTGAGATCGGTTCCCTTTCGCTGGGAACAGGTGTTTCGTATCCGCTGCTGCTTGCCAGCAGTGTTGGCAGTATTGTTTTTTCTGCCGTTATTGGTATCGCGGGCGGTTTGTACCCTGCCGTTCAGGCTAGCCGTATGGACGTGGTAACCGCTCTGCGGTTTGAATAGCACACAATGCGCGGGTTCGCCCGCGTTGTTGCGGCCTGGCCGCGCACGGACAAGGTGGATCATGGCACCCGTTATAGTCGCCAAGGATTTATACAAATGCTACGCTGGCTTTTCGCCAGTGTTGCGTGGCGTAAACATTGATGTTGTTCCCGGCGAGATGGTGGCCATCATGGGGCCTTCGGGCTGCGGCAAGTCCACCATGCTGCATGTGCTGGGAATGCTACACGCGCCCGATGCCGGTTCTTTGGAAATTCTCGGCAAGGATGTGCTGACGCTCGACCGTGAGCAGACAGCCAGCTTTCGGCGTGGCACCATGGGCTTTGTCATGCAGTCGAGCAACCTTTTCGACCACTCCACAGTGTTTGAAAATGTTGAATTTCCCCTGATATTTGAAAAAATTCCACCAGAAGAACGCTGGGAACGTGTTATCCGCGCCCTTGAGCTGGTGCGGCTCTCTGCCCGCGTGCACTACCGCAGCAACCGCCTTTCGGGCGGCGAGCAGCAGCGCGTGGCCATTGCCCGCGCCATGGTCAACAATCCGCGCATTTTGCTGGCCGACGAACCCACAGGCGCGCTGGATGCCAAGACCAGCAGCCTGATTATGGACAACTTTCGTTCGCTCTGCCACACCAGCGGCGTTTCTATGGTCATGGTTACCCACGACCCCAAGATGGCCGAATTCTGCGACACCATCTATACGCTTGAAGACGGCATTTTGCATTGCCGCAGGCGCGACCTGCCCCAATTGCCCGAAACCGTATCGCACAACGTACTGCACGGCGTCACGCCTGTGGTGCGCGGCGCCATGGTTGCCGAATGCTTTCCCGAAACCTCTGGTCAGTGCCTGATGGATGAGGCCCACCGCATGCACGCGGCTGGGCTGCTGACCCGTATTTACGCTATCCGCGACAACGGCCTGCTGAGCAACCCCGAAGGCTACGCCCTGCCGCTGGCTGTGCGCCGCATTGGCGTGCTGCGGGTATTTGCCGCATGCCTTGGTATGCTGCGGCTCATGCGCGGGGCGTCGGCCCAGTTGTGGTCGCTGTGGCGCAAGCTTCCGGGCCGTGGCCGCTGGGGCAGCCGCTGGTGGGATCATTTGCGCTCTTTTTGCGCTGGTTCCATGCTGGCCCGCTGGGGGCAGGAAGAAAAAATCGAATTTTTTTATGCCGCCGGGGCCCACGGCCCTGCCACGGCCAGCTGGGTTGCCTCGCGTCTTTTGCACGTTCCCTTTGCCTTTGCGGTGCGCGCGCAGGATATTGCCGAACCTGGGCTCAACTGGGCTGCCAAGGGTGCTGATGCCCAGTTTATTCGGTGCGATACAGAGGCCACGCGCCATGCCATGTTGCAATTGCTGCCAGGGCTGAAAGACAAGTTTGTCGTTCTGCGCGATCCCCTTACCCTCACCCCGCCAGACGAGCCGGAAGAGCAGATGCCCGTGCCGGGGACCAACACTGCCGAAGCCGCAGACGCTGTGGCTGAACTTAACCTGCTGGCAGTGGGAACCATTGCGCGCCGCAAGGGCTATGATCTGCTGCTCAGGGCCTGCCGTTTGCTGGCAGACAGAAAGGTGGATTTTGTGCTGACCTTTGTAGGGCAGGGGCCTGAAAAGCTGCGTCTGCGCTGGCTTGCCTGGCGGCTTGGCCTGCGGGGCCGCGTTATGTTTGCCGGGCAGATCCCCCACGAGAACATGGCCGACATGTACAATCGGGCCGATATTTTTGTGGCCCCAGGCCGCAAGACTGCTGGCGGCGAAGCCGACGGCGTGCCCTCTGCCCTGGTGGAAGCCCTTGCCTTTGGGCTTACGGTGGTGGCCAGCGACCTGCCCGGCCATGTGGAAGCCGTGACCGACGGTGGCAACGGGCGTATCGTGCCGCAAGACAACGTGGGCGCATTGGCCGATGTGCTTGAATCGCTGGCTTCTCACCCTGATGAACGTAAGCGTCTTGGTGAAGCCGCGCGCAAATCTGTATTTGCCCTGGCCGATGCAGACCGCACAGAGGCCCGGCTGACCGAACTGATCAAAAAAGCCTGCGGTAAAGCCTGAGCCCCGCCGGGAGTGCGTCATGAATTTTGACGGAGTGCGCGTTTTGGTTGTGGGCGATGTGATGCTTGATCATTACATTGCAGGGCAGGTAAAAAGAATATCGCCAGAGGCTCCCGTGCCTGTGGTATCGGTGGCAAAACGTTGGTCAGTGCCTGGCGGCGCGGCCAACGTGGCGCGTAATCTTGTTCGGCTGGGCGTAGATGTGGCCGTGGCGGGCGTGGTGGGGCAGGATACCGCCGCCGACGACCTGCGAGCGGCCCTTGCTGCCGAGGGCATAACCGATGGGCTTGCCGCTTCCGCCTCTCGCCGCACTACCTGCAAAACGCGCGTGCTCGCACAAGGGCAGCAGTTGATGCGCCTTGATGAAGAAGTGTGCACGCCCCTTTCAGCCGAAGAAGCCGAGGCGCTTAAAGCTGGCGTGATCTCCCTTTTACAGGGACGGCAGGCCGTAATTTTGTCTGACTACGCCAAGGGCGTGCTGCTCGATACGGCCAACGGTGTTAACCTGTGCCGCGTGGTTATTGACGAAGCGCGCCGCATGGGCATTGCCGTGCTGGTTGATCCCAAGGGCAGCGACTGGCAGCGGTATGCTGGCGCGCATTGTGTGACCCCCAATGCTGGTGAATTTGACGCGGCCTGCGGTGTTGAACCCGGCGCAAAGCTCGATAGGGCACAGCGCGAATCGCTGGCTGCCGATCTGCGTACCCGTTATGGCATCGAGCGACTGCTGATAACGCGCGGCCCCAAGGGCATGGCGCTGTTCAGCCCCGGCGAAGCGCCCGTGTACTGTCGCGCCACCGTGCGCGAGGTGGCTGATGTTTCTGGCGCTGGCGATACTGCCATTGCCACCCTGGCGGCCAGCGTGGGCAAGGGCTTGCCCTGGGCCGAGAGCATGCATTTGGCCAACGCAGCGGCGGGGGTTGCCGTGGGCAAAATGGGCACGGCCCCGGTTTCTCTGGCTGAGCTCAACGAGGCTCTGCGCGAGCAGGCTGACAATCCCAAGCTTTTTGATCTGCCCAACCTTGTGGAAAAAATTGAAGAATGGCGCAGAAAGGGCGAGAGCATCGTTTTTACCAACGGCTGCTTTGACCTGCTGCACCCCGGCCATATTTCGCTTATCCGTCAAAGTGCCGCACAGGGCGACCGCCTGATTGTGGGGCTCAACAGCGATGCCTCTGTGCGCCGCCTCAAGGGCCCCACGCGCCCCATCCAGAATGAAAACAGCCGAGCTCTCCTGCTGGCGGCGCTCTCTGATGTGGACGCCATTGTGCTGTTTGATGAGGACACCCCCCTTGAGCTCATCACGGCCCTGCGCCCCGATGTGCTGGTTAAAGGCAGTGACTACACCATCGGTGCTGTTGTGGGTGCAGATGTTGTGCAGCAGGCAGGCGGCAGGGTGTACCTTGCCCGTCTGGTAGACGGTTGCAGCACCACCGGCATAGTGCGCAAGATAGATAACCACAAGGACATGCCGTAACCTGGAGAAGCCCCGCACCCGTTTATGCAACGTATATTCGCAGCCGATATAGGCGGAACCAACGCCCGGTTCGCCTTGTTTACCGAGCATGAGGGCATCCTTGCGCTCACGGTTGCGGTGTGGGAAAAATCTGCTGATCTGCGCACGGCGCGCGATGTGCTGCAACTCATGCAGCGGCAGTTGCAGACCCCCCTGGCAGCGGGCGACACCCTGGTTATTGCCCTTGCTGGCCCCACGCAAGGATTGCAGGGCAAGCTTACCAACGGGCCCTTGCGCGTTGACCTGAGTGGGGTAGGGCAGCAGTACGGTCTATCGTGCTGCCTGCTGCTCAATGATTTTACCGCTCAGGCCTTTGCCACGATAACGCTTGTAGGTGCCAATGCCTGGCCTGTGCGCGGCAGGGGCAGCACTGATGCTGAATCCTCGCAGACAAAAGCCATACTGGGCGCGGGCACAGGGCTTGGCGCGGCATCGCTTGTATGCTGCGGTGCTGCAAAGGGCGGCAATCGCTGGCTGGCTGTTCCCTCCGAGGCAGGGCACGCGCCCTTTGCCTTTGCTGGGGCCGAGGAACATGCCTATCAGACCTTTCTGGCACGCAAGCTGGGCTGTGACTGCCCCTCTGTGGAAAACGTGCTCAGCGGTCAAGGCCTCTCTGTGCTGCATTATTATCTGACCGGGCAGTTTTTTTACCCACCGGCAGTGGGTGAGCAGGCGCTTTCGCACGATACCCCAACCACTCAATGGTACGCCCGTTTTTTGGGGCGTTTTTGCCGCCAGTGGATACTGAGCACCCTGAGCTGGGGCGGGCTGTGGATTGCCGGGGGCATTGCGGCCAAGAATCGTCTGTGTGTCGAGCACCCCGCCTTTTTGCAAGAGCTTGCGGCGGGCGTTGATATGGGCGGGGTAGTGGCAGCCACCCCGGTTATGCTGATAACCGATGCCAACAGCGGCCTGTGGGGCGCTGCGCGCGCAGCCCTTGAGCGACAGTGCGGGCAAGGTTTGACACCTGATTCTTGATTCTGGCAGGGCCGGATACGGCCCTTTGCAGAATAAATTGGCCACGCCTTGACGCTTTTCTGAAAGTTATTTATTTACCCGCTTTGTAAAGATTGGGTTTGTTTTACTTTGCGACGTGTGGCAATAAATGAGTTTTTTTGTTGCAAGAGCAAGCCTTATCAACATTTTTTTTCTTAACTGTAACCATATTTCCGATAATATGGGCAATGATAACAGGCATTTTTTGTCGAACGCAAGTCTTAGTCTTTCGGTTGAGTTTGGGCTTGACAGCAGTCCACGATAACAGTAATTTTTACCAACACTGGAGGCTGGTATGGCCCAAACACAAACACGGATGACCCGGCAGCGGGCTGTTATTCTGGAAGAACTGCGCAAGCTCAAGAGCCACCCCACGGCAGATGAGCTTTACAGCATTGTGCGCGAGCGCCTGCCCCGAATCAGCCTGGGTACTGTGTACCGAAATCTGGACTTCTTGGCGGACAGCGGCGAAATTCGCCGTCTTGAAGCCGCTGGATCAACCAAACGTTTTGATGGTGACATCTCGCACCACCAGCATGTTCGCTGCATTTACTGCGGCCGCATTGGTGATGTGGAAGATGTGAAGCAGGCCCCCACTGTTGAGGGTATGCACGCCATGGGTTTTGCGAGCATACTGAACTCGCGCGTGGAATACGACGGCGTTTGCGAAATCTGCTCCAAATCACTGGAAGTAACCCAGTAACCCAAGAAATGTTTTTTGGCGTGCGCTCCGCCTGCTTGTGACATTTTGTCATCCGTATTATCTAAGAAGCATCTTGAACCTGTTATAACCAAGGAGCTTGCGTCATGGCTGAAAACAGGGAGAGCCGCAAGGCTAAAGTTATCGAAGTGCTCAACAAGGCTCGTGCCATGGAGCTTTTCGCCATCCATCAGTATATGAACCAGCACTACAATCTGGACGATATGGATTACGGCGAACTGGCTGCCAACATGAAGCTTATCGCCATTGACGAAATGCGTCATGCCGAAAATTTTGCCGAACGCATCAAGGAGCTGGGCGGCGAGCCCACTACCCAAAAAGACGGCAAGATAGTGACCGGGCAAGACGTTACCGTCATTTACGCGGCCGATGTCAATCAGGAAGAAGTCACCATTGAGGCCTACAGCAGCTTTCTTGCCGTGTGTAAGGAAGCGGGCGACATCGTCAGCGCGCGCCTCTTTGAACGTATCATTGATGAAGAACAGGCCCACCTGACCTATTACGACAACATCGACGGCCACATCAAAAAGCTGGGCGACACCTATCTTGCCAAGATCGCTGGCACGCCCTCTACCACCGGCCCCGCCACCAAGGGCTTTGTAACTGCAACGCCCGCAGCGGGCTAGCTGGAGCGGCAGATGGCAGACCCCAAGGATATGTGGCGTTGTCAGATGGTGAATTGTGGCTATGTGTACGACCCCGACCGGGGCGACAAGCGCCACAAGATACCCGCCGGAACCCGTTTTGAAGACCTGCCCGAAGACTGGAAGTGCCCCGTGTGCGGTGCTACAAAAAAGAGCTTTCGCCCCTTGAGTGACGAAAGCTAGCAAAAATCCAGCCGTTCAGGCTCATTAGTGTAAAAAGGCCCGTTTCCCAAGTTGCATCAGCAGCGCAAGGAATCGGGCCTTTGCTTTTTGTGCTGGCTGTTAGAGCATCTGGCTCATTGTGCCCCGCACAAGTATGCGCACCTCGCCGCTCACCAGCATGTTGCCGGTGGTGGAGTCCATGCAAATGCCAATTTCAGAATCGCGGCCCACAAAGCGCCCCTGGCGCAGGGTTATGGGCTCGTGCGGGGCATATCTGCCGTGCCTGTAAAGGTACGCGCCCACCGGGCCAGCTGCGCTGCCTGTGGCAACGTCTTCCACTTCTCCACCATTGCCCCACGTTCTGCCTTCCACGGCGTTTACATCAAATACGTACACAAATTTTGCGCCGATCTGTGCCAGCTGGTTTTCGTAGTTGGCGGCAAGAATACGGGCCTGCTCAAGGCCTGCTGTTATGGGCACAAGCAGATAGGGCAGGCCAGTGGAAACCACCTGTAGCGGAAAGCGGGGCGAAACGTGATTTTCGCTCAGATTGAGCGGGTGCAAAAACTGCGGGTAGAGCTCGGGCTCAAGGCTGCGCATAAATTCTGCCTGCCCCTGATCCATGCAGCACTGGTATGCCGCGCCCTGTAGCGTGCAGTTTACGGAAACCTGCTTGTTTTTAAGATTGAAAACAATGCCACTGCTGTTCTTCACAAATTCCTGCTGCACCACAGCGGCGGCGCCAAGAATGGGATGTCCGGCAAAATCCAGTTCTTCCTCAACCGTAAAAATGCGCGCATCAAAGCTGTTTGCGCCGCGCTGCATAAGAAATATGGTTTCAAACTGCCTGAATTCCTGTGCCATGCGCTGCATGGCTTCACGCGGCGGAAATGCCTTGGCGATGATTACGGTCAGGCCGTTGCCGGTCATGGGTTGTTTGCAAAATACATCTGCATGAAAATACAGCATGGATTCTCCTGTGGTGCGCAAAGCCTGCCCCTACCCCTATGGGGCAGCAGCCAGCAGCACAACCAGCCCTGCCGCAAAGGCAGGAGCGTTATCTATAGAGAACAGTTGAAAAAAATGAGAATTATTGCCGTGCCAGTGGGGCGTACTGTCCCTCTACAGCGCGCAACAGGTCGTCCGGATCAAGGCGCAGTTGCACACCGCGTTGTCCGGCGCTCACAAAGATATGTTCGTGCAGAATGGCGCTTTCGTCCAGATACACGGGGTAGGCTTTTTTAGCCCCAAGGGGCGAGCAGCCGCCGCGCATGTAGCCGGTGAGGGGGCGTACATCCTTGAGGGGAACCATCTCGGCATGCTTGTTGGCAGAGGCCGCCGCAAGCGCCTTGAGGTCAAGCTCTGCCGCTGCGGGAATGCAGGCCATGAGCACGCCTGTTTTGTCGCCACGGGCCACCAGGGTTTTGAACACGCAGGCCGGGTCAACCCCCAGCTTGTGGGCCATGGTGACGGCGGAAAGGTCGCTTTCGTCCACTTCGGCCATGTGCAGTTCAAAGGGAATGCCCAGACCTTCAAGGATTCTTGCGGCATTGGTCTTGGAAACTTTTGCGGCAGACATGGCGGTGGGCTCAGCGCAGGTTAAGCCAGGAAGCAAGTTTTTTGCGCAAAACTTCCATGCTGAAAGGTTTGCCAATGTGGTCGTTCATACCGGCATTGATAATTTCGGCGACGTTGTCTGGCAGGGTGGCGGCGGTAAGGGCGATGATGGGCAGGTTTTTTTTGTCGTCGTTCTGGCCCAGTTTGCAGCGTATTTCGCGGGTTGCGGCAAGGCCGTCCATAACAGGCATGTTAACGTCCATCAGCACAATATCATATGGGGTTTCCATAGCCATGCGCAGGGCTTCCTTGCCATTGGGCGCAATATCGCATTCAAAACCCAACTGGCGCAGCATGGCGCGCAGCACTTCCACATTGATTTCATTGTCTTCGGCCACCAGAATGCTGCACGCTTCTGCACCTTCAAGCGGTACGGGCAGTGCGCTGCTGTGATCTGCGGGGCAGTAGACGTTGCGGGCCGGCATACAGGGAATGCAGAGGTGAAAGGTTGTGCCCTTGCCCAGTTCACTTTCGCACCACAGCACGCCGTGCATCAGTTCGGCAATGCGCTTGCAGATGCTGAGCCCAAGCCCTGTGCCCCCAAAGCGGCGGCTGATGCTTGCATTGGCCTGGGTGTAAGGATCAAAAAGGTGCTGCTGGTATTCGCGGCTGATACCCATGCCCGTATCAGCAATGCGCAAGTGCAGGTTGTCGGTATCGCCCGCGATTTCGCGGTCAATGCTCAAAGAAATTTTGCCTTCAGCGGTGAACTTAACGGCGTTGCTCATGAGGTTGAGCAAAACCTGCTTGAGGCGCAGGCTGTCGCCCCACAGCTTGTGCGGTACTTCGTCGCCAAGAGTGCAAACGTATTCGAGCCCCTTTTGCTCAATGGGAAAGCGCAGCGAGGTGTGCACAAATTCCAGCACGTCTTCCAACGGGTAGTTGGTGTTTTCAAGCACCATCCTGTTGGCCTCGATTTTGGAAAGATCGAGAATGTCATTGATGATGGCCAGCAGGTTGGTGGCAGAAGATCGGATTTTTTGCAGGTAGTTTTTCTGGTCGTCACTGGGATTCGATTGCAGGGCCAGGTGTGTGAGGCCGATGATGCCGTTCATGGGCGTGCGGATCTCATGGCTCATGTGCGCCAGAAATTCACTTTTTGCCTGCGAGGCTACCTCGGCATTCTGTTTTTCGCGCTGGGTTTGCAGCAGGTCGGTAACATCGCGCGAGATGCTGAGGCGAACGGTTTTGTCGTTATCCCACCTGATTGCTTTGTCTACCACCGTGTAGGTGCGGCGGGTGGCCTTGTTTTCGTATGTCCAGTGGTAGGGCTCGTCCGAGGCCGCAATGATGTCATTGGTGCAGAAAGGGCAGGGCGTATCGCGGCCCATGAGCCGTTTATAGCAGATGTTTGAATGCGAATCGTCTTTGCGGGGATTTGATTCTTCAACGCTGTTATTAACGAAAAGAATTTTGTACGTTTCCATGTCCACAATGCAGACAGGGTCGGTAAAGGCATCGAGGATGTCGTGCAGCTGGCGGTGTTTGCGCTGCAACTGCCCGTAAAGACGAAAGTGCGTAAGGGTAATGGCCAGAATATTGCCCAAAAGATGGCAGAGGCTGGAATCTTCGATGGTCCACTTGCCAATATAGCGGCGGCGCAAAAGACAGATGCCGCCGAAAAGCTGGCCATCGTGGGCAATGGGCACACAGATTGCCGATTTTATGCCCCGCGAGAGAAAAAGCGATTTTTGCGGGCCTTCGGGCATGGTGGAGGTATCGGCCACGCACAGGCTGCTGCCTTCTTCAAAAACGTTGAGCACAGGCCCTATATCTTGCAGCGATACAGATGGCATATCTGCGTCAGTAGCGCGTATGCCAGAACGCCAGATCACAGGTGCGCACCAGTGCTCATCGTCAAATTCCACCAATGACACCAGATCACAGTGCAGTGACTCGCCAATACTGGACATGGCTGCTCTGAGAAAAGGCTCTTTGCTGACGTGCAAAAGCGCTGAACTGGATATTTCCAAAGCCAGAACCAGGGGGTTGGCCAGGTTGCCCTGATACGGCTGTTGTGCTTCTGACATTTTGTGCTTCAACAATACTTTTGGTCAAAAATTTAAAGGTTGCCTATACGCGAATAGGGCGAATAGTGTCAAGAAACACAAAGTAAAGCTAAAAACTTATGGAATTTATGCTGATAGGCAGTTTCGGATTGCCTTTTTTCTGCCTGAAACTGCCTTTTATTATTGCCACAAATGGGCAAGATGCAGGGCAAGGGCCTGTTCATCCTTTTGGTCTTTTGTGCGCATGGATACAAGAAATTCCTGCGCGCGGGCGCAAAGGTTATCTGCTGTGCCGTCGTTGTCAACAACGCTATCGCAGGCGGCCATTTTGCGGTCTTGCGCCCACTGCCAACCTTCAATGGCCTCCAGCTTTTCCTGCGGCCAGCCCCGGTTTTGCTCAATGCGCTGGGCCCGTAGGGGCAGGGGGCAGCGTATGCCCACCACATGCGGCCTTGGTTCAGAGCTGTGCTGCCAGCCCGATTCAAAAAACAACGGTACTTCTGCAACGGCCAGCGGGGCGCCAAGCGATTCCTGGTTTGCCCAAAATGATTCAAGGGCCGCGTGGGCCAGGGCATGCACAATGCCCTCAACCTCGCGGCGCAGGGCAGGGTTGGCGCGCATGGCTTCCATCAGGGCGGTTTTGTCTACCGATCCGTCAGGGGCGAGCAGCGGGATTGGGCTGTTAAGCTTGCCTATCCACTTGGCCGCTTCGCCACGGGGGGCGTACATTTCGGCCACGGCGGCGTCCGAGCTGAATGTCGGCACGCCAAGGTCGGCCAGGCAGCGGGTAAAGGCAGACTTGCCGCTGCCGGGGTTGCCCGTAACAACAATGCGCCGCATGCGGTGGCAGGCCCCAAGGGCGGCCAGCAGCATGTCGTCCGGCGGAGGGCAGGCAAAACTAAGGGGCGCGCCAGTGGCAGGGTGGATAAGGCTGATGCGCCATGCGTGCAGCATCTGGCGCGGGGCAAGGGCCTGCACATGCTTGGGGGCGTACAGCCTGTCGCCCAGCAGGGGATGCCCAAGGTGGGTCATGTGCACGCGTATCTGGTGGGTTCGCCCGGTGTGGATGCGCACCGCCAGCAGCGAAAAGCGCCTGTCGGGCGCAGACCACAGGATTTTCCATTCGGTATGCGCTGCGCGTCCGCCGCGCGATTCGGGCACAACTGCCATCTTTACCTTGGCTGTGGGGTGGCGGCCAATGGGCTCCAGGCACTGGCCCTCTGCTGCGGGCACACCTTTAACAAGGGCAAGGTATTCCTTGTGTACCTCGCGCTGGGCAAAGGCTTCGCTGAGCGACAGCCGATCCTGCTCTGTAAGGGCCACCAGCAAAATGCCGCTTGTATCCTTGTCCAGCCGGTGCACGATGCCTGGGCGCTGGCCCTCAATTTTGCCAAGCTGCGGAAAACGCCCCAGCAGTCGCTGCACCAGCGTTTGTTCCGGGCACGAGGGGCAGGGGTGTACTGTGAGGCCCGCAGGCTTGTTGCACACCACCATATGTTCGTCCTGCCACAAGAGCTCCAGGTGGCCTTCTTCGGCCTGCAAGGTTGTGGAGGTTTCGGGCAGGCTAAGCACAATGGTTTGCCCGGGGCGTACCTTTGTATTGGCGCGGGTTTCGGGCAGGCCGTCAATCTGGCAATGACCAGCCTGAACCGCCTTTTGCAGGGCCGCGCGCGAAAGTTCCGGGGCTGCCTGACTCAGTACACGGTCGAGGCGTTGTCCGGCATCGTTGGCGGTTGTTGTAAGGCGCAATTCTTTCACTGAAGCGTATCCGCCGGGGTGCTCAACGTGCGCAGCCTGTCGGCAAAGGTCGTTGTGCGGTAAAGGTTTTTGAGCTCTGCGCCGGGGGTGATGGAGGTAACAACGGCCCTGCCGATGACAAATCGTCGGTCTGTGTCGTTGTCTTCAACCGTGCGCACGCCCCATACATTGTGAAAGATGGCGGGCCTGCCGTTGTACTTGCCCACATACAGCATGATGTGCCCGCGCATGCCCACAAGGCTGAGGAAGGGAACGCCATTGCGCATGATCTGGTCTTCCTTGGCTTCTGTAGGCATGCCCTCGATCATGATTATGGAACCCGTGCGGGCCTGTGATACGGAATTGCGCGGCAGCCATATGCCAAAGGTCGCAAGCAGCTCACGCGTAAGGGCCGAGCAGTCGCGGTCGCCAAACATGCCGCCCCAGCCGTAGGGCTGGCCCATCATGACATTGCCTATCTTGGCAACATTGCCGGGGGTCATGCGCATGGGCCAGGCAACCGCATCGGCGCTCGAAAGCGTGACCGGGGCCAGTTCTGCCATGCCGTCCATGCCTCGAACGGGTGTCATGAGTTCAATGGTCTGACCTGCGCCCGCTGTTGCGGCTCCGTAGCCAAAGTTGCTGCGCATGGGCAGAATGGTGCCAATATTGGCAACAACAGAGCCCATGGGCGTTGCAAGGTTTACCTTGTCGCGGATAAATGCCGCAAAGGTGCTGTTGCGGTACATGTGCTTGAATTCTGCGCTCACCGGGGCGAGGTCCTGATCTGCAACCCAGCCTCCGGCAATGGCGCATTCAACATAGTGCCAGCGTCCATCGCGGCTGGTGTGGGCAATCAGCACCGGCGTGCCCACGGGCAGCAGGGAATACTGAAAATAATCGAAAGGATTGGCCTTGGCATCGGGCGTGGGCTCTGAAAAACGCGGCTCGTTGGTGGGCAGTTCGCGCAGGTTGGTATTACGCACAGCTATGGCTGCCTGACTGCGTGAGGGAAAGGATCCCAGCGCGGCGTTAGAGCTCATGGAGTCCCATTCTGCCTGCGTCCAGCGGGTATATCCGTCTTTATAGCCGCGCGCCTTATTGAACAGCACAGTCACATCGCGTTTGCGGGTGGATGTTTTGACCATCTCCCACGGGCCAAAGGTAAGGCGCATGAATCGGGCGGTCTGATTGGCCTGTTCTGCCGCAGAAACAAGCACTTTGTCTTCACCTGCGGCCTTGGCGTATACTGTGAGATCTTGCGGGTAGCGGCGCAGGTCTTCAAGTGTTCCCATCCATGTGGGCAGTGTGCCGTCGCGCGTGGGAATAACCTTGCCGCCGCATGCAGCCATAAGGGCAAAACAGACGATAAGCAGGGGAAGGTGAAGACGAGATTTCATGAGGGCAGCTCCTTCCTTCAGACAAATTTAAGCCGCCGCCAGCGGCTTCACTATGTCTAGCACTTGGGCGCATGTCCGGCAACGGCTCTTTTTTACGGCTGTGCATGAAATACTTGACAAACAAAGCCACGCCGCCGTATGTATCCATTCGTTGTCACCATCGTCTATCCGGTTAGGACGGCGGCCTCTCAAGCCGTTAAGACGGGTTCAAATCCCGTTGGTGACGCCAAATTAAATCAGGCACTTGCAG
>SAAX01000194.1 GCA_009929215.1 Deltaproteobacteria bacterium | reverse complement strand
CTTCGATTTCTTTATGCCCACGCTGCTGCGCTCGTTATTCACCACGCCTGTATGCCCCACGCATGGCTACTGCACTATGTGGCGCTACTGAGCCTCGTGCTCTCTGCCGTCTAATTTTTGCAGTGCATTTTGCATGATGGGGTAGGAATACGCAAAAGGCTTCTCGTCCGCTCCCCCTGAGTTTTATATATCTGGCAACACTGCCATTGGTGGCGCGGCTCTTTCAAAGTAAACAGGTTAGCCTGTAACTGGCATTGAAGGAGTATCTATGAGTTTTGCCCTCAAACGCATCTACGACCAACCCTTGGCCGCAGACGGCCTGCGCATTCTGGTGGACCGCATCTGGCCGCGCGGCATGACAAAGGAAGAAGCCCGTGTGGAGCTCTGGCTCAAGGAAATTGCCCCCTCTACGGAGCTGCGCAAATGGTTTGCCCACGACCCTGCAAAATGGACGACATTTCGAGAGCGCTACTTCGTGGAGTTGAGCCATGCCCCGGATGCGGTAGCGCAGCTGCGCACGTTGGCGGAGCATCAGTTGGTGACACTGCTACACTCCGCAAAGGACGACAAGCATAACAACGCCGTGGCTCTACTGGAATATATATGCCGACACGCCGGGTAATCTTGCCCGCACTTTACGGTTTTTGTGAGCGTAATCATCGCTGCACAACCGCCAACATGTTCAATAGTCAGCACCACTGACACACAGTGGAAAGCCCATTGCGCTGACGCCGCCGTCTGCGCATCCCAAGGAGCATATATGAGACACTCCGGAAGACAAGCGCTGCGCCAGCTCGGTCAGGTCGGCCTGCTTGAGGGCATCCAGCACATCCTGCCGGGTGGTCTTCATGCGATCCACCCAGTCATGCTCGGCGGGCAGCACCGCCTCGGCGGTGGAGAGCCAGGACGCCGTCGGGCTGTGGTCCATGATGAACTCGCGCAGGGCGTCCAGCTCATCTAGGGCCTTCACGGCCTTTTCGTGCGCCAGCACTTCGGGAGCGCTGTAGCGGAAGTTTTTCAGCTTACCCGGCGAGGAGTAGGCCTGGAGCGATTCAAAGAAGCCCTTGGCCTCGTCCAGCCCGCTGGCCTGGCTGGATAGGTCGGTTCCCGCGAGCAGGTCCAGGCCCCAGAAGGAGAGCCCTTCGCGCAGGGTCTGCTGGGTCATGACGATGCGCTTGACGATCTTGCCC
>SAAX01000193.1 GCA_009929215.1 Deltaproteobacteria bacterium | reverse complement strand
GATTGGAAGTGTCCGCTGTTGGTAGTGATTAAATAAAAGTTGACTGGGCCTAAAGCGAATACAATGCAAATCTGATCACTAACATCAAAACTGGTGTTTACACGCCTTGTCTAAGAAACGAATTCACAACCAACTCTGATGCGGCCTGCTAACCATGCTCAAGCAACCAATTCTTGTATGAAGGCGCAGCTGTAAATGTGAGATGCGTGTCGTGCCCGTCAGACCAATTCTACAAGTACTCCGCCAAAAGCTGCCAGTCCTGCTCGAATAATCAATACTCAGACATGGCAGGAGAAACGTGCACCGCTTGTCCGAACAACTTGATAAACATGCCAGACAAAAAGGCCTGCTGGTGCCCGTCTGCGAACTACCAGAGCAGCAGCACAACGTGCACCGAGTGCCCGTCTGGCAGCTTTGCGAATGCGGCCAATAACAACGCGCAGTGCCAAAGCTGCCCCGCCGGGTAGCAACAACCAGCCACCGGGCAAACATCGTGTTCCGGATGCCCGATCGGCACCTACCAAAACCAGGCGGGCCAGCCTTTGTGCCCGCCCTGTGCTAACGGCCAATACCAACCTACCACCGGCCAGACGTCCTGCACCGCGTGTGCTGCTGGCTCCATCACAAACGCGGCCAAGACCTCCTGTTCGCCCTGTCCGGTCGGGAAGATGCAAAGCAAGTTCGACACCTGCTCCCAGTGCTCAGCGGGGTCCTACCAGAACTTGGCTGGCCAGGCATCCTGTCTTCCGTGCCCTTTAGGAAAGGCGACGAATCTCGCAGAGCAGACGACGTGTCAGGCCTGCACGCCTGGGTCTTTTGCTGGCACGACCGGCAAGCTGATCTGCGATCTCTGCTCGGCGGGGACCTTTTAGGCTGCTTCCTCCTCTTCAAAGTGCGACAACTGCGCCGCGGGCACGTATCAAGCCGGCACAGGGGCCACCACCTGCTCTAACTGCCCTGTTGGCATGAACCAGCCGAACCCCTCCTCCCAAGGCTGTTTGGCATGCGCAGATGGTCAATACCAGCCGATAGACGGCAAGCCACTTTGCGAGGTGTGCGGCGCCGGTTCGGTCACAGATACTAACAAGTCCACCTGCACCGCGTGTGCGGCAGGTTCGAAGCAGATGACATTTGACACCTGTGCGCCGTGCGAGCTCGGCACGTTCCAGAGCACGACTGCTCAGACTACGTG
>SAAX01000192.1 GCA_009929215.1 Deltaproteobacteria bacterium | reverse complement strand
CCTATGGAAATGATATCACGTCTTGCAGCGTGTTCGCCAGTGAAGAGCCAGCCGGGCAGGATGAAAAGCCCTTGGCGGACAGCCAGCGTTACACCCTGGATAGCCTTTGCGCTGCCCTTGAAGCGGCGGGGGCGGATTCTGTCCATTTGGAAGATTGGCGACCGATTTTTTATGCCGGACATACGGCGGACAAGCCGGACACGAAGTGCCGAGCCTTTGACCGGGGCAGGAAAGAGCTGGTCAATCGTGGACTAATTTTTGTAACTAATGATTATTACAGCACAAAGGAGTTAGCCGGACACGGACAAATGCCGGACATAGGCCGGACGTGTCTTGCTTCCCAAAGCACCAAACAGACGGACGGACACGGACAGGGGTCTTTAGACCCTGTCCATCTGTCCGGCTTAGGTGATGGGGGGCTGTCCCATGAATAGCATTCTGGATTTTTTCCCTGCTGGGCAAATGAAACAAAAGACCGCCCATGAATGGTGCGGCCCCTGCCTTAGTTGTGGTGGCAATGATCGTTTTACTGTTTGGCCCGGCAGGCCGGGCGGTGGATATTACATGTGCCGTGGGTGTGACCCGCAAGGTGGAGATGGCATCCAGTTCCTGCGCAAGTATATGGGCATGAGCTATGCCGAAGCCTGCGCAGCCCTTGGAATTGAGCCAAAGCGCACGACCACAAGCTCTTTCCCTGCCCGGCGTGTACATGCCCGCACACGTCCGGCACGTCCGGCACAAGTGGCATATGTGCCGCCACACGGGCCAGAGCCCGCCGTCTTGCCCTGCGAGAAATGGATGTCCAGCGCCGCCGCGTTCCTTGCTGACTGCCAACGCGACCTTGAAACAAAACCAGAAGCACTGCTTGCAATAACGGGGCGCTTCCTGACCCCATACACGGCGCAAGATTGCGGCATAGGCTGGAACCCTGCTGATCGGTATATCCTGCGTGAATCGTGGGGCTTGCCCGTTATTGAGATGGCAGACGGCGGCAAGCGTGACAAGCTGCTTTTGCCCCGTGGACTTACCATAACCACACGCAGGGAGGCCGGACCCGCGGCCGTAACAATACGCTGTTCTGATGATCGCCCCGAAGGCCGCCCTAAATATTGGCAGGTGAAGGGCAGCAGCAACGTGCCATTTGTTGCCGGACGTGCCGGACTTCCGCTGCTTCTGGTTGAGTCTGCGCTTGATGCCGCTCTA
>SAAX01000191.1 GCA_009929215.1 Deltaproteobacteria bacterium | reverse complement strand
CCATGAGCCTTAACCAGCGCAGCCAGCCGGGTTTGCTGTTCCTTCAAAAACTTCTCAAGTAGGCTATGGGTCAGGTATTCACCGCCCTCGCGAGATCCGCACCAATGAACATGTAGACCGTAGCGAACAGACCACGCAGCAAGGGTTTGCAACAGGCTTTGCGGGGTCATGGCACTGCGGTAGTTGTGGCGGCGCACATCGTCCATGCTGGCCTCGATCACCAGCCCAAAATACTGCAATCCGCGTCCACGCTCGCACTCACGCTTAAACCGCGCCCTTCCTGCCGTGAGTGTTCCGCACAAGTCTGCAAGGCTCTTACGTTCAATGGCAATGCGATCAGTCAGACCGCACAAACTGTAATCGCCAGTTTGAAGCGCTCCCACCTCCACCACTGTTCCCGCATACCGAGGGGCGTTGAAGGCATAAGGGGCTTGTTCTCGGCTGTCCTGAATTATGCGCATGCCGTCACCCCCAAGAGAACCCGATTTTGATAAGAATGAGTGTTCATTTTTTGCCCTCCCCTACACGACTTCGGGCCAGGTGCTTTTTGACGATTCTGCGGTCTGAAATGGCTTACTGTGCCGAGTGGAAATCAAGCCCAGTACATTCTTGCCCGCTGCGGTTTGCCTGAAATAAGCGGCTCGGCGTTTTTCTCTGGTTTCTGTCGTGACGTTCGGGCTTTTGCCCATACGAAACAGGAAGACTGGACAAGAGCCAGCGACGGCGGTGTCGCCTTGGCAGCCCTCAACCTGCCCTTGGTTCCCCGCTTGGCATTCTTCAACGCAGTATGCGCGGATAGTTTTCAAGGGGCGGTGCTTCCCTGCGGGCAAGGCCACGCCCAAGCGGTAGGCGTAAAAGGGGCAGGCGGTGTATTGGCATTCGGTCACGTTTGCGGAAACTCCACCCTGACATTGCAGGCAGAACTTGCGAATAGCTTCGAGCGCGGTAAGCTTTTTCATGGCTATATCCTTATGCGGCAAGCGCGTAGGTAGTTGAGTTGCGAGAAGCGAAGGCCAGCACACCGGGTATCCATTCCATGACGCTGGGAATGTCGGGATTAATGGGCCATGTCAGCGCGGCCCGGTGCATGTCGCCCAGGTCTTTAGCCCTCACGGCAGGGGTTAGGATTGCTTGCGGATAAGCTGCACTCCATCTCTGCCATGCGACTTGCCCGCCTTCGTCATTGTCGGGGCAGGCTAGCAG
>SAAX01000032.1 GCA_009929215.1 Deltaproteobacteria bacterium | reverse complement strand
AGGGCCACTTCGCCCACATGGGCTGCCACGCGCGAGGCCATCACGCCTGCGCGCACATCGGCCTCATCGGGCAGGGTCAGGTGCTCGGCGGGGGTGAGGTAGCACAAAAAGTCCACGCCAGCTTCCACGCCCATGGCACCGCCGATGGCTCCGGCAATGTGGTCGTAGCCGGGGGCGCTGTCGCAGCACAGGGGGCCAAGCACATACAGGGGCGCATTGTTGGTGAGGCGCTTGATGCCCTGAATCTGGGTGCGCACCTGATTGAGCGGCACATGGCCGGGGCCTTCGATCATGCACTGCACGCCGCGTTCAAGGGCGTATTTGGCAAGCTGGCCCAGATTGATGACTTCTTCCCACTGGGCGGCATCGCCCGCGTCCACGCCAGCGCCGGGGCGCAGGCCATCGCCCAGCGACAGGGTGACGTTGTAGGGGCGGCAGATGTCGAGCAGGCGGTCAAAATATTCCAGCAGGGGATTTTCGCGGTTATTCTCGATCATCCAGCGGGCAAGCATGGAGCCGCCACGCGAAACAATGCCCAGCACACGGTTGTTTTTAACGGCCATTTCTGCGCCGCGCTTGGAAAGGCCGCAGTGCACGGTGATAAAGTCCACGCCCTGCTCGGCCTGCTTGGCGATTTCGTCAAACAGGGCATCGGGCTGCATGGTGGCGATGTCCTGCTCCGCGTCCAGAATCTGCTGCCCCACGGCGTAGAGCGGTACGGTTCCGAGGGGCAGAGGGCAGGCCTTGAGCATGCCCAGGCGCAGCGCGTCCAGATCGCCCGCTATGGAAAGATCCATCACGGTATCGGCCCCGGCTTCAAGGGCAGCCTTGATCTTGCGTTCTTCGGTGGCCGGGCAGTTGCACAGGGGTGAGGTGCCGATGTTGGCGTTCACCTTGATGCTCGCGGGCTGGCCCACAAGAATGGGCTTGAGGTTGGGATGCGCGGGATTGCCCAGCAAAACCATAGTTCCAGCCTCAAGAGCATCGACAATGGTTTGCGGCGCAAGTTGTTCTTCCTCAGCAAGGGTAGTGAGGTATTTGTCCAGCAGGCCGCTCAGGGCGGAATTCTGCGAAAGAAGAGATGCAGACATGGTGTGTGCCTCGCGGGTTGCGACGCAGGGCGCAAAAAAAGCCACACGCAGCAGAGCATTGTCGTGGCTGCGGCTTCCCTACGGCAGTGCGAACTGCGTCAGGTTCATAGGGTCTGGGTTTGTCCCACTCTCAGCCATCGAACCTTGCGGCCCACGGCTCCCCTAGCACTGGTTGCATGAATAGCGTTTATGCAAGTGACTGTAAAGCCCGTGCAGGATGCCTTGCTTTTGCCTCTGCTGGCTGGCATAGACAACCAATGGCAAGAAAACGTTTTTTAAGCCCCTATACCTGGCCCGTGTTATCCTTTCTTGCGGTTATTGCCGCAGGTTCACTCCTGCTCGGCCTGCCCGCAAGCTGGGCCAAGGGGCAAAGTATAAGCGCCATTGATGCCTGTTTTCTTTCCACATCGGCCGTCTGCGTAACAGGGCTTTCTCCTGTGGACATAAGTGAGGTGCTCAGTCCCTTTGGCAAGGGGGTTTTGCTATGTCTCATCCAGACTGGCGGCCTGGGCGTAATGACCTATACCAGCATCATTTTTTTGCTCTGGCGCAACAACGTGCCTTTCAACAGCCGAGAGGCAGTGAGCCAGGCTCTGCTGGGGGGCGACTTTAGCATTGCCGCTTTTTTGCGGCAGGTGCTGGGGCTGGTGTTTGGCATTGAGGCTGTGGCCGCACTGTTGCTGTGGCTGTATGACCCTGTTTTTTTCTATCCCTTCAGTGCGTTGTTTCATGCGGTTTCTGCTTTTTGCAACGCAGGATTTGCCCTCAGTACAACTAACATGGCCCTTTTCAGGGATGATGTTGCGGTAAATGCTATTATTGCGGGTAGTGTTATTTTGGGCGGTATTGGTTTTGGTGTGCTGCGCGAATTTTTGGGCATCTGCACGGGGGGGCGCTTGGGTGCGCCCGTACGCCAGTTGAGCCGTTACAGCCGCATGGTGGTCAAGACCAGCCTCATACTTATTGTGGTTGGCTGGGTCGCCATGTTTGCCATTGAATTTTGTCGGGGCAGTGCACCACAAACTGTAGAGGGCTGTTTTGATCTGGGCATCACCATGTTTTTTCATACCGTGATGGCACGCACGGCGGGTTTCAGTTCTATTGATATCGCCCTGCTGAGTGAGGCCTCCTTGCTGGTGCTTATTGCACTTATGTTTATTGGCGGTGCGCCCGGTTCGTGCGCTGGCGGTATCAAGGTTGTGACCTTCAGGGTGCTTGCCGGCTACATTGTCGCACAGTTTCGGGGTGACAGCCAGATTGTACTGGAAGGGCGGGGTGTTTCGGCAGAAAACGTGCAGCGCTCGCTGACCCTTTTTTTTGCCCATACTCTGCTGGTGGTTGCTTCTCTGTTTCTACTCACGCTTACAGAAAGTGATATTCTAGGTGCAGCGGGCACGCAGGGGCCATCTGTGTTGCGCCTGCTGTTTGAAGAGGTTTCGGCACTTGGCACGGTAGGGCTTTCTGTCAATCTGACGCAGGATTTGAGCACCGCAGGCAAGGCAATTATTATTTTCAGCATGTTTGCTGGCCGGGTTGGCATATTGAGTTTGCTTATGGCCGCGCAGAGTTTGCGGGCCAAGAAGGCCTACACCGTGGCCGAGGCCCAGCTTCCCATTGGGTAGCGGGGTGCGGCGGAGGAATTATGGCGGAAAAAAAATTGGAAATAGGCGTGATCGGCCTTGGCAAATTTGGTCTACGCATGGCCACCACTCTGGTTTCGCTGGGGCATACTGTTATTGGCATTGATATGTCCGAAACCCGTGTGCAAAGGGCAGAAGATGCGCTGGATTCGGTGTACAAGGCTGATGCCACCAATATTGCTGTGCTGCGTTCGCTGCATGTGCAGGATCTGGATTGGGTAGTCATAAGCGTTGGCCAGAGCGTGGAACAGTCGCTGAGCATCACACTTAATGTGCAGGAACTGGGCGGTCCCAAAATATGGGTCAAGGCATCCAACGAAGAGCACAAAAAGATATTGCAGCGCCTTCACGTCACCCGTGCCATGGTTCCTGAAACCGAGGCCGCCGTTATGGCTGCCCACCAGCTCACCCACCCCGGCATGCTCGACCTTATTCCCAAGTACGGCGGTATTGCCATTCAGGAGCTGCGCGTGGACCAGTGGGACGGCAAAACTCTGGTGGAGCTGAACCTTATGCAGGAATTCAGTGTAATGGTCATGGGCATACGCCCCGCAGGAAACAATGAATTTATGTTTGTGCCTCCTGCCATGACAGTGCTGCACAAGGGGGATGCCCTGGTGGTGGCTGGCAAGGCCGATTCCATGAGCGGTCTTAAACCCTAGGAGCTGCTGCCAATCTGGCCGTGCGTGTTTGTGGTGCGTGCTGGCGGATTGGTTTGATTTTAGGTGTGAGCTTGCAGATACAATGTTGCGGCCTTTTCCGTTGTTGCGGAAGAGGCCGTTTTTTTGTGGCTGACTATGCCTCGCGATTTTGAGAGGTGGGCAAGGGGTCGTCGCCGGGCAATGCCCACCAGGGCAGGCCACGCCATGCGGCGTTGAGGGCTTTTTCCTGCCTTGGCCAGTGGGGAGAAAAGCGGGCAAGCTCGGCCCTGTAAGCATCCGAATGGTTCATGTGCCGCAGGTGGCACAGCTCGTGCCAGCACAAGTGTTCCAGAAGTGGCAGAGGCAGCAGCAGGGCGCGCCAGTTCAGGCTTATGCGGCCCCCTGCGCTTTGGGCCACAGCATTGCGGGTAGTATGCAATGGCTGATGGGCTGAATTTTCTGCGCCGCTGGGCTGCCCCTCTGGGGGAGAAAAAAAGCTGCGCACGCGGGCCGATATTTGATCAAGAACGCTGATGCGGTCAGCAGCCCGTTTTTCACGGCCTGGAACAGCAGCCCTTTGCGGACGCAGTCGCGAACAACTGCCCCAGCGGCCACGCTGGTCACGCACGCTTACCCCCGCAAGGGCAAAGCCCGCTGAGGCGGCAAGGTGCTCAAGGTGGGGCGTTAGCAGTAGGGCGGCTTTTTTGCGAGCCCATTGGCGCAAAGCCTGAGCGCACAGCGGTATGTCGTCCACACTTCCAAACAGGCGCAGCAGGCCCGCGCTTTCAACCAGCAGCACGCGGCGCGCACCGCGAGAAATCTGTAGCGTGCCCGTTTTGGCCTTGCAGGCAGCGGCAGCCTTGCGGCCAAGGGCCATGTCGCCCGCGCAGGTTACCGTAAATGTTTCGTCGGTCAGGGGCAGATGGATTGCCGCAGGTAGTTGCGGGGCGGGCAAAGCCCGTAACTGGTTGCGTTGCGCCCGCTCGAGCCACGGCACAAAGAGGGGCAGGCTTGCCTTGAGCTGCTCAGGCCCCATGCTCAGCGGAATGGCAAGCACCAGCCCGCCGCGTGGCAAAAGCGAAAGCCTGGCGCGCCGTGCGCGGGCAGAAATGCGCACAGCAGCCGTCAGGCGCGTGCCGTCGGCAAGGGTAAAATCCACAGAGGAGGGAAGGTCGTGCAGTGCGGCTGCGGGGGCTTTGAAGGCTGCCATGTCCCAAGGCTGCCATACTGCCTTGAGGCTGTAAAGACTGCCATCGGCACAGATGTTGCTGCACCTCCTGCGGAAAGATGCACCCGGAAAAAAATGCCGGGTTTGTTCCGATGTGGCCGTTACGTTGGGGCAATCGGGGTGTGCGTAAAACGGCGTTATTCAGGCAGTAACCAGCGGAGGGCTCAAATGGGCATATCTGGTATTGGCACGTTATTGGGCACAAGCAGCGCAGATGTCGTGTACAAGGTGGGCTTGGGGTCAAATACGATACGCAGCCGCAGCGACTCGTCCGATTCCGGTGATACGGTGGATATTTCAGACGAAGCCAAAAAGCTGTTTTCTGAAAAAATCCATATGTATGACAAGGGGACGACCAGCACAGCAGCGTCTTCCACATCCCAAAACTCTGGTGAAACATCGTCAGAATCGGCCAGCAGCGAATCGCAGAGTGGTGAAGAATCTTCCCAGTCTGGCGGCGTTGGCGGCGGTAGCGGCGGTGCGGGCGGCACTTCGTCTACCGATGACGCGGTGGAACGCATCAAAAAGCAGATTCAGGCCTTGAAGAGTCAGCTCAACAGTGTTGCCTCGCACGCTGGCAGTGGCAATGAAGCGGCGGTTGAGAGCAAGGTTGAATCCCTTGAAGCCCAGATAGCCTCGCTAGAAGCTCAACTGGCAGAGGCCATGAAGACTTCTTCTTGACATAGGAATGATTCCTGATTAAGGTGGCAAAAGATTGAGCGTGCAACGGATGCCTCTCTTTTTTTGTGCGCCTGAAAAACGCACTGCCACCCTCATTCCAAGGAGAAATTGCATGAAATCGCTGAAAGGCTCTCAGACCGAAAAAAATATTCTTACTGCTTTTGCTGGTGAATCGCAGGCTCGCAACCGTTACGACTACTTTGCCGGACGCGCCAAAAAAGATGGCTTTGTGCTGGTGCAGGAAATTTTTCTTGAAACAGCCTCGCAGGAAAAAGAGCACGCCAAGCGCCTGTTCAAGTTTCTTGAAGGCGGCGACGTGGAAATTACAGCAGCCTTTCCCGCTGGTGTGATTGCGGGCAGCGAGGCCAACCTGATTGCCGCAGCCAGTGGTGAAAACCACGAGCACACCGTCATGTATCCCGAATATGCCGCCCTGGCAGACAAAGAAGGCTATGCAGAAGTTGCGGCAGTTATGCGCAACATCGCCATTGCCGAGGCCTACCACGAAAAGCGTTTTCTTGCCCTTGCCAGCGATATCAAGGAAGGGCGCATGTTTGTGCGCACCAAGCCTACCGTGTGGCGCTGCCTTAACTGCGGCTGCCTGGCAGAGGGCGACCATGCCCCCGAAATGTGCCCGGCCTGTGCGCACCCCAAGGCCTACTTTGCCGAGCTCAACTATTCGTTCTAGTCCGTTTGCCCCTGCAATGCAGATTGGCTGACACATATTTGCGCCCTTGTGGCAAAAAGCGCCCGTTCTTTTGTGAACTGGCGCTTTTTTTGTGCCGTAGTGTGAGAATTTTGGCGCAAAATAAGTGCTTGCGTGGTCTGGAACTTGCATATAGATTATCTTAGAAGGGAATATTGCCTATCCCGAAGAAATATCCGCGAGAGGCAGGCAGTGCACAAATGTTGTAGTTTTCAGCATTTTGGGGGGACAATTGCTGCCAAACATCTTGCGGGGTATTGGCTAAACGGTTATCAAAAATGGTAAGGCATGTCGTTATAGGGATGGGGAAGGGAATCTGCCATTCGTATGATGTGGTCCATAATGGTCGACATGCCCACAAGCGGGAAAATGTGTAACGGTGCATTTTTCAAGCTGAGGAGTTAACTGTGAAACATTTTATTTTTGCAGTGGGGACTTTTTTGTTTTTGGCTTCATCGGCAGTGGCTGCTGAAAACAGTTACCCTCCTCCCCCGGATCCGGGGAAGGCGCTTTCGATTGAAGACTCCATTTATGGCGTATTGCGTACCCACCACAACCTTCGGGGCATGATCGAAAACCGCGAAGTTTTGAGTCATGAGGTGCGACGCGCCCAAGCCGGCTTTGGCCCCCGCGTGGATGTTACCGGGCAGGCTGGCGGCAGCGTGTTGAGCGACTCTAACACCCGCTCACAGAACCTTGATACACAGATGTGGGGCAAGGCTGGCTATAGTGCCCAGCTTGTGCAGCCCATCTGGGACGGCTTTGCCACCCGCTCGCGTGTGCGTAATGCCAAATCTACTCTTGAATCTCAAAAATATCGTGTGTTTGACACGGCTACCTCGCTTTCGTTGGATGCAGTTATTGCGCACATCGATCTTTTGCGTCGTAGAAAGATCTACCAGCTTTCTGAAGAAAACGTGGCCCAGCACAAGGGGTTGGTGGGGCAAGCACAGGATCGCGCAAGCCTTGGCGCAGACACCGCTGCCGACGTAACCCAGGCACAGTCGCGCTTGCAGCGCGCTTATTCAAGCCTTTCAGAAGCCAGGGCCGCCCTTTTGGTTGCGGAAGAAACCTACGCACGCCTTACGGGTTTGCCTGCGGCCAGCCGTTTGCAGCCCATAAGCATGCCGCCCCATCTTTTTGCCGCTCCTCAGGCGGTTATGGAACAGGCCAAAACAAGCAACCCCAAGCTGGCTGCCTACCTGCAAGACATCCGCGCTACGCGTGCCTCGCGTGAGCTGGCCGAAGCGGCTTTTTCGCCCACCCTCAATCTTGAGGCCGGGCCCAGCTACACCAATTATGGCGGTGCCAGCAACCGTTGGGTCAGCAGTTTTGACGTTATGGGCGTTGTGCGCTGGAACATCTTTAACAGCGGGGCCGATGTTGCCGAAACCAAAGCTGCTTCTGCCCGCATGCGGCAGTCGCGTCAGGTGATGTACAACTTCATGGATGACCTCAAGCTTGATGTTGAAAGCACCTGGGTCAACTATCAGGCGGCCCAGGAACAATACAAGCATTACTCAAAGGCCATCGAGTACAACAAGTACACCCGCACGGCCTATCTGGAACAGTTCCAGATTGGTAAGCGCAGTATTCTGGACGTTCTGGATACTGAAAGCGAACTGTACAATTCTGCAACTCAGGCCGAAACCGCCCGTGGAAATATTCTGGTGGGCGCGTACAGATTGTCGGCCCTTACCGGCAACATGCTGCCCGAAATGTCCATCAACACTGGCCCGCTCGGGCAAAGTGCCCCCAAAGATCCTGAAGATCCTCGCGAAGAATTCGCACCCGGCTGGTTCAATTGACAATTGTTGCCACATGCCTCCATATTTGGAGGCATGTGGCATTTTTTGCGGTTGACCGCCCGGTGTTTACTGCTGCCTGACAAACCTGTTTGATCATGTGATCTGCCGCCACTGGTAATCAGGGGCGCGTTTGGTTTTTTATGTGCGATGCAAAATGCATTGGTGCGCTGATTTTTTCTGTTTAGTAGTAATGGAATACGCATGGACAATCTTTCTTCTTCGGGTTCGGGCGCGCAGGCCAAGACCCCTGTTTCGGGCAATGCAGCCGAGAGCCAGGTAACTGACCACGCTGCTGAATCTTCAAAAGAGCATGGGGAGATGAGCCAGCAGGCCGCTGCCGCGCCGCCTCGTACCGCGCCCACCATTGGGCCGTTGCGACCTTCAGATGTGGATTTTATGCCAGGTCTGTTGCGGTGCCTTTCTGTGCTTTTGCGTCTGCGTGGCCGTTCGGTTTCGCCCCATGTGCTTATGGCCGGGCTTTCCGGCAGCCGTGTAACGCCGCAGTCTTGCCTGCGGGCAGCCCGCAAGGCTGGCCTGTCGGGGCGCATCACCTATCGCCCCGAGATAGCAGATATCCCCGGGCTGGTGCTGCCCTGCATTCTTTTGCTCAGCCACGACCGTTCGTGCGTGCTTACCGCCCTTGATGGCGACATGGCCGAGGTGATTTTTCCTGAAACCTACGAAACAGCACAGCTTGTGCCGATAGAGGCCCTGAAGGAAGAATACTCTGGCTATGTGGTATTTGCCGCAGTAGAGGCTGTGCCCGAAGACAGAACAGAGCGCCTCAGCATAGCGCGCGGCAAGCGCTGGTTTTGGGATGTGCTGCGTTATTATGCCCCCATTTACAGGCATGTGGCCCTGGCAAGTGTGGTTATCAACTTCATTGCCATAGGCAGCCCCCTGTTTGTCATGAACGTGTATGACCGTGTGGTTCCCAACAATGCCATCGAAACATTGTGGGTGCTGGCCATCGGTATCAGCATAATCTATCTGTTCAATTTTCTGCTCTCGGCCTTGCGCACGCATTTTGTGGATGTGGCTGGCCGCAACGCCGATATAGTGCTTTCCAGCACGCTGGTTGAAAAAGTGCTTTCCATGCGGCTGGACGCCAAACCAGAATCCACCGGCGCGCTGGTCAACAACCTGCGCGAATTTGAACAGTTGCGCGAATTTTTCAGTTCATCAAGTCTGCTTGCCTGCATCGACCTGCCTTTCCTCATTATTTTTCTGGTGCTTACAGCCTTTATTGGCGGCCCGATGGTTATACTGTCTATAGGGGCCATACCGATTATGATTGGTATCGGTCTGCTGTTGCAGAACCGTTCGCGTGAGTGCGCCGAGGCAAGCTACAAGCAGAATATGCAAAAAAACGCTCTGCTGGTCGAAATTGTGGGCGGGCTGGAAACGCTCAAGAGCTGCATGGCCGAAAGCCGCATGCAAAAGTTGTGGGAATCGGTGGTGGGTCTTTCTGCCAAATCAAACAGCGACTCGCGCAAGTACAACAATCTGGCTGTCACCACCTCCATGCTTGTAACGCAGATTGTTACCGTGGCCATGGTGGTGTGGGGCGTGTACCGCATATCTGAAGGTCTTATGACCATGGGCGCGCTTATCGGCTGCAATATTCTGGTGGGCCGCACCATGGCCCCGCTACTCCAGATGGCCTCGTTGCTTACGCGGATGCAAAATTCCCAGGTGGCACTCAAGGCGCTGGACATGCTGATGATGTTGCCTTCTGAAAATCAGATGGAAAAAACATGCATGGATTTTGGAATGTTGCGGCCATCATTCAGCATGGAGGGGGTTTCTTTTGCTTACCCCCAGCAGGAAAGGCTGGCGCTTGAAAATGTTTCGCTCCGCATTGAGCCGGGTGAACGCGTGGGCATCATTGGCCCGATGGGCTCGGGCAAAAGTACGCTCTCAAAGCTGCTTATCGGCCTTTACCAGCCCAAGGACGGAGCCGTGAAGTTTGGCGATGTGGACATAAGGCAGATTCCCAGCATGGAGCTGCGTAGCCGCGTGGGCGTGCTGCCGCAAGATGTGGTGCTGTTTTATGGCAGCGTGCGCGAAAATATTGCCCTTGGCGACCCCACAATCAACGACCACCTCATATTGCGTGCGGCTTCACTGGCGGGCGTAACCGACTTTTTGCGCAATAACCCCGCTGGCTTTGCGGCACAGGTGGGCGAGCAGGGCAAGGCGCTCTCTGGTGGGCAGCGTCAGGCCGTAGCTCTGGCGCGTGCTCTTGTGCGCGACCCCGAGGTGCTTATTCTCGACGAGCCCACAAGCAATATGGATACGGATTCTGAGCTGATGCTGCAAAAAAGGCTGCAATCAGTCATTGGCGGGCGCACTCTGGTGCTGGTGACACACCGGCTCTCGATGCTGCGTATAGTAGACAGGCTTATAGTGATGGAAAACGGCCAGATCAAACTGGACGGCCCGCGCGATGTGATCTTGCAGAATTTGCGAGAGCGTTCGCAAAAAAACATGAATACTGCGGGGCAGTCTGCCAGCCAGGGTAAGGCTTCGCACGTGCATGAAAATGCAGCCAGCGCCTGAGTGGCTACGCCCAGTCCTTAGCGCCATACTGGTTTATTTGAAACGATTCTTCGCGAGTTTTTGGAGTAAGGCGAATGCAGTTGCCACAAAAGAAAAAGATCCTGCCCCAAGCAGAAGAACAGCCCTCGGCTGCGATGCCCGCAGCTGCGCCCGCGCAGCAAGCTGGCAGCATTCGCGGGCAGGCTTCCGCTACGGCCAATATATCCACTGAATCCATCAAAGCTGGGGGCAATGTTTTGACGCCCGGGCAACCCCTTGCGCACCCGATGGGTTCTGCGCTGGGCATGCCCTTTGGCTCGCAGTTTTCACGGCCAGATACAAATGCCCCCCTGCCCGACATGCCCGGCAGCGAGAGCTCTGCGGACGATTCTGCGGCTGTGGTCGTCGACAATTCTTCCCAGACTGGTGCACCCGGCACAGCCTTGCCAGATATGGCCACCCTGATGGCCGACCTTGCGCCCGAAACCGGGGGCTTGAAGCCCCTGGGAATGGACACCACGCCAGCGAAAAAAAGGGAAAAGAGCAACCTGGAGATTTTTTTGCGCCAGCTGTTGCTTGGCGGCGACCATGAACAAAAGGCTGATAAAAGCATGCGCCAGACGGTGCGTGAATCGGCCGACAGAATGCTTGGCAAGGCCGTGGGCCGTGGCGCGGGCGGCATGTCTGGAGTTGGGCCGATTCAGGGCAATATCGGTCTGTTTGCCGCTATGGATGCCCCACTGAACGGGCTTACGCCCGACGATATCCTGTATGCCAACGAGGTTGACGCCGCCTTGGCCAGAAGGCCCAAGTTTGGCATCCGTATGCTGTCCATAAGTGTGGCTGTGTTTTTTTTATGCCTGATCATATGGGCCGCCATAGCCGATGTGGACGAAGTGACCCATGCCGAAGGTTCTGTGGTGGGTTCGCAGCGTACCCAGACCATCCAGAATCTTGAAGGCGGTATTCTGCGCGCCGTGCTGGTGCACGAAGGGCAGATAGTGGATAAGGGCACAGTGCTGGCCCAGCTTGATAACGAAATGGCCGAAAGCGCCTACCGGGATGCCGTTAACAAGGCCATGGAAAACAGCCTGGCCGTTATCAGGCTGGAATCGGAAATCAAGGGCGATCCGCCCGTGTTTCCAGAAAATATTGATGCATGGGCAGAAAAGGTCATTGGACGCAGAATAGAAGCGCCCATGCTTGGCCGGGTAAATCAGATCATTCAGGATCAGGAAAATGCATGGCACAGCCGCCGAGACCAGCTCAATGCCGAAATTGACGTGCTGCAATCGCAGTACACGCAGCGCCTGCACGATGTGGAAGAACTCACAGCCCGTAAGCTGCAACTGGACCGCAGCCTCGAGCTTTCCATAGAGCAGCGCAACACGGCCTATTCTCTGGTGCAGCGCAACAACTTTTCCAAGCTCGAATATCTTGGCATGCAGCAGCGCGTTGTGGAGCTGCAAGGGCAGATAGATGCTCTGGCCGCCACCATTCCCAAGGCCAAGGCCGCAGCGGACGAAGCAAGGCAGCGCATTGCCTCGCGCCGGGCCGAGCAGATTGCCGCCGTGACCGAAGAAATCAACAAGCGTCGGCAAGAGCTCAATTCGCTGCGCGAGAGTCTTTCTGCCGGGCGTGACCGCGTTACCCGCACCGAGCTGCGCGCCCCCGTTCGCAGTACAGTCAAGCAGATATACATCTCTACCGTCGGCGGGGTGGTTAAGCCCGGCGAGCCCATCATGGATCTTGTGCCGCTCGATGACACCCTGGTTGTCGAAGCCAAGGTCAAGCCGCAGGATGTGGCCTTTTTGCGTCCTGGGCAGGAAGTCATGGTCAAGGTTTCGGCCTATGATTTTTCAATTTACGGCGGGCTTGAGGGCAAGCTTGAATCAATCAGTGCCGATACCATTGAAGACAAGAGGGGCGAGCACTTTTACCTTGTAAAGGTGCGCACCCAGAAAAACGCCATTGTCCACCATAACGAATCCTTGCCTATTATTCCGGGCATGGTGGTAACGGCAGACATATTGATTGGCAAAAAAACAGTACTCGACTATCTGCTCAAGCCCATTCTTAAGGCCAAGCAGAACGCTCTGCGCGAACGCTAAGAGCTGCAAGGCGCACGGGCAATGGCGGCTGCAACTGCCGCCTTGGTCTGTTGCTGCCAGATGAAGGAACGACATATATGGCACCTCAAGACCTGACGCTTCCCGGTGTGGCCCAACGTAACCGCAAGGCCGCACTGACCATGTTGGCACTCTTTGTGCTGGCAATCTGCCTTATTTTTATGTGTGCACGCTGGTATCTGCAAAATTCGCGTGCCAACATGCAGCGCGAAATGGGGCAGGAAATGAATTCGCAGGCCTCTGGCAAGGTGGCACTGCTTACTGTGTGGTCTGGCACGCTTGCAGGTCAGGTAAACGTATTTGTCTCGCAGGACATGTTGCGGCTTTTTGCGGCAGAGGTCAGCAGCTCTGGTGTGTCTGCGCAGGATCTGCGGCAAAAAGGCAGTGAGCGCAGTGCCGATTTTGCCGACAACATCATCCCCCCCCCTCTGGACAGTAATGGTGGGGACATCAATGGTGTGGACAGTAACGGCAACGGCAGCGATGGTGTCGCCAGCCATGATCCGTTAAAAAAGCTGGCACCGCGCCTGCCGTTGATGATTAATCATCTCAATGAATTTGCAGAAAAAAATAACTTCACAGGCGTGTGCCTTGTGAATACAGACCTGCAAATTTACCTCGCCCCGGATGGTCAGCAATCGGTGGCTGAAGAGCTCCAGCCCTATCTCAAGCAGGCCATCGAGAATAAGCACCCTGTTCTCATGCCGGTACGCCGCGAAAACGGCACGCTGGTTATGGACGTGGCCTTTCCTATTTTTGCCCCCTTGTATGTGGATTCCACAGGCGAGCGCGTGGTTTCCCTCTTGCTCGCGACCTATGGAGTGCTGCCAGTTACAGATGCGGCCACTGGTGAATCCAGCAACAATCAGTACCATACCTATATTTTGCAGGTTGTGAACGATGGTCTGCAACGCATAGCTCCCACAGAGCCTTCTGGCGTGGTTGAGCTGCCCGGCTGGGCCCTCGCCAACGGGAGCCTGCCGCTTGGCACGCGCATTGACCCCGGCTTGCCCAAGGACTCTCAGGAAGTGTACGGCCTTGCCCTGCCTGTGCCCAATCTGCCCTGGCTTGTGGAGCAAAACCTGCCAGTGAGCCGCATTGACGAAAAATTTGCAGAGATTCGTCAAAATGTCATGGTGGCGTCTGCAATTATGACTGTTCTTGTGGGTGTAATGCTTGCGGCCCTGTGGTGGAGCCTTGTAAGCCGCAACGAACGTGCCGTTGCAGAGCAGATGCACAGGCTTTATCTGGTGGTCAACCAGCAAAAACAGATCATGGATGGCGTAAATTCCGCCCTGTCTGCGGGCATAGTGCTCAACGATCTCAACGGCGTTATCCACTATGCCAATCAGAGCTTTGCCCGCATGTGTGCTATGGACGCGGCAGCGTTACGCGGGAAAAAATATTCTGATCTGGGCATGGAGCTGGCGCACAGCCTTGTTACGCATACCCTTGCAGTCCACCGATCTGGCGAGCCCTTCAACTTTGCCGAGGCCCTGCTGGTGGATGACACGCTGCACTATTTTCTTACATCGTGCACGCCGTTCAGGGATGAAAATGGGCGCCTTTCGGGCATGGTTTCGGTCTATAGCGACATGACAGAAATCGCCCTGACGCAGCAGCGTTCGCAGCAAATGGTGGCCCAAACAGTCAATGCCTTTGTGCGCGCCATTGAAGCTGTGGATACCTACTTGCGAGGGCAATCGGCCTTTACGGCCCAGTTGGCTGTTGCTCTGGCCGATGGCCTTGGCCGAAATGATGCGGAAACTCTGGCCACCCTGCGCACGGCTGCCAATCTGTCGCATGTGGGCATGATTCGGTTGCCCAAGGAACTGCTTACCAAAACAGGGGCCTTGTCTGATGAAGAAAGAGCTCTGCTGAAAAAGCATGTGGGCTTTGCGCGCGAAGCGCTGGCCGACATAGATTTTGGTCTGCCCGTGCTTGAGGCCATTACCCAGATGTACGAACGCCTAGACGGCAGCGGCTACCCTGCCGGGCTTACCAACGGGGCCATATGCGAGCATGCCCGCATTCTGGCTGTGGCCAATACTTTTTGCGCTCTGGTGCGGCCCCGGTCATACCGTGAGGCGCACGATACAGACGATGCCCTCAATATTCTTGCCGAAACGCCGCCCAAGTATGACCTCTCTGTAGTAAACGCACTGCGTGTTTTTTTGACTACAGAACCGGGCCGGGCCTTTATGGCACAATTGCTTGCAGACCAGCAACCGAACAGCGCCTAAGGTGCAAGGGGGATCCATGCGCATTCTTTTTCTGAATTCTGTTTTCCCCGGTCGGTTTCGCTCCATTGCCCAGGCGTTTGGCGCCAACCCCAAAAATACCGTGCTGTTTCTTGCAGAAACAGGGCAAAAGCTGGCCATCCCCGGTGTGCGGCGGCTGCGGCTGGCCCCGCCAATTCCGTATGAAGGGGACGACCCGGCAGAAAAAGAGGGCGTGATGCGCCTCAGGCGTGCTGCGCGTGCGGGTAATGCTCTGCTCTCATTACGCAGAAACGGCTTTGTGCCCGACCTCATTTGCGGCGCTGCAAGCATGGGTGGCAGCTTTTATGTGCGCGATATTTTCCCCAAAGCCTTTATTGTGGCCTTGGGCGACTGGTTTTACACCAATGGTGAAAACCACTGCTTTTTCACCAAGGGAACCCCCAGACCTCCGGCAGACTTCGCCCCCCTGCGCGTGAGCAATCTGTGGGAGTATAATGCGCTTGGCGAGTGCCATTTGCCAGTAACCACCTCGTTATGGCAACGTGCGCAATACCCGCCTGCGTTGCAACGCGAAATCAAGGTGGTGCCAAGCGGCATCAACACCCGTTTTTTTGTGCCGGGTGAGGAAAAGAAGGAGGGGGAGGAACCTAATGAATGTGCCGACCCCTGGGGTTGCGCCAGCCACGAGATGGTAACATTTTGTGGCCCCATGCATGACCCCGCGCGTGGTTTTGACCAGTTTCGTCAGTGCCTGCCGCGCTTGCTGGAAATGCGCCCCAACTGTCTTGTGGTGCTGGCATGGCTTGATATTGCCCAGACCGGGCAAAAGAATGGCAACGGCCCCACCCCGGTGAATGGCGCAGAAACAGGCAAGGCCATGCGTCGGGCTGTGGATATTCTGGGCATCGACCAGAGCTTCCGCTCGCGGGTGCACCTGCTTGGCGCGCGTTCTCTCAAGGAATACCGGGCCATGTTGTAGCACTCCACCGCCCATGTGTATCTTGCTGCGCCGCACGTTTTTTCCACCGGTCTGCTTGAGGCCATGGCGTGCGGCACCCTGGTGGTGGCTTCAGACACTGCGCCCGTGCGCGAGGTAGTGCAGGACGGCGTGAACGGATTTTTGTGCGATTTTTGGGATCACGAACAAATGGCCCAAAAGCTGGCCGATGTGCTTGCACGTGCGCCGCAGCTCGGCCATGTGCGGCGCAATGCCCGCCAGACCGTGTTGCGCTCGTATGACGCCGATGTGCAGACACGCCGATTTATGGATTTGATAGAAACAAGCATGCAAAGCCGGGGCGAAAGCCAGGCGTAGGCTGGTTTTGACTGGCCGAGGGGTTGCCTGGACTACAGGCCTTGCATGGCCAGCCGCGCTTCAAAATCGTGGGTCGGCTCTGGCTTGGCGTAAAAAAATCCTTGTGCAGTGTGGCAGCCCAGCTTCATGATAATGGCGGCTTGTTCTGCTGTTTCCACACCTTCGCAAATAACATTCATGCCCAGATCTTCGGCCAGGCGAATGATATTGCCCAGCACAATCTGCGCACGCCTGCCGGGCAGATCGCGCTGGATAAAGCTGCGGTCGATCTTGAGGCAGTCTGTGTCGAGCATCTGCACAATGCCCAGTGATGAGTAGCCCGCGCCAAAATCGTCAATGGCTGTCTTGAACCCCATTTCCTTCAGCTGCACAATCTGCACCCACACGGCCTCCGGGTTGTTCATGATGGCGCTTTCGGTGATCTCTATTTCCAGCAGATGCCGAGGCACGCCGTGGCGGTCGGCGATGTCGGCAAGTCGCTGGGTAAAATTGGGCCTGTCAAAGTGCAAACGCGAAAAGTTGCACGATACCGAATGCAGTGGAAGGTTGCGCAGCTTCCAGCTGCGAATGCTGCGGCATGTCTGCTCGAACACAAAAAAGTCGATGGATGTCACCAGCCCGTTGCGTTCAAACAGGGGTATAAAACTGCCCGGCAGCAGCAGCCCCCGCTGGGGGTGGTTCCAGCGTACAAGCGCCTCGCTGCCCACAATGGTTCCGGTGCGCATGTCCACCTTGGCCTGATGCCATACCTCAATTTCTCCATTGGTCAGTGATTCTTCCAGCTTACCGTTCAGCTCCTGGCAAAACAGGGCCTCCTGCCGCATACGCTCGTTGTAAAGCACCAGGGGAATGCCCGTGGAGCGCTTGGCCTCAAGCCGGGCGTAATTGGCCATATCAAGCATAAGCTGTACATCATAGTGCTGCGCCTTGGGCACATGATAGGCCCCGTAAACGGTGCGCACCGTGTATGGCAGCAACTGCTGCCTACGCCATTCGTCCAGTTCGTTGTCCATCTCGCGCACGCGGGCCGCAAGCTGTTCCCAGTTATCAAAGCGCAACAGCAGCACAAACAGGTCTGATGAAATGCGGGCACAGCATTCCTCTGGCAGCACATTGCGTTGCAAAATGGCCGCATAGGCCTGCAACAGTTTGTCGCCCATGCCAAAACCAAATTGGTCATTGATGGTCTTGAACTGGCTAATATCGCCAGAAAGCAGCATGTAGTCGGCAGTAACCTGTGTGGTCAGCAAGGCAGAGCACAAGGATTTGAGCTTCTCCATATTGGGCAGGCCCGTAAGTTCATCCTTGTTCAGTTGTGCTTCCATGCTGCAAATGCGGCTACACTTGTGGCCAAGGCAGATCAGCAGTGCCGCGACAAGCAGTATAAAGGCCAGGCTCACAAAGCCCACAACATAATGAGGGTGCTCCTGCACCATGTAGTCAAGGCGTTTGCTGGTGCGGGCCGCAAAGGTGGTGGGGTCGTCGGGGGGGTAGACAGGCAGCTTTGCCTGGGCATTGAAGGGTGAGGCGCTCTCCGTGACTGGTTGCTGTTCTGGTGCGGGGGCTGTGTTGATTGCCTGAGCAGGCAGCACAACCACGGCAAGGCAGCAGAACAGGAGTATGGTCAGAAAAAATGAGAGCCGAAATGACTGCATCTGACGGATTCCTCAGCCCTTTTTGCGGGGCGACGCTGCCACGGGGTTGACTGTTTGCCGCATTGAGCCGCAGCCCAGCGGAATGCCGAAATTGGCAGTAAAGATAGGCCGTATGTACTTTGCCATATCCAATATAGAGGCTTGAGCGGAAGAAAGTCAAACTGCTTGAGCAGTGGCTGGGTAACTCTATGATTTTGCATATGCCAGCATGCATGGCAGAGCAGAGTGCGCATGTGGGAGGGCGTGAAACGCATAATATGCAAACGGTCAGAAGGCACGCACCAATAACATGCTGCGCCAACCATACGGTCAGCCATGCAAATTCAGCCCCCCGGCCCGGTCTGCCCTGCAAGAAGGATCAGGCCAGTGCCAGGGGGCTTGTGCTTGGAACTGTATTTGACGGCCTGGTCACATGCAGGCGGCCACAGCACTCACAAGGCGGTCAATGGGTTCTTCGCGGGCTCCTTCGCCCATGACGCCAACGCGCAGCACCTTTCCGGCCAGTGCGCCAAGGCCGCCAGCCACTTCAATTTTGTGGTCGGCGCGCAGGCGAGCGCGCAGGGCGTTGGCGTCTACCCCGGCGGGGGGCACAAACAGGTTGACCTGAGGTGCGGATCCGTCAGTCACATAGGGGGTAAAGCCAAGTTTGCCCATGCCCTGCTTGAGGCGTTCGTGCATGGCCTTATGGCGCGCAAATGAGGCCTCCAGGCCTTCGGCCAGCAGGTTGTCCAGTGCCTGATGCAGACCATAATACATGTTGATGGGCGCGGTATGGTGATAGGTACGGGGTGTGCCTTCCCAGTATTTGCGGATAAGCGTCACATCCAGATACCAGTTGGGAACCTTGGTTTTGCGGCGGGCCATGGCTTCCATGGCTGCCTCGGAAAACGAAGCGGGCGCAAGACCGGGAGGTGTGGAAAGGCATTTTTGCGAACCGCTGTAAAAAGCGTCGATGCCCCATTCGTCAACCCGCACATCCACGCCGCCCAGACCGGCCACGCTGTCAACCAGATAGAGCGTGTCGCTGTTTTTCACCAGCGCGCCCAGTTCGCCAACGGGGTTGTTTACACCGGTGGATGTTTCGGCGTGCACCACAGCAAGAATCTTGTAATTTTTCTGGCCAAGCTGTTTTTTTACGGCTTCTACTGAGATGGGGGCTCCCCAGGGGCATTCCACCGTATCTACCAGCGCGCCCAGGCGCGAGGCAACCTCGACCATGCGCGAGCAGAACAGGCCATTGTTGACAATAAGCACCTGATCGCCCGGCTCTACCAGATTGACAAAGCAGGCTTCCATGCCCGCAGAACCAGTGCCGGAAATAGGAAAGGTAACAGCGTTGCGTGTTTTGCACACGGCGCGCAGCTGTTCCTGCAACGCGTCCATCACCTTGATGCAATCAGGATCAAGATGCCCAAGGGTGGGCAGGCTCATGGCTTCAAGCACATTGGCCGCCACCGGGCTGGGGCCGGGGGCCATCAGAAGCACATGGTCCAGTGTTCCAAAAACCGTGGTCATGACAATCTCCTGGTTTTTATGTGGGCTGCTCGTGGCCGCCCCTTTTAGGGTGCCTCTGCAACGGCAGATACTGCATCATATCATGCCTGTTGCTGATACGAAACAACGCAGTACGTCGCTTGCCCGGTAAAAAACGACAGTAGATTATACGGAGCAAAAACGCATTGTCTTCATGTCGGGCATTCGCTACCTTTAAGAAAAATTTCGGCAGCATGTGGCAGATAGCCGGAATGTGTCGGTATTTTATGAGCACCTTCAAACGGAGCGAGTGACAGATGAAACGTATTACCACTCTTCTTTTTGCTGCCGTTTTTTTGGCAGTGTCGGCTTACTCGGCTTTTGCCGCTGAAAAACTGGTGGTCTACACCTCCATGAAAGAATCCATTATTGGTTCGCTCAAGGAGGCCTTTGTAAAAAAATATCCTGATATTGCTATGGATTATCAGTCTGCTGGGGCGGGCAAGCTTATGGCCAAAATTGCCACCGAGCGTCAGTCTGGCAAGATCATGGCCGATATAATCTGGACCAGTGAAGTGCCGGATTTCTTTAACATGAAGGCCGAGGGCATTCTGGAAAAATATGAATCGCCAGAGCTCAAGGCGGTCATCAATCCCTTCTCCGACTATGACGGTTCGTTTACCGCCATCCGTCTGGGCACGCTGGGCATTGCCTACAACAAGCGCCACGTCAAGGAAGCTCCCAGCCAGTGGAGCGACATGATGAAGCCCGAATTCAAAAAGGCCTTTGGCATTGCCAATCCGGCCCTTTCCGGCACTTCGTACATGAGCATTCAGCTGCTGGTGGACAAGTTTGGCTGGGAATACATTGAAAATGTGCACAAGAACGGTGCACGCATGGGCAAGGGCTCTGGCCAGGTTATCGATGATACCGCTTCCGGCGACCTTTTGGCCTGCATTGGCGTTGACTATATCGTGAACGACAAAATCAAGAAGGGCGCGGATCTTGCCCTTGTGTACCCGCCTGAAATGCTGGTTATTCCCAGCCCCGCAGCCATTTTCAAGGGCACGCCCAATCTGGACGCCGCCAAGAAGTTTGTGGATTTTCTGCTGTCTGAAGAAGGGCAGAAGATTCTGGCATCGCAGGGAACCCTGCCCGTGCGCAAGGGCATTGTGCCCCCGGCAGAATTTGGTTTGCCCACCAGCGAGCAGGCCTTTGAGCGGGGCATAAAGATTGATTACCAGCATATTTTGAGCGCAAAAGAATCCACTGTTAAAAAGTTTACAGACATAATGATGTCGAAGTAGCGACAAAAGTGTTACAATTTGCGTCTTTTCTTTCTCTGCCCTGTGGCAGCTGAGGCAGGGACGCCATTAGAGTATAGCGCGGGCATGGCGGCTTGCGGCAGGCGGCCGCCGTGCCACGCGCACAGCGCAAGCGGGAAACTTCATGGCGGAAATACTCATAGAAAACATATCAAAATCCTTTGGCGACCTAATGGTGCTCAAGGATTTGTCGCTCACGGTGCGTGACGGCGAGTGTTTTACCCTTATTGGGCCTTCGGGCTGCGGCAAAACCGTGCTGTTGCGCATCATGGCTGGCTTTGAAACTCTGGATGCGGGCCGCATGAGCATTGGCGGAGAAGTGGTGGCCGATGCTCAGAGCGGCACGGCCCTGCCGCCAGAGCAACGCAGCCTTGGCGTGGTTTTTCAGGATTATGCCGTGTGGCCGCACATGACGGTGCGGCAGAATGTGGGCTACCCGCTCAAGATAGCCCGTCGTGACCCTGTCGAGGCTGCGGCCCTGGTACAAAAGAGCATTGACGATGTGAATCTTACTGGCATGGAAGACCGCCTGCCCTCGCAGCTTTCGGGTGGGCAGCAGCAGCGCGTGGCGCTTGCGCGCGCCCTGGTGGCCCAGCCAAGCCTGTTGCTGCTGGACGAGCCGCTGAACAACCTTGATGCCAACCTGCGCGAAGAAATGCGCTTTGAAATCAAGGAGCTGCAAAAAAATCTGGGCATGACAATTCTCTACGTCACCCATGATCAGGAAATTGCCCTGGCCATATCAGACCGTATGGCCCTGCTGGACGAGCAGGGGGCCATACGGCAGGTAGGCACGCCAGAAGAACTGTTTTCCGCCCCGGCGGACGAATTTGTTTTTTCCTTTCTCGGTATGAGCAACTTTTTGCGGGTCAACGTGGCGGGCGGGCTTGCAAACCTTGAGGGCTGCGTCTTTCCGCTTGTGCCGCAGGCTGGCGTGTCGGGCGAAGCGCGTGTTGGGTTTCGCCCTTCGGATGTGCAACTGAGCCGACAGGGCGAAGGCCTGCGAGCAACAGTGCGCCGTGCCAGCTTTTTGGGAGCATTTACCGACTATCAGTTGGACGTGTGCGGGCAGCAAGTACGTACCGCCTTAGATACGCACGAGGCTTTGGCTCGGGATCTGCTGCTGGCAGAAGGGGACGAGTGCGTAATCAACCTGCGCAATGCGCACTGGTTCAGCTAGGTAGGGTATTGCAGCAGGGCTGCGCCATCTGGTGCGGCATACAATCCGTTGTCTGGCAGGGCGTCGGGCACAGGTTTACTCCAAATTTGGCGGTCAGGTATGCAAGCAGTCAAACAGCAGCGTTCGTGGGGTGTGGCAGAAGTGATATTGCTTTTGTCCATCGCCATTCTTGTTATTGTGGTTGTGGTTCCGGTGGCGCTGATCTTTTTCAACGCCTTTTTTGTAAACGGGCAGTTCAACGCCGCCGATCTGGTCAAAACCCTGGGCGAGGGTGAAACCTATCAGGCCCTGATGAACTCTCTGTTCATCGCCAGCGGCGTAACCCTGTGCGCAACTGCCGTGGGCACGTTCTTTGCCTGGCTGGTGACGCGCACCGATATTCCCTACAAGGGATTTATGAAGAGCATGTTTCTTGTGCCCTTTATGCTGCCCTCGTTTATCGGCGCACTTGCCTGGAAAATGCTGCTTTCACCCCGCGCTGGCTATATCAACAGGCTCTGGCGCGATGTGACAGGGGCAGAAGACGCCCTGTTCAATATTTTTTCGTACGCGGGTATCATATCCATCGAAACCATGTACCTGTTCCCTTTTGTGTTCATTCAGGTGTGCGGCGCGCTAGAGCGCATGGATCCCACGCTTGAGGAATCGGCCCGCATTTCGGGCGCGGGGCTGTTCACCATTACCCGCAAGATAACCCTGCCGTTGGTGCTGCCCAGTATTCTTTCGGGCGCGCTGCTGATCATGCTGTATTCCATGGCGCACTTTGGCACAGTGGCCGTGCTTGGTATTGAAGTGGGCATCTATAATATCCCCACACTCATTTACGAGCGCATCCACGAGAGCGCGGGCAGTTTTGCCTCCATCCGCACGGGCACGGTGCTGGCCTCGGTGCTGGTGGTTACAGCGGCCCTGATTATCTGGCTGCAACGCAAGGTGCTGGGCTCTGGCAAATACCAGATCATCGGTGGCAAGAGTTTTCGGCCTATGGAGCTCAAACTGCGCGGGCTGCGCACGCCGCTGTTTGTTTTTTGTCTGCTATACATCGCCATTACCATAGTGTTGCCCACGGTTACGATCTTTCTTGTGGGCGGGCTTAAAACCTACGGCGTGCCCATTACGTGGGAGAACCTTTCGCTCGACAACTACAAATATGTGCTTTTTGAGTGGGATCAGACCCAGCAGGCCATCAAGAACAGCATAGGCCTTGGGCTGGCTGCGGCCACCATAACCATGTTTGCGGGCGTGATGATTTCATACGTTATTGTAAAGATGCGGGTGCGGGGCAAGGGGATACTGGAATTTCTGGGTATGTTGCCTTTTTCCGTGCCCGGCTCGGTCATCGCCCTGGGCGTGATACTTGCCTGGAGCGGCCGCTTTGGGGTGAATCTTTACAATACCATATGGATCATTCTTATCGCCTACATCGCGCGCTACATGGCCTTTTCGCTCAAGGCCAACTCTGCCGCGCTTGAGCAGGTGCACGATTCGCTGGTAGAGGCGGCCCGTGCCTGCGGCGCCAGTATGTGGCAGGCCCTGCGCGATGTGGTGCTGCCCCTGGTGCGGCCTGGCATGGTGGCGGCGTTCTTTCTCATCTTTTTGCCAGCCCTGCGCGAGCTGACAGTTTCTGTCATGCTGTACGGCACAACCAGCCGCACCATCGGTGTTGCCATCTACACACTCAATGAAGACGGCGAAACCGTGACCTCGGCGGCTTTGGCGGGCATTGCGCTTATTCTTATTGTAACCGGCCAGAGCATCATCAACCACTTTGCCAAGTCCAGGCAGGCCTGATCATGTCCATTTCACTGAGCAATGTTACCAAGTATTTTGGCAAGGTTACGGCTGTTTCTTCCCTGAACCTCGAAATCGGCGACGGCGAGTGCTTTTCCATGCTCGGGCCTTCGGGCTGCGGCAAAACCACAACCCTGCGCATGGTGGCGGGTTTTGAAGACCTTGACGAAGGCGAGATCAGCGTCAACGGCAAGCTGCTTTCGTCCAGCAGTAAAAAGTATTATCTGCCGCCCGAGAAGCGCGACTTTGGCATGGTTTTTCAAGCCTTTGCCGTGTGGCCGCACATGAGTGTGTACGAAAATGTGGCCTTTCCCCTGCGCATCAAAAAGATTGGCGCGGCAGAACTGCACAAACGCACCACCGAGGCCCTGCAACACACCAATTTACTTGGCGTGGCGCAACAAAGCCCGGCTGATCTTTCTGGCGGCGGCAAGCAGCGCGTGGCCCTGGCGCGGGCGCTGGCCATCAATCCTTCTGTCATGCTGCTGGACGAGCCGCTTTCAAGCCTCGACCCGCACCTGCGCGAAGAAATGCGCTTTGAAATCAAAGAGCTGCAAAAAATCTACGGTTTCTCGATTATGTATGTGACCCACGACCAGTCGGAAGCCATGGCGCTCTCTGACCGCATACTGGTGATGAAAAACGGCGTGGTGCAGCAGGTTGCCTCGCCGCTCGAGGTCTACACGCGGCCTGCCAACCGTTTTGTGTTCAGCTTTATCGGGCTATCAAATTTTACAGAAATGACGGTTACGCCCACACATATGCAGCTGGAAGGCGTGAGCGCGCCCTTCCCCGATGGTTGTGTGCCTGATGCCCAGATTGTGAGCGCCGGGCGGGGCGTAATTGCCAGCCGACCCAACGAAATTGACTTTGTTGATGAGGGGGGCGTGCCGGGCATTGTGGAGAGGCGCACCTTTGTTGGCGAGCAGCTCGATTATCAGATACGGGTGGGTGAGCAGAGCGTACGCGTACAAAAAGGCCGTTATGCACGTGGCCCTCAGCAGGGTGAAACCTGCCGTCTGCATTTTTTGAAGCCCCTGTGGTTTCCTGTAAACGATCAGGCATAGGCTAGCCAAAGGCTGCCTGAAGCAGAACAGCCCGCTGCATGGCATTTTGCTGCCAGTTGTGGCCACGCGCTCTATATACGGTGTGCGTGGCCACAACTTTTGTGCGCAAACAGGGCAGAAAGACCGGGGGGCCAAGGATGTGAGCAGTCAAAATTATGGCAGTCGAAGCAGCGAAAATTTTTTTAACCAGCCTCGGTTCGACCCTTTTTGCGCCAGTAGCGCGGTATTTTGGCGGTAAGCCTTAAAAAGAAACCTTGTACGACGCTTGTGACAAAAATTTTTTTTTAAGTCTAAAGTTTTTTTAACCACTTAAAATGTAAGTGTATACATATTTAAGGCTCCATAATGGCCGATTTTGGTAAAAATTTTTGCACGATAGGGCTTGCATTGTGTTTAGCCCTTCCATATATTTGCACCGAAGCGGGAAACCGCTCCACAGGCGTTTATATGAAACCATAGTCCCAAGCGGGGCAAAAGAAAGGAAGGATAACCATGAAAAAGATCGCTACTCTTCTGTTGGCGGCCGGCTTGGTGTTCGGCGCTGCCACGGGCGCCAGCGCCATCGACTTCAAGGCCAAGGGCCAGTGGATGATGAACTTCGACTACGGCCAGAACGGCGGCTTCACCGGCGGTAACGGCGTGACCGGCTTCAACGGCACCAACCGTGGCCGCAACCAGGGCGAAGACGAATTCGAAGCCAAGCAGCGCATTCGCCTGCAGTTGGACGCCGTGGCTTCTGAAGCCCTGTCCGGCACCGTGTTCTTCGAAATGGGCGACACCACTTGGGGCAACAATAACTCTGGCGGCGCTCTTGGTGCCGACGGCCGCATTGTTGAAGTGAAGAACGCCTACATCGACTGGATCGTTCCTCAGACCGACCTGAAGATCCGCATGGGTATTCAGGGTATCGCTCTGCCCAGCTTCACCACCGGCAGCAACGTGTTTGCTGACGACGTGGCCGGCATCACCGCCTCTTACCAGTTCAACGAAAACGTTGGCATGACCGCCCTGTGGGCCCGTCCTTACAACGACAACTACGTCAATGCCAACGACCACGGCGGCAACCGCACCAACTACATGGACAACGTTGACATGTTTGCCCTGCTGGTGCCCCTGACCTTTGACGGCGTGAAAGTGACCCCCTGGGTCAGCTACGCTGCCATCGGACCCAACGCCTTCCGTAACTCCAACAACAACTACTTCGGCAACTTTGTTGGTGCCAGCTCTGTTTACCCTGCCGCTGGCATGGTTGCCCTTGGTGGCGCCCGCCACAAGGACGGCACCGCCAGCACCAAGGCCATGGGCACCTACGGCAACGCCGTGTGGGCTGGCCTGACCGGCGAAGTGACCGCGTTTGATCCCTTCCGCTTTGCGTGGGATTTCAACTACGGTTCCGTTTCCTATGCTGACAGCCGCGCCAACCGCGCTGGCTGGTTGGGTTCTTTGCTGGCTGAATACAAGCTTGACTGGGCCACCCCCGGCTTGTACGGCTGGTACGCTTCCGGTGACGATGGCAATCCGTCCAACGGTTCCGAGCGTCTGCCTTCGCTCAGCACCAGCAGCACCGACAACGGCTTCTCTGACTTCGCCTTCAGCGGCGGCAAGGGCCTTAGCCGTGAATCCTTGGTCAGCTACGACATGTCCGGCACCTGGGGCATCGGCGTGCGCTTGAAGGACATGAGCTTCATCGAAAACCTGAAGCACACCGTGCGCTTGAACGTGTTTGGCGGTACCAACAGCACCACCATGACCCGTTACCTTGCCAACCACAACGCTGCGTACACGACCTTCACCACCGCTGGTCCTAACGCTGGTATTGCTGGCTCTGGCCCGCTGTACATGACCACCAACGACACCGCCATGGAAATTGGCATGAGCAACGAATACAAGATGTATGACAACTTCTCTGTGTTCCTTGATGCCTCTTACATCTCCCTGTGGCTCGACAAGTCCCGCTCTGTGTGGGGCAACAGCCGCATGAACGGCCGTAGCGACCAGGAACGTGATCCTTGGGACGTGAACGTCCGTTTCGTGTACTCCTTCTAAGAGTACCTAGCCTTACTAGTAAAAGGGGAGCCTTCGGGTTCCCCTTTTTTGTTTGCTTGCGCATAGCCAGGAAACTGAGGTTGCACGGGTAATGGCTGTTGCCAGCCGCGCCTGATAGTGACTCCTTTCTTGTGCGTTGTTCTTCCTTCCTTGGACGCATCCCCGCAAAGGGTGTGGCCCCGTTTTCCTGTGCCCTGTCCCCCCCTTCATCACCTGCCTGCTCAAGCATATCTTGCCGTTTGATGTGCTGTCTGCTGTTGTCATGTTTTGATGCAAAAAGGGTATGCTGGTGTTTGATGCGTCTGCATGGCGGCACATGTTTCTGACAATACTTTTATGACTCTGTACTCCCATGCCTCATGCGTCATGCCTTCATCATGGCCGCGCTGATTAATACCCACACGCACTGTCCAACCGCAGTGGGGCAGCGATTAAAGTTTGATTTGTTTTTGTAGGCGCGCCATGAACCGCAATGTCTACGTCTTCGCTGTTGCAGTCTTTGCGGTTTAATCCTTTTTTGTAGACGCAAAAAACGGCGCACCCCGCATGTGGGTACGCCGCTTATATCTTGCGCGGGCAGCACGCTGGTGTGCGCCTGCCATTCAGCTAACTGGCTTAGCCAAAAAAGGCCTTAAGGTCGTCCTGCGGGGTGGTGATACCGCCAATGCCGAACTGTTCCACCAGCACCTTGGCGACATTGGGCGAAAGGAAAGCGGGCAGCGTGGGGCCAACGTGGATGTTCTTTACACCCAGAGCCAGCAAGGCCAGCAGCACGATAACGGCCTTCTGCTCGTACCATGCAATGTTGTACACGATGGGCAGGTCGTTGATGTCGGCCAGGCCAAACACTTCTTTGAGCTTCAGGGCCACAACGGCCAGGGAGTATGAGTCGTTGCACTGACCGGCGTCGAGCACGCGGGGGATGCCGCCAATGTCGCCCAGGGGCAGCTTGTTGTAGCGGTACTTGGCGCAACCTGCTGTGAGGATAACCGTATCCTTGGGCAGACCTTCGGCAAATTCGGTGTAGTACGAGCGGCTCTTCATGCGGCCATCGCAACCGGCCATGACCACAAACTTTTTGATGGCGCCAGACTTGACGGCGTCGACAACCTTGTCGGCGAGGGCCAGCACCTGATTGTGCGCAAAGCCGCCCACGATTTCGCCCGTTTCAATTTCGGTAGGAGCGGGGCAGGATTTGGCATGGGCGATGATGGCCGAAAAGTCCTTGTGCTCGCCGATTTCACCAGGAATGTGCTTGCAACCGGGGAAGCCCACAACGCCCGTGGTGTACACGCGGTCTTTATAGCTGTCCTTGGGAGGCACAAGGCAGTTGGTGGTCAGCAGGATGGGGCCATTGAAGGTGTCAAATTCTTCCTTCTGCTTCCACCATGCGTTGCCATAGTTGCCCTTGAAGTGGCTGAACTTCTTGAAGGCGGGGTAGTAGTGGGCGGGCAGCATTTCAGAGTGGGTGTACACGTCAACGCCCTTGCCTTCGGTCTGTTCAAGCAGCATCTGCAAGTCGCGCAGGTCGTGGCCAGAAATCAGGATACCGGGGTTTGTGCCCACGCCAATGTTGACCTTGGTGATTTCGGGGTTGCCGTAGGTGCTGGTGTTGGCGGCGTCGAGCAGAGCCATAACGCTCACACCCTTGTTGCCGGTTTCGAGGGTCAGGCCCACAAGGTCGGCAACGGAGAGGCTGTCGTCCAGGGTCTTGGCCAGCGCTTCCTGAAGGAATCCGTCCACTTCGGGATCATGTTTGCCCAGCACGTCGGCGTGCTTGGCGTAGGCGGCCATGCCCTTGAGGCCAAAGGTGATGAGCCAGCGCAGTGAGCGCACGTCATCGTCGCTGGTGGCAAGCACGCCCACCGTGGCGGCCTTGGCAAGCATGGCGTCCTTGTCCGCAGCTTCCCACAGGGCGGCATCGGCGAGGCCGTCGGTCGAACCAAGTTCGCCAATCAGGGCTTTCTTGGCGGCACAGGTATTGCGAACTCGCTGGGCGAGATTGTCATCGTCAAAGTTGGCATTAGTGATGGTGCAGAAAAGGTTGGCTACTACCATGCGGTCAATGTCGTGCCCCACAGTTTTGCCCTTGGCGCGCAGCTTGGTGGCAACCTGCGCAAGGCCCTTGGTCACATATACCAGCACGTCCTGAAGGGCGGCGGTTTCAGGCTTTTTGCCGCACACACCAACTTGGGTGCAGCCTTTGTTGCCTACGGTTTCCTGACACTGGTAGCAGAACATGGCGTTGCTCATGAAAAGTCTCCTTACGCTCCGCAAGGCGGAGGCTGTGCGGTGATCCGCCTACGCGGCGGCCTTGGGGGGAAAAACAACGGTAAGCAGCATCTTGAAGCGCTCTTGCGCGCGCACTGCATGCGGCTGACCAGCGGGCATAATGATAACCTCGCCCGCCTTTACCGTATGTGACTGGCCGCTGATGGTAACCTGCGCCGTGCCTTCAAGAACGAGAACCATGGCGTCACCCGTGGAGGTATGGGCGCTGATTTCTTCGTTGGCGTCAAAGGCAAACAGGGTAATGCCCACAGAGGCGTTTTGGATAAGTGTCTTGCTGGCGATCTGGCCGGGTTGGCATTCAACCTGCGCTGCCAGGGGCAGAGCTGTGGCAAATTCAAGGTTCTTGAGAATGCGTTCCATGAGGCCCTCCTTGTGTTGACGATTTCGTTCTATCAAGGCTGGGACAATGGTTCCGTACCAATTGTTACGGATGCTCAAAAAAGATGAAAATATTTTTGATCCAAAAGGCGGAGGTAGAAGGTGCTTATCTCAAGCCACTATATTTATTAAAAAATAAACATATCAGGCCGGAAGGTACTCGCACAGAAAATTCAGAGAGGCGGGGTCGGGCACACGCAGGCTGCGCCCTTCGATTTGCAGCAGGCCTTCATCGCGCATGGAGGCAAGCTCGCGTGAAAGAGAGGGGCGGGTAACCCCCAAAAAGTCGGCCATCTGCTCCCGGTTCATGGCAAGTGTAACGCTGCCGTCGGGGCGGCGGTGCTCAAGCAGCAGGGCCGCAACCTTGCGCCGCAGGCTGCCAGATGAAAGCAGCGAAATACGGCGTGTAAGAAAAAAAGCCTTGTGCGCAAAAATGCCCAGCATGTTGCGTATCATGCGCGAATGCACAGAGCAGGCTTTTTCGCACGTGGCGTAAAAGAACCGGGCGGGTATGCCCAACACGCGCACCGGGGTTTCGGCCAGCACGCTGCACCCATAACTGGGGCGGCCCAAAAAAACATGCACTTCGCCAAAAAGGTCGCCGGGTGCATCCACACGCGCCATAACAGCGCGTCGGCCCTCAGCCGATTCACGGCACACGTTCACCGTGCCTTCAAGCAGCACATAGAGCCTTTCTGGCGGGTCAGATTCTGCAAAAACCAGCGAACCCTTGACATGATGCTCTTCAGATGCACCACTGCACGCAAGGCACAGGCTGGCTTCGTGCCCGCTCATGCCCGAAAACAATGGGGAGGCTTCCAATGCGCGTTCCATGTAC
>SAAX01000190.1 GCA_009929215.1 Deltaproteobacteria bacterium | reverse complement strand
GCCCCAGGATGGCCCGGTGCCCGCCGATCTTGGGAGAGCCTGCCTCAAAACTCTTGCTGAGTGGGGGTGGGAGCAGCGGCCGGTGGCACTGATTGCGTTGCCTTCACCGGTACGCCCTGTGTTGACTGATTCGCTGGCGCGGGGCCTTGCCCAGGCAGGTAAACTCGCCGATTTAGGGACCTTTGAACTGGTAAAAGAGCCAGCACATTTTGGCGGCAACAGCGTCTTCCGGTGCGAGGGCGTGTTGGGTGCCTATCGCCTGCCTCAGACTGCCGCTGACTACCTCGCTACCCATCCCGGCCCGGTTCTACTGGTCGCTGACCGTGTTGACTCCCGCTGGTCCTTTGCCATCGCCGCCCGAACACTGCGCGCCACCGGTGCCACCGCCGTCCTGCCTTTTGCCCTGGCAGCTACGCACTAGAAGAAAGGCTCACGTGAAGAACTCACCCTCAGAGCTCACAAGTCGCCAGCCTTTCTCTGACCGGCCCCGCAACCTGTGCCATGAAGAACTCATGCGCCTGGCACTAGACCAGGCACGTCTAACCTTGAAAGAGGGGGACGTGCCTATCGGGGCGATTGTAGTGGATGCTCAGGGCCAGGTGATTGGGCGGGGCTACAATCGGCGCGAGGCAGACCATGACCCCACGGCCCACGCCGAAGTGCTGGCACTGAGGGAGGCAGCCTCCCACCTGGGTAGCTGGCGCCTTGACGGGTGCACCCTGGTGGTTGCCCTTGAGCCCTGCCTCATGTGTGCTGGTGCTATGCTCCTGGCACGCTTGCCCTGCCTGGTCATGGGCGCGTGGGAGGAGAAAACGGGGGCTGCCGGTAGTGTCTACGACGTTTTACGCGACCGCAAACTCAACCACCGGGTAGAGGTGCATGCGGGGGTTTTGGCAGAGGAATGTGCCAGCCTTCTCAAGGGTTTCTTTCATTCTCACCGACCGTGACAATAGATCCCTCCCAGGTCCCGTAGGGTGCACAGACTCGCCCACTTTTGCTGTATCTTTGAAAAAGTAAACAATTTTCTTCAAATAAGAATGGAGTGGGTGTGGTCGGTGAAACGCACAGTTCGGTGATATATGCGCACCAAGTGCCCGTGGTTGAGGCATCAACCAGGCGCCCAGGCCGGACCAACAGAACCCAGCTCAAGTTATTTGAAGCTGCCATGGACATCATGAGCAAGGACGGTCCAACCGCTACAACGGTAGAGG
>SAAX01000189.1 GCA_009929215.1 Deltaproteobacteria bacterium | reverse complement strand
CCATGCCCAGCAGCAGATCCGGCCGAGTGTCCGTCAAAATCCGCCGTGCCGCCCAGACGCAACCCAGCAGCTGAAAGGGAAAACTCAACGTCGCCAGCAAGCCGGCCTCCAGCCGCACCGCCGGCACTTCCCGCGAGGCAAAGCCGTACTTGGCCGCAATGGCCGCCTGCTCGCCCGCATGCTTGCCGGCAACCAACAGTGTCACCCGATGCCCCATCGCAGTGAACTTGCCCGCCACGGCCAAGGTCGGGTAAAAATGGCCACCCGTACCGCCGCAGGCAATGGCCAGATGGCAGCTGTCGCCGCAACGCTCGTCGTGTGTTTCAGCCATAGAACACGTTCCCTGCTGTCTTAGCGTTTCAGACCCCACAAATGACAAAAGAAGGCTAGCAACCATGGTCTATGGCCTTGCCTAACAACTTTACTGCACAAAAAACGCCCGGTACCCTTTTCCACGTCAGCGGCCGCTTCTGCTCAGCCACGCCTGAATACCATAGCCAGGCAGCGCCAAAACCTCCAACCAACAAAAAAAGCCGGCAAGGTGCCGGCTCTACCAATAATCCCCACTGGGGGGCGTGCCGCCTGGGGATCCCATATCACAACGGAAACCACCCGCGCCATCTCAGTTCAGAAAGGCACGCCCAAGGTCTGGCCTTCCCAGGCCGCTGGAGCATTCCAAGGCAGGCGCCCTTGTGCGTTAACCTCTTTTTCGCTAACACAACCGGCCAGCAACGCCAAAGCACATAACAGTGTAATTACGATTGAAAACCGCATTGCTCGCCTCGCCGTCACTAGAAGAAATAAAAAGCCTGCATTTCCAAAAATTGGCAGACCAGCACGGCCACCATCGCCAAAAGTCCTACTATCATCGATATGGGCACGAGGTGTTTCATGATTCAACAAATCCCCTTGGTCATCATTCGCCGTCTGTCGAACTGTTGTCACCCTGAGGACGGACCCTGCCTGCAGCGGCCTCGTCACCCTTCTGCTGACTCGAAATAATTACTTGGGCACCGACGGGAATTGTCTCAATCGAACCGCGGATCAGCTCCGCCAAAGAAACTTTGTCCTGAACTTCGGTCACCTCGGCAGTACCAAGAAATTTACCCTGGGAGGAAATGGCCAGACGAACGCCTTTCATCAAGGAGGTGTTGCCCAAATCAACAATCACGTAATTCCATTCCTCGTTGCTCAACAGCACCCGGCCCTGCAAGGTCTTGTCCAAATC
>SAAX01000188.1 GCA_009929215.1 Deltaproteobacteria bacterium | reverse complement strand
TTGCTAGGGCCTAGGACTGCGCGTGCAACTGTGTCTTTATAGAGTCTGTAGTAGATGCCATCGGTTTTGGCCCTGCCAAGGCAGTAACGCTTGATCATGTGCTGCTTGACTGCGTCAGTAGTGTTTTCTAATGGCACTATCTCAGTGCCCTTGCCATCCCTGCGAGGTTCGGGTCTCCCCAGCCACATGGTTAACCCCGCGGGTGTGGGGTGGGCTGGGACGTTCACCTCAGCCTGGCCTGGGTGTAATGCAGCCCATTTGGCCACCTCATCAGCTCCTTCGTTCCCTATGACGCCCTTGTGGGCCGCAACCTTGACTATGGCAAGCGGTGGACTTTCCTCGGGCCGGCGGTCGATTTCGCGTACGATACGGGTCAGGAGGTCTCTGTGTTTGTGATGTCGCAGGAGCTGGGGGTGGAGCACGGCCTTGCGGATTTGGTAGAGCGCTGTCAGGCTGTCCACCGCAATGTGTGATGCGTTTGGGGCTTGCGTGAGCACGCCCAGAACCCCGCATAATTCTGCTCTGTTGATTGTGTTCGTGGTGCCCACGCCATTCGGCTGGATCACCACAGATCGTTTGGAGGCAGGATGGAAGGCTCCTGCTCCAATAATTGCTGCGCCGGTCTCTGCGTCCTTCATGCAGCTGCCGTCGGAGTACCACCATTGCTTCCAGTCCTCGCAGAGGGGGACTAGCCGGGGCGTGTCCGGGAAGGAGGTTTTAGTGCAGCCCATGGCGCACTGCTGGGTCGCTGCATCCCAGTGCCATGGGAAGCCCAGCTGGTGAGCCTGCAGCATGGGTGCGTGGGTGGTGTCCAGGGGGAGGTGTTCATACTGTTGGGATGAAGGGGGAATGTTGGGTGAATGTGGCCCTGGCTTTGGCTTGTTAGCTATCCAGTGCATCTTATCATCATGGCCAGACATTTGCCTGACTACTGCCTTGAGGGCTTCACGCATGCTGACGCCCTGTTCTTTCCGGCCGAACAGGTTCAGGTCTGTCTTTGCGGCAGCATTCCACACCAGGATAAGGTGGAGATCGTGCTTAGGTGGTGCACCTTCCGTGTTGCCCTCTGCTCAGTTCTTTGATGCATCCAGGGGGCAGCTGCCCTTGGCGATGGTGGCCAGGTGTTTGCAGTATGTGGTGTAGGTATGCACCCAGCGTAGGTAGGCGTTGCATTGCTTGCCTGTGAGGACCAGGAGTGTGGCCACCGGGGAGTGTGTAGAGGTGGCTGAGTGGAGCGC
>SAAX01000187.1 GCA_009929215.1 Deltaproteobacteria bacterium | reverse complement strand
TCTGCATGGTGAAAATTCCGTTCAGATTCCTTGCCACTGCGGAAGCCCGAAGACCAAGGGGCAAGTTGACATTCACACCGGCATCGATGGGGATTCCCCATCCAGCTGCCAGCATAGTGTGGCATTGCCCGGCTTCGAGGACATCAAGCACCGGGCAACTTTGTGGGTTGCGCTGCGCGTAGAGCAGAAAATCAAATGCCCAGTCGCGTGGCAGGGCTATCATATTCACTTGGGTCATGCCTGGCGCCATCCCGGCGGTGGGTTTGTCGTAACCCTTACGAATACGCAGGCGAGCCTGTGCCGCCTCTTCCAGTGCTTGTGGTGTTGCAGGGTAATTAATGTTCATTGCTGTTCTCCCGGGCAAAAGGCGCAATTTGGATACCTTCCTGCTCCAGTGCAGCCCGCACTTTGATTGCCATCTCGACGGCACCAGGGGAATCACCATGCACGCAGATACTTTGGGCAGAGATGGGCGTGAACACACTTTCAACTGACACTACACCGCCTTCGCGCACCAGTTGCACCATACGGCTGGCAATGGCCTGTGTATCGTGCAACACAGCACCGGCTTCCCGGCGTGAAACTAGCGTACCGTCCTGATGGTAGGCCCGGTCGGCAAAGGCTTCAGCCACAACCTGCAACCCCTGCTCGCGAGCAAGCTGTGCAAGAGGAGAACCGGCAAGCACCACTAGTGGTAAACTGGCGTTATAGTCTTTAATCGCATTAATGACTGCCATGCCCTGGCGCCTGTCGTGTGCAATTGTGTTGTATAACGCCCCATGGGGTTTGACATAACTCACTCTGGTGCCCGCCGCACGGGCGAGGCCCGCCAGTGCGCCAATTTGGTAAATTACGCTAGCAGTCAGGTCGTCATCTGCCATATTCATTTCCCGGCGGCCAAAGCCCTGTATATCCGGGTAACCCACATGAGCGCCACAACACACCTGGTTGGCTGCGGCGGCTTTGAGTGTGGCCCGCATCCCGGCCGGGTCACCGGCATGGAACCCACAGGCAATGTTTGCGCTACTCACCACAGTCAGCATGCGTGCGTCATCACCCATATGCCACTGACCAAAGCTTTCGCCAAGATCGCTGTTAATATCAATGGTGTTCATAGGCAGCCTTATGCAATTTTCAGGAAATTAAAAATAGTGGAAACCGACATGATGGCCATATACCAGGTCATGATGCAGGTTATCATCCCCAGCCAGAGCAACCAGCGTGGGTAACGGTCACCG
>SAAX01000186.1 GCA_009929215.1 Deltaproteobacteria bacterium | reverse complement strand
GGCATGATATCACCTTTTGCTTTTGCGTTGCTTCTCGTATTCAAAGCACGTCACTTCCACATGGTCTGCGAACAGCTTTTTAGGGCTGTTGCGTATCGCCTCTTCAGCGCGTTCCTTGCGCCTTGCGGCAACTGCGCGGCACTCATCCATGCTCTTTACAGGCCCGCCGCCTTCGCGGTCATAGTAGGCAATCTCGCGCTCTGCGTGTATCGGGATGGTCGGAGTATTTACGGTGGGGTCGGATTGGTTGGTCAGCAGGAAAAACGTGAAGGCTAGCGAATATACCGGTTCCATGCAGCCTCCTTTCGGCTAGTCGATGGGCGCGGGGATGGGGCCAGCCCATTCGAATTCTACCCAATGCGCAAGCGGGCGACTGGAGCAGCCGCATTTACAATGCAGCCCGGATAGTGTGGCAGACACAAACGCGATTCTTTGTGTTTTTTCTTTGCCCATGGCGCGTTGGAAGTACCACCCCGCCACATTCGGCGGCTCGTGCGTCCAGCGAAGGGCGCGGGGGAGAGTGTTCCATGCGGAGATGGCAGAATCAGGATTACGTTCCGCAGGGCCACGCATTGAGCAGTCCACGCAATCGACTGAATACATTTCATCTTCGGCAAACAAACATTCGCAATCGATGCTGCCACACGCAGGGCAGGGCAATATTACTTCTGGCATGTTTCCTCCCCCGCGCTCAAATCCACGCCCAAGTCATCTAGGCACACGGCAACAAGTTCTGGCTGCGAAAGCCCGCCAAGGCTGCCCACAGCGCCCTCGCCAACAACCTCAAAGTCCACGCCGTCATCTTCAAGGCATTCGGTTTCGCCCTCAAAAATCCAGTACGGGCCTTTGACGTGGGTGCAGTTGGCTTCAAGCGCGGCTTTTACAGCAGGGTTGTTACCGTTGCTCACCTTGAGCAGGCTGACCAAAAATTCAATGTCATAGCTCATACCTATTCCTCCCCCGCAGCCACGGCCCGGCTGGCGGCTTCTTTCCAATCGTTCACCGTTGCCTTGCGCTCTTTGAACAGGCTGTCAGAAAATCCGAGTTCTTCTGAACACCGTCCTGCCAGCCAATCCACCATCTTGCTCAGCCGTTCATTCTGCTGCAAAACTTCGTGCATGTTGAAACGCAGTTGGATTCTTTCCCGCACTGCGCCGTCTGTAAGCTCCTCGGAAAGCAGTTCATTCACACGCTGTTGCAGCCGCGCCACTTCTGCCTCTGCCTTCTGCTTATCGGCAAGC
>SAAX01000185.1 GCA_009929215.1 Deltaproteobacteria bacterium | reverse complement strand
TCAGGATATTTCCACACCGGACCTGATGCAGCTGATCAAAAAACTCGCGGATATCGACCCCCGTTGCCGCCACAAGGGCAAGAGCGGACATCACGCCAGGCTCTTGCTGCCCCTTTTCCACCGCATTGACATTGCGCAGGTTATAACCCGCGCTTTTTGCCATGGCGGTCTGCGACATGCCGACTGCCAGCCGTGCCTGAGCCAGTAACGGACCAAATATACTCTTCAGGCCCTCAACAGCCCCCAGTGGCTGGTAAGTCACGCTCACCCTTGTGGGTGGCGATGCCGCCCCCTCGAACTCCCCGCAGACGGCTTCTTCAAAAAGAGTTTCAAAAAACTCTCCCGGTTCCGCATCAACTGCGACCACCATGCGTAGCGCGAGCAGCACACCAGGCTGGCGCGAGCCATCCTCAATACGTTGAATGTTACGTGTGTGGTACTGCAGACGCATGGATACCGTCCACTGCGATATTCCTCGCTGCTGACGCTCCCGCCTAAAAGCCAGTCCGAATGGGCATGATTTTTCTTGCATGATGCAAGATTTGAATGAAATGCGGCACATTCGCTAGTAGGGTATTGACCGACGGCTAATTTTACATAATCCTCGCAACGGGAAGAACAAAGTTGTTCCAGCTTCCGCGAAGGAAGCCGGTTGGACACAACCAGACAATTTCTGAGGAGGATTGCATGCGATTTACACAAGGTGCCCTGGGTATGCTCGCGCAGCGCTACAGGGGAATTCTGAAAAAATGTCACATGCTCAATGTGCTTGGCGGAGTGGCAATTAGCGCATTTTTGATGGGAGGTACTGGCATGGCAGTTGCCGCTGCGCCCATCGCCATCAGCGACACGCACCAGGTAGCGGACGGTGCGGCAGAAACCTACACCACAATTGATGTGAACAATGGCGGTACGCTGGCCATTGCGCGCAACGCCAAGGTGAGCGGGTCAGATGTAACCGTTAACACCGGCGGGACGCTGACTTCTGCGAAGAATCTGCACTTCGGCTCTTTCAGCCCCGAGCCGGGCACGGGCCTGATGGGTAGCAGCCTCACCCTGGACGGTGGCGCTGTCAGCGCCCAGCACATGGGGCTGGCCCCCAGCGGAACGGCAACCCTGAAAAAAGGCATGCTCACGCTGAATTCGCTGGACATGCGCAACGGCACATTTGCTTTTAATGTTGCAGGTGGCGACAGCGCCACGCTCACACTGCTTGGCAACACTGATGGCACGGCGTTCCTT
>SAAX01000184.1 GCA_009929215.1 Deltaproteobacteria bacterium | reverse complement strand
GCTCGGCCTTAAACTGCTCCTGAAACATGCGCCGGTGCATGGGGCTTTGAAACAAATCCTTGCGGTAGAACAGCACCTGCGTGCTAGGCGTGCTGGGCAGGGCGTAGATGGAACCGTTGATAAAGGAATACTGCTCCGGCGTGCCGGGCAAAAACCCCGAAAGCGTCTGCGAGATCTGCGGGTCAATCTGGTCCAGCGGCTGAAGAATTTTTTCGGCAAACCAGGAAAGCCATGTCACGTCCAGCCGAAGCACGTCGAAAATTGCGTCCTCCCGAAGGTTGTTAAACGCCTCGTAAATTTCGTCGTAGGAATAGATGATGGTGTTGACGGGAATACCGGTATGCTTGGTGTAAATGCGCGCCATGTTGCGCATGGTGTAGGCAGTGGGACTGTCCAGCGTCAGCACGTTCAGCGGCCGCGCGCCCGTGCGGATGGCGGGCTGGTGAGGGAACCAGTTGCGAAAGCCCGTGTTTTCCAGCACTGTTGCGGCTGGAGGGGAGGGCTCGCGGATGGCGGCGATCAGCTGCTTGGCCGCCACGTTGCCCAGCAGGCGGTAGTTGAGCTCGTATTTTTGGAAGCTTGTTTCCGGCATGGTGAACATGGGCGACAGGGTATAGATGGCGGGCAGGCTGTCGTCATAAAAGGTGGACAGGATGTTGCGCGCCGTTTCCGCAAAATCCATGTTGGAAACAAAAAGCGCCTGACAGCTGCTGGCGTTAAAGGCCTGTAAGATATTCTGGTATTTGCGGGCCGCGTCGGTCTGGATGGGCACGACGGTGCAGTTGGTTGCCTCCATCTGCCGCATGAAGCCGCGGTAGAAGTCCGCCTCTTGGGACTGGTTCAGGCTTCCGGTCAGCAGGCTGACGTTGACGTAATGGCGCTCGATGGCCTTGCGCGCCATGTCGGCGCCGGCTTTTTCGTAGTCAAAGCCCAGATAGCGCGCCTCAAACGTCGGCCTGCGTTCCACAAACAGGGTTTCAAAGGGCCTTGCCTCGCCGGAAAACTGAAAGGGATTGTATCCGGGCAAATGCAGGCAGCTGGAAAAAACGGCCATGCCCATCACCATGTCGGCACGCGCGTCCTGCACGGCTGCCTCCTCCGCGTCGGGGCTATCCTGCCGGGGCAGATACTGGCGCACAGCAAAGCCGTGGCTTTCGGCATAGGCTTTGAAGCTCAGAAAAAAATCCACGTATCGTTTGGAGCGCAGGTCGGGCATCAGCACGGCCAGCAGATTGGTGTGCCCCTTGCGC
>SAAX01000183.1 GCA_009929215.1 Deltaproteobacteria bacterium | reverse complement strand
GAACTGGACTACACAGAGCAGACCTCGTGTCTACTTTTTCTCAAATACCTTGATGATCTTGAGCACGATAAGGCCATGGAAGCCGAGCTGTACAGCAAGCCCTACAGCTTTATTCTTGATGCCCCCTACCGCTGGGAAACATGGGCCGCACCCAAAAACGCCGCAGGCGTGATTGACCACAACACCGCCATGACAGGCGACGACCTGCGCGACTTTGTGGAGCACAAGCTTTTTCCCTACCTGCGGGGATTCAAGCTGCGGGCCAGCAGCCCGCACACCATAGAATACAAGATTGGCGAAATTTTTAGCGAGATCAAAAACAAGATTCAGAGCGGCTACAATCTGCGTGAAATGGTGGAAGAAATAAACGGCCTGCGCTTTCGCTCTCAGGCAGAAAAGCACGAGCTTTCCGTACTGTACGAAGAAAAAATCAAGCGCATGGGCAATGCCGGGCGCAACGGCGGCGAATACTACACGCCGCGCCCGCTCATCCGCGCTATTATCAAGGTTGTGCAGCCCAAGATTGGCGAGAGCATCTATGACGGCGCTGCGGGTTCGGCGGGCTTTTTGTGCGAGGCCTACGAATATCTGCGCCCACGGGCCAGCAAGGCGGCAGACCTGCAAACGCTTCAGAGCCGCACCTTTTTTGCCAAAGAGAAAAAGAGCCTCGCCTACGTTATTGGTATTATGAACATGATTCTGCACGGCATTGAAGCACCCAACATCATTCACACCAATACCCTTGCGGAAAATCTGGCCGATATTCAGGAAAAAGACCGCTACAACGTGGTGCTGGCCAATCCGCCCTTTGGCGGCGGCGAGCGCAAAGAGGTGCAGCAGAACTTTCCCGTCAAGAGCAAGGAAACTGCCTTTCTGTTTCTGCAACACTTTATCAAGATTCTCAAAGCCGGGGGCCGCGCGGGCATTGTTATCAAAAACACCTTTCTGTCCAATACAGACAATGCATCTGTAAGCCTGCGCAAGCTGCTGCTAGAGAGCTGCAACCTGCACACGGTGCTGGATATGCCGGGCGGCACGTTTCAGGGTGCGGGCGTTAAAACCGTGGTGCTCTTTTTTGAAAAAGGCGCGCCCACGCGCAACATATGGTATTATCAGCTCAACCCTGGCCGCAACCTGGGCAAGACCAACCCGCTGAACGATGACGACCTTGCCGATTTTGTAACCCAACAGCAAAGCTTTGCCGACAGCCCGCAATCATGGTCTGTGGATGCGGCCAGCATAGACCAGACC
>SAAX01000182.1 GCA_009929215.1 Deltaproteobacteria bacterium | reverse complement strand
GCTTGATGCCCAGGACGCGCTCGGGGGCCTGCCGGTGCGCGTCGGCAATGATTGCCCAGGTGTCGTCAGCCGACCCGTCGTCGATGCACAACACCGCACTCTCGGCGCTGGCCAGGCCAGCGGCCTGCAGCGTGTCGAGCTTCGCCAGCAGGGTCCGCATACTGTCACGCAGGATGCTCGCCTCGTTGTAACAAGGCACGGTCAGATAGACCTTGGGCGCTGGTTGTTCTTCCATGATCGTGCTCCCGCAAGACGCGTTTCAATGTGCAGTCAATGTGCAGTCAATGTGCAGTCCATAATATGGATGCGGAACCGCCGCTCTGCAGGGCCATGCCATTATTTGGTAATGTGCGAAATCTTGTGATGAACACATGTATTTGCGCCAATGTGACCTAATCTCTTCTTTTGCGAAAGGTCTTTTACAATGGACTCCTTATTAAGTAGTTATGCATGAATTTGCCCCGTAGGGGCACGACCATGCTTAACCCCAGGCTTCAGCCTGGGGAAGGTGTCCTATCGAACAGTGCCTCGTAGAGGCACTACAGCCCCGAAGTCTTGGTTGAAAATGGTTTGTAATCGTGTTCAGATTGTGTTTGTCAGGCATCCAGTTGTGCCCCTACGGGGCACGATTGACTGGAGAGCATTTCCCCCAGGCTAAAGCCTGGGGTTAAGCATAGTAAAGCGCCTACGGCGCATGTCAAGTTTCTCTTTCTATCACAAGATTTCGCACATTACCCATTATTTGTTTGCACCGCCTCGGCGCTCTGGCACACAAATGCAACGGGGGCGGTCGCCTGTTGTGGCAGCCGCCCCCGTGGGAAGATTCGCGTTCTGGCGTTTACTCGACGCGCTGGAGGCCTTCTGCCAGCTGCGTGTTGGATTCGCGTTCAAGGCGCTCGTAGAATTCTCCCAGGGCGGTGTTCTGCTTGTTGCGCAGGACGTAGCCACGGATGTTTTCCATAAAGCCCTTGCTTTCCTCGTCTTCGGGCACGACGCGATCCTGGAGGTAGACCAGGACGTAGCCGCCGAAGGTCTTCTGGGGCGGCAGAACTGTTTTGAGCTCGGCCTTGCCCAGAGCCGTCAGCAGGCCCATGGAGTCGCGGACGGTGAAGTCTTTCATGTCGCGCATTTTCATGCGGCTGAAGGGCGTTTCGACCGGCTTGAAGGCCAGGTCGCCGGCGGCCTTGGCCAGATCGGGGTCGTTTTTCAGCGCGGCGTTGATCACGTCGGCGGCAGTCGTTGCCCGCGCCTTGGC
>SAAX01000031.1 GCA_009929215.1 Deltaproteobacteria bacterium | reverse complement strand
GCGTTTATGCTCCCCTTCGCTTCAGGAGTCAACCGTTTTTTTTCGTTTCCGCGAAATTTCATTTCGCTTGCGTTTCCATGAACCGTTTTCCCTTGTCGCGAGGAGCGTTTATGCTCCACCCCGCCCCACAAGTCAACCACTTTTTTGCATCTTGGCCAAATCGCCCTGCGCAATGTGTCATTCCCGTGACGCGAGAAAAGCAATTTAAGCAAACACCCCACTTGTGTCAACACAAAAAGCAAATTTTGCTATCCGGCGCCCGCAAATGCCCGACAGGGGCTATTTTTGCACAGCCCGTTCCCGCCCTCACCATGTATTACTTCTTACTATACCTTATACATGCCCCCGCACCGAGCTGCGCCTTACCCAAACAAGGCGGCTAGATTTCGTCACATGGCGAATTATGCTTGACTTGCCACCTTATCCTCCCTATATTTCGCCATATAGCGAATTGAAAAAGACATCCACCTCCACAGAGAGTTCCTCAATGCTAACGTATGTTTCAGTAATTCGAGCACTTGGCGATGATAACCGTCTACGCATACTCATGGCTCTGCGTCACCGCCCCCTGTGCGTGTGCGAGATTACCACCTTATTGGGGCTGGCGGCATCTACCACATCCAAGCACCTGTTCATATTGCGTCAGGCCCGGTTGATCGAAAGCATCAAGAATGGACGCTGGGTTTACTACCGCCTGCCCGCCGAACCATTAGAGTGCGTGCGCGACGCCCTTGCGCTTACCATTCGCGAACTGGCCAGCAGCCCACAGATTTTGCAGGATGATGCCACCCTGCCTGGCATTTCGCACAACACCAATATCCATGACTTTTTTAAACAAAAGCACATTCCTGTACCCGCCGACCAGCCAGACGGCAGTGACGAGGACACCGCAGAACCTCCCGTTAACAAGCCGTAATATCAGGAGATTTTAATGGATTCCACCAAGCTTGTTCCCATGCAGGGCAGCGCCTGCTGCGCCTCATGCGCCCCGGCAGTCAATCATAATGCTATTGATACGGGTCACGCCTGCGCTTGCTGCGCGCACGACCACGATCACGATCACAGCCCGGCCGACCAGCGCCGCGAGCTGATGAAAATGGGCGTATCGGCCCTGCTGTTTGCCATCGGTATGGTCGCAGACGAAAGGCTTGCCACCTACATGCCCGCCTGGCTGGTCATAGCCGTATTCTACGCCCTGCCATATATATTGTGTGGCTACGAGGTGCTAAGCGTTGGCCTCAAGAGCATACTGAAAGGCGACTTTTTCAACGAATTCACGCTTATGGGCGGAGCAACCATTGCTGCTATCGCTCTTGGTCAGCTGCCCGAGGCCGTGGGCGTCATGCTGTTTTACTGCGTGGGCGAATTTGTGCAGGAGCGCGCCGCTGGCCGTTCGCGCCGATCCATCAAGGCTCTGCTTGCGGCCCGGCCCAGCATTGCCCACGAAATGCTGCCCGATGGAACCACGCGCGATGTGGAGCCAGAAGCCCTTGGCCCTGGCAGCCATATTCTTGTGCGGCCCGGCGAAAAGATTCCGCTGGATGGTGCGGTGCTTGAAGGCGAATCACAGGTGGATACCTCGCCCCTCACGGGTGAATCGGTACCCCAGCGCATAGCACCCGGCAGCCGCGTGCTGGCGGGAACCATCAACCTCAACGCCGCCCTGCGGGTGGAAGTGACCACAGCCTTTGCGGATTCTTCCATTGCCCGCATCTTGGAGATGGTAGAAAACGCCGTGGCCCGCAAGGCTCCCACAGAGCGGTTCATCACCCGCATGGCCCGCTGGTACACCCCGGCGGTGACAGGCATTGCCCTGCTGGTGGCTGTGCTGCCGCCGCTGTTTGGTCTTGGCCCCTTCTCGCAGTGGATATACCGCGCCCTGGTGCTGTTGGTTATCTCGTGCCCGTGCGCCCTGCTCATTTCCATTCCGCTTGGCTACTTTGGCGGAATCGGTGCGGCCTCGCGCCGGGGCATTCTTATCAAGGGCGGTGCGGTGCTCGACAGCCTGCGCGACATCCGCGTTGCAGCTCTGGACAAAACAGGAACCCTCACCGAAGGCGTGTTTGAAGTAAACGCAGTGCTGCCCGCCCCCGGCATTTCAGAGGAAGAACTGCTGGCCGCCGCCGCTCTGGCAGAGAGCCGCTCAAACCACCCCATCGCCCGGTCCGTGCTGCGCGCAGCGCAGAACCGTGGCATTGCCACAGACGATGCATGCCTCACCGGCATGGAAGAAATGCCCGGCATGGGCGTGGTTGCAAGCATCACCACGAACACTGACGCGGCCACTGCCACTGCCACAACCGAACTGCTGGCGGGCAATGCCGCCCTGCTCACAAGCCGGGGCCTCACGCCTGTGGAAGTGAACATTCCCGGCAGCGTGGTGCAGGTGGCCAAGGGCGGCAAGCTTCTGGGCGCACTGGTGGTGGCCGACCGCCTCAAGCCGCAGTCGCCACAGGCCATTGAGGCCCTGCGCCACCTTGGTGTGCAGCACATTGCCATGCTTACGGGCGACAGAGAGGAACAGGCTCGCCCCGTGGCCCAGCAACTCAAGCTTGATTCGCTGCGAGCTGGCCTGCTGCCCGAAGACAAGGCCGGAGCCCTCGAGGCCCTCGGCCCGGTGAAGAATACCATCTTTGTGGGCGACGGCATCAACGATGCCCCGGTGCTGGCAACAGCCGGGGTGGGCGTGGCCATGGGCGGTCTGGGAGCAGAAGCGGCCATTGAAACCGCCGATGTGGTGATTCTGGACGACAACCCCGCCCGCCTGCCCGAACTTTTGCGCATTGCCCGCCGCACGCGTGCCATTGTGTGGCAAAATATTGTCATGGCGCTGGGTATCAAGGGGCTGTTTATGGCCCTTGGCATCGTGGGCCTCTCCGGCCTGTGGGAAGCCGTGTTTGCCGATGTGGGCGTGGCGCTTATGGCCGTGCTCAACGCGGCACGCGCTGGCAAAATAGAAAACTAGCCCAAACAAGCGGGGGAAGAAGCCAGTGCTCCTTCCCCCGCAGTTCTTTATATAGATGCTGTTACAGCCAGGCACACGCCAGCCTCGGCTAGCGCACCGGGTTTTCGATGGTGTACCCGCCCGCCTCCAAAGCACTTTGGGCCAGACCAAGATTTTCGGCCTTTATCAATATATAGTCCGTATCAAAGGTGGAGACGGCAAAAATGCTGATGCCCGCCTGCGCCAGCACGGTCGAAATACCCGCCAGCACGCCCGTAAGGCCAAAATCCATGGACTCAGCCACGCGCAGAGCACGCCAGCCGTCCTCGCGGGCAAGGGTGGCGTGGGGAACATCGGCAGTCAAGCAAACCACCGAAATTTCGGCATCGGTCTTGCCCACAAACAGCCACGGCACGTTAAAATTGACGGCACGCAGGTTCTCTACCTTGCAAACGCTGAACTTTCCTTCAATTATCTGTAACCGCATGTGTTCTCCGCCTGATTATTTCACCTGAATATTTCGATCTGAACATGTGTGACCGGGGCAGAGCTTATGCTTAAGAAAGCAACATTTTCAAGTGCCTGTAGGCCAGAGCTGTTGCCATGCGTCCCCGTGGCGTGCGCTTTAAAAAGCCGCACTGAATGAGATAGGGCTCATAAATGTCTTCAATGGTGCGCACTTCTTCCGAGCAGGCCACCGCAAGGGTCTTGATGCCCACGGGCCCGCCATCGTAATGTTTGATGAGCACTTCCAGCAGCTTGCGGTCCATCTGGTCAAGCCCCAGCTCGTCCACGTCCATGCGCTTGAGCGCCGCCGAAGCCTGCTCGCCGGTGACCGTGCCGTTGCCGTGCACCAGCGCAAAATCGCGCACGCGGCGCAGCAGCCTGTTGGCAATACGGGGCGTGCCGCGCGAACGGCGGCCAATTTCCGTAGCACCGTCGGTGCTCACCTCCACCCCCAAAATGCGCGCCGTGCGCTGCACCACGCGGGCCAGATCGTCGGGCGTGTAGTATTCAAGCCGCGCCACAATACCAAAACGGTCACGCAACGGCGAAGATATCAGCCCCATGCGCGTGGTAGCCCCCACAAGGGTAAAGGGCTCAAGGTCAATCTTTACCGTGCGTGCCGCCGGCCCCTGCCCGATCACTAGATCAAGCTTGAAGTCTTCCATGGCCGGGTACAACACTTCCTCAACTGCAATGGGCATGCGGTGGATTTCATCCACAAAAAGAATGTCGTGCCGGTTGAGATTGGTGAGGATGGCGGCAAGGTCGCCGCTGCGCTCAAGCACCGGCCCCGATGTGCAGATAAGGTTGACGCCCAGCTCGGACGCCATGATCTGCGCCAACGTGGTTTTGCCAAGACCGGGGTTGCCGTAAAAAAGCGTATGGTCAAGGGCCTTGCCGCGCTCACGGGCTGCGCCAAGGTACACGCGCAGGTTGGCGCGCAACTCGTCCTGCCCGATAAAATCGTCAAGGCTGCGGGGGCGAACACTTTCGTCAATGCCCGTGCCGCAGTCTGTGGCGCAGGCAAAGTCCTGATTAATGGGCTCTGACATCAGGCCTTACCTCTGGCAAGCGCCTTGAGGGAGGCGCGCAGTGCGCCGGTAACGTCAAGATCCGGCTCTTCGAGCAGCAGCTTTTTGACCAGCGGGGCGCATTCGTCCGGCTCGTAGCCAAGGTTGCCAAGGCCATCCAGCACATCGCGAAACACCGAACCGGGGCGCACCCCAGAGCTTAGCACCGCTGCCTGCGGCACGTCTTCGACCTTGAGCTTGTACTTGAGTTCCAAAAAGACGTGTTCGGCGGTTTTTTTGCCAATGCCCGAAACGCGGGTGAGGGCCAGCACGTCGTCCTCCAGCACCACGCGGCGCAGGTCGTCGGGCCGAAAAATGGAAAGGATGCCCAGGGCCGTGCGGGCACCCACCTTTGAGATGGAAACCAGCACTTCAAAGGTCTGGCGCTCTTCAAAGGTGGCAAAGCCAAAAAGTTCCAGCGCGTCTTCGCGCACGGCAAGGCTTGTGTACAGGGTCAAATGCTCCCCCCTGCCGGGCAGGGCGGCCAGCGTGTGGGCGGGCAGGGCCACTTCGTACCCCACGCCCCCCTCGGTGACGATCAGGCAGGCATTGCCCCATATTTCGGCCAGGCGGCCTTCAAGATAGGCGATCATGGATTCCTTGCGAAAAGTAAAAGTTGCTACCTCGAAAGCATCGGCTGCCTCAAAGCATAGACTGCCCACGCAGCATAGTCTGAAAGACGGCGGGTTTCAAATGCCGCTTGCCGGGGAGGCGTAGCGGCTTTTGCTTGCCCTTGCGCGGCATTTTCCAACCAGCGACAGCCTACGCCCTGGGGCTAACCGCCAATGCCCACCATATGTTTGTCGGCCACGGCAGCGCCCTTTTTGCGGGCCTTGAGCAGATCCGCGCCAATGGGCTTGCCAGCGCAGGCCAGACGTACCACCCTGGCCAGCTGTGCGTCGTCAAAATGGGGGCTGCGCAAAATGCCGCGCAGGTGATATTCCTTGTCATCAAACAGGCAGGTGCGCAGATTGCCGTCGCTGGTGAGGCGCAGACGGTTGCACGTGCCACAGAAGTGACACGAAACAGCGGTGATGAACCCCAGCCGCCCCTTGCCGCCGCGCACGGCATACATTTTGGCGGGGCCAGCCTCTGCGCTGCTGTCCTGCACAGGGTCGAGCTGCACGCGGCGCTCGGCCTCGGCGCGGATGTCTGCCGCAGACCAGAAGGTATCTGGCCCCCATAGCGTGCCGCTGCCCATGGGCATAAATTCGATAAAGCGCAGATCAACAGGCATGGTGCGCACGGCGTGCACAAAATCATCCATTTGCCCGTCGTTGACGCCGCGCATGGCCACGGTATTGATTTTTACGCGAATACCCGCCCGCAGCAGGCCATCCAGCGAGGCCAGCACAGCAGGCAGCATGTCGCGCCCGGTTACACGGGCAAAGGTATCGCGGTCAAAACTGTCGAGAGAAAGATTCACGGCACTGACCCCCACCGAACGCAGCAGGGGGATATGCGGTTCAAGCAGGGTTCCGTTGGTGGTAAGGCGCAGGTCAAGGGCGGGGTAACGCGAATGCAGCAGGTGCAAAAGTTCGTCGCAGCCCTTGCGGGCAAAGGGTTCGCCGCCGGTAAGCCGCACTTTTGAAACGCCCAGCGAGGCCATCATGCCCACAAGGCGCACCATTTCTTCATACCGCAGCACCTTGGGGTGGGGTATGAACTTTTGGTTTATTTCGCTACGGCAATAGGCACAGCGCAGATTGCAGCGGTCTGTGACCGAAAGGCGCAGATAACGCACCACACGGCCATGCGCATCGCACAGATGACCACAGCTTTCAACTGCCCGTAATTCATTGTCTGTTGCCGCACAGTTGCCAAGAGGGGCAAATGGATTTACACATGTTTGCATGAAACACCTGCTATTCGGAGCCGCCCTGCTGGGCTGCCTTTGCATGACCATACCCGCCTTGGCCTGGGACGGTTTTGACGCTGATTCCGCCGACCTTGTAGAAGTCATCCCCGATCGTGTTCCCTCCAAGGGCGACACCGTTGATGTACGCAACTACGACAAGGATGCCACAGAAACCTGTCTGGTTGAATCGGTGGCCCGCAATGCCCGCACCGTGGAGCTTGTGGTACGCACGCCAGCCGGTGTAACCCGCACCCTTGTGATGGAAGGCCGCTAGCGGCTGGTGCAAAAAACGTTTTTCTGTCTTTGTTTGCGCCCGAAACCATCGGGCTGCAAGCAAAGATAGCTGCGGCCTTTGAACCGCAGCCCTCTGCGCAAACTTCTACTCTTCGCCCTTTTCTGGCTCGTGGCCCGGCAAAAGAATACTGGGGGCCTCGGCCTGTCCCTGCCCCTTGGGGCACTGGGCCTGCAAATGGCAGATTTCGCAACCGCCCTTGAAGGGGTAGTGTGTAACCACGGCGTAGCGCCTCGTGAGCGTTCCGAACGCTTCGCGGTATTCAATATTCAGCGAGGCCAGCGCCTCGCGCAGGGTTTCAGTGGGGCGCGGCGATGGCGCACAGCCCGCTTCTTCCACCTGCGGCAAGGCTTCCTGCACGGCGGCCATACACATGAACTGGGCAAGGTTGTTGATCATAAAGCCGTCAGAGGCAGATTTGCCCCAGGCTTCATCTATCTCATTTTCCACTTCTTCCGGCAGCCACACGACCAGATACGAAATTTTGCCAGCCACAATCTCGCTCACGTTCAACTGCGGCAGCCATTCGCCCCACAGGCCCACAAGGCGCTCAAGAACAGCACCGCCAAGGCGTGTTTCCTTGCTCATGGACATGAAGGCTTCAAGATCAAAATAGGGCTGCATTTCATGCTGCCGGATTTCATACGTTTTACTGCTTGCCTCGCTCACTTGCTCTCCTTGGGTGCTCATTGCCTGAATTGCCCATGCGCTGCCGCGCCTGGCTGTGCTTATGAGCCGCAGCAGATATTCTATCCATGCAATGGGCATCGTCAAGAGCATGTTTGCCGCAACAAGGCTGGTGCATGGCCGCCAGAGCGGGACTGGCAGCAACTTTTACGCGCTACGGGCGATTTTTAAAGCTTTTTTGCCGCTGCGGCGGCGAGCCATGCCGTGCCGCACACCGCAGCCCTCTGGGGCTGCACAAGTTGCCTTTACTTGGCAGGGGCTCTTTTTTATCATATGCAATTGCCGCACAACTGATGTCGCTGCAAACGGGGCCTAAGCCTGCGGCCAGGCCCCGATACCACACACACAAGGATGCCGCATGAACAAGCCCAGTGACCACCCCGCAAAGATCCGCTATAAATATCAGATGGATGCAAGCGCAAGACTGCAAACAGCCCACGGTGTTTGGGGCGGTATAAATCCGCAGGGCGAGATTGAGATGAATTTTTATCACGAAAGTGACGCCCTGCCTTCGTTTTCTGAGCAGCTGGTGGCCCCCGATGGCTCCATCGGCCACGAGATGACCCCCGGCGACCTGGACGCGCGCGAGGTTAACCGCTGCATCCACAGCCGCATACTGCTCAACTACCACACGGCCCGCGCCGTGCTTGACTGGCTTGAAGACCGCGTGGCCGCCCTTGAAGAAGAAGGCGCGCCCGGCATGTACGACGCAGACCTGGACATAGAGCAGTAACAACAATCATGATTGAAAAGACGTACCATATCATCACTTTTGGCTGTCAGATGAACGTGCACGACTCCCACTGGCTGGGGCGTGCACTGAACGCGCGCGGTTTTTTTGAAGCGCCGCTCGAAGACGCGCAGGTGGTGGTGGTCAATACCTGTTCTGTGCGCGAAAAGCCGGAACAAAAGGTTATGAGCACGCTTGGCCGCATCCGTCAGGTTACGGGCGGCAACCCGGCAGTGCTGGTGTGCGTGGCCGGTTGCGTGGCTCAACAGCTGGGCGAGAGCATCTTTGAAAAAGAAGGTCAGGTGCGTCTGGTGGCGGGAAGCGACGGCATTGGCAATGCCCCGCAGGCCATTGAACGGCTGCTCGAAAATCCCGCCCAGCGCCTCTCGCTGCTCGATTTCACCAGCCAGTATGTGGAACGCGAGGCCACAACCGAGCCAGGCATTGTCAACGGGGCCGTGGCCTATGCCAACATTATGCAGGGCTGCGACAACTTTTGCGCGTACTGCATTGTGCCCTTTACCCGTGGCCGCCAAAAGTCGCGCAGCAGCACGGCAATCATTGATGAATGCAAGGCCCTGATTGACAACGGCGCACGCGAAATCACCCTGCTTGGGCAAAATGTCAACGCCTTTGGGCAGGATAAAAGCGGCGACGGCACCAGCTTTGCCGCCCTGCTGCGCAAGGTGGCCGGCCTGCCGGGGCTTGAACGCCTGCGCTATGTTACCCCGCACCCCAAGGATATGGGGCCGGAAGACATTGCCGCCTTTGCCGAACTGCCCCAGCTCTGCCCGCGTCTGCACCTGCCCATGCAGGCCGGTTCGGACGCAGTGCTGGCCCGCATGAAACGCCGCTACGACAGTGCGGGTTTTCTTGAACTTGTGGAGCGCCTGCATGCGGCGCGGCCCGATCTGGCCCTTTCCACAGACCTTATCGTGGGCTTTCCCGGTGAGAGCGAGCAGGATTTTCAGGATACCCTGAACATGATGCGCGCCAGCAACTTCATGTCCAGCTTTTCCTTTTGTTATTCCGACAGGCCGGGCACGCGGGCCTCGCTGTTTCCCGACAAGATTCCCGCCGATGTCGCCCAAGACAGGCTGTTGCGCCTTCAGGCGCTTCAGGACGAACTGGGTGCGCGCTGGTTGCAGCAGCGGGTTGGCGACGAAACAACCCTGCTGATTGAAAACCGCAGCCCCAAGCAAGGCCAGGGCCCAGAACCCAGCTGGCAAGGGCGTGACCCCCACGGCGCACCTGTGCACGTGGAATTGCCCCACGAGGCAGACCACACGGGCAGGCTTGTGCGGGTGCGTATCAGCCAGGCCAAGAAACACAGCCTCATGGCCCAACGGCTGGGGGAACCATGGTAGAAATGCGCGTTTTCGGCCTCACCATCGACCCGCAGAGCAAAACGCCCATCGTGGTGCTGCGCGAGGCCAGCGGCGATGCCGTGCTGCCCGTATGGGTCGGTGCCATGGAGGCCATGGCCATTTCGCTGGTGCTCAACAACGAAAGCCTGCCCCGCCCCCTCACACACGATCTTTTTCTCATGACGCTCAAGGCATTTAAGGCTGAACTGCGGCGTGTGGAAATAAACGACCTGCGCGAAGGCACATACTATGCCGTGCTGGTGCTCTCTGGCCCGGATGGCCGAACCCGCATAGACTGCCGCCCCTCAGACGCCATAGCCCTTGCCATGCGCGCCGCTGCCCCCATTCTTGTGGAAGAGGAAGTGCTGCGCCTCTCCGCTGAAGAACAGAAAAAAATGGAACAGGGCACGGCTGTTGAGGTGAGCACCCCCGTGCCGGACGCAGCCACAGACATGGTACGCCGTGTGGGAGCCCGCAAGGAGGCCGACATGCTGAGCAGCGCGCTGATGCGCAATGGCGAGCTGCCCACATCGCTTTCTGCCGATGAAGAAACCCGATACCGCGACCTGTTGCGCTCTCTTGACCCTATTTCACGGCGCAAAATGTAGGCCCGCGCAACCCCCTGTTTTTATTGAAGGCGGTATTTTTTGGCCTCCGCCCTCCCCTTTCTGTCCTCCTGTTTTCAGGCCGTCTGCATTATTTGCCACAGACATTTTTTACCGCCATTTTACCCGCCAAGCCTTGTTTCAGCCCGATTGCGGGCCGAGTCTACAAATAATCTAAAAAATTTTGACTACTGCAACAAACTGAAAGTACAGATAAAATTTTCAAGTCCGCGCCAAATGCGGCTTTTGGAACCCTAAAGATATACTGCCCGCCTCCGATATAGAGCAGCAATGGGGAAGTGAACCATGCTGCACTATCGTCTATTCAAAGAAATCAACGACCTTTTCGCCTCTGGCCGAGACGATCAGGCCCGCCGTCTGCTTATGGAAATACAGTCACGCAGCATAGCTCTGCACGACGAAGTAAATCTGTTGCAAACCCGGCTCAAGACGCTTGAAGAAGCCATGCGGCTTTCGTGCAACCTGTTTCGGCGCAACGGCCTGTACTGGCTCAAGGCCCAGGATATTAACCTGGGCCCGTTTTGCCCGCACTGCTACGACCACGAGGGCGGGCTTATCCGCCTTGAGCGCAGCAAGGGTGCGCTGCACTGCCCTTACTGCCATACGGTTATTACGCGCCCTTCTCCCCTTGAGGATGAGGGGTATGAGGCCACGGGCGAAGCTACGCCGCGCGCCCGCATTATCCCCTTTGCAAACTAGCATTCGGTCTGTGGTGCTTCTGATGGAACGGTCCTTCTGGTTCTTGCACCACAGGGGCTAGGCCAGATAGCCTGCTCACAGACCTACCCTGCAATCACGTACTGTTCGGCCTCCTGCCAAGCATGTGACGGCCTCCTCACTGCCATACGTTCATATCCAGCCTGCTTGCCTAATCGACCTTGCAAGCAGAACCCGACCACTGTTCCTAAAACAGTATATCCACATCAAGGCGTGTCGACATCTCGAGCTTAAGCTCAAAACATACATACCAATCAACTAAGTTATAACATGTCAACCATTTAACTGCGACATTAAAGCGAACAAAATACAGAACTCAATAAATATATTTAAAAACACCATGCAATAAATCCGATATGCATATTTCTACCATTACAACACTACAACATATAACCTTATGCAATAGATGTAAAAATTGTTCTAGCAATAGTTAATATAAATCAGACAGGATAAAAATTTACGCATCCCGCGTTGCTTTTTTTTTGATACTAAAATATTTTATAAAAAAGGAGGTCTAGCGCATGAGCCAAACAAACTCAGACATTGTTATTGACGATGGCAGAGCCAAACTATCTGATTTATGGAAAAAAGAAGATTATTGGGCTATCTGGCTTGGTTTCATCCTCCTTGGAATTGGCCTGTACATTTACATTCTCCAGGCCCCGGTTGATATCAGCAAAAAGGTAGCGGCACAGAATCAAATCATGGCAGCGGAATCCAAACGGGCTCCTTTTAAAACTATTGAATTCTACACCGCGCAGGATGCCAAGAAAAAAATCAATTCCCGTGGTACAGATACAGCAAAGTACATATCTTGGCTGCTGGCCTTGCCTGGGGGCTGGAAAGACAACCCACTTGATTCTTTTTACGTTTCAGACGATGCCGCCAAGGCTGCCAACCAGAAGGCTGCTGCCAAGGCAGAAAAGGTAAAAGAAAAGTACGACACGGCGCTGGGTGCGGCTAAAACCGCACAGCAGGCCGCAGCCGATGCAAACTTTGCTGATGCCGCACTTAACACCGCAGCAGAAGGCAAGATCAGCGCGTGGAGATTAGTTGCGCAAGAGTATTCCAAGGCTTCTGCGGTCAAAAAGGGCACCAACATTGTCCCCTCTCTGCTGTTGGTATTTGCTGGCGGGGCAATACTGTTCGGGTTCGGCATGTTCTTTATGGGGCACAATGTAGGCCAGTTTGCTCTTGGTTTTGTAGGCGTTTTTGCTGTGGCCATCCTGGCCTTCATGATGGGGTCACAAAGCACCATGAAATACTATGGCGTTGGCTCCGAGGCCTGGGCCATTATCATCGGCATGCTTATCGCCAACACGGTGGGTACGCCCAAGTGGATCAAGCCCGCAATCCAGACGGAATACTATATTAAAACTGGCCTGGTTCTGCTGGGCGCGGAAGTACTGTTTGACAAGATTGTGGCCATCGGCATACCTGGCATTTTTGTAGCATGGGTAGTGACGCCCATCGTACTTATCTGCACATACATTTTTGGCCAGCGCGTGCTGAAAATGCCCTCTAAAACGCTGAACATCACCATCTCTGCCGACATGAGCGTATGCGGCACCTCGGCAGCAATCGCCACGGCTACTGCCTGCCGCGCCAAGAAAGAAGAACTCACACTCGCCGTTGGCCTCTCCTTGGTCTTTACGGCTATAATGATGGTTGCAATGCCTGCCTTTATCAAGGCAGTTGGCATTCCTGAGGTTCTCGGTGGCGCATGGATAGGCGGCACAGTTGACTCCACTGGCGCAGTTGCAGCCGCTGGCGCATTCCTTGGCGAAAAAGCCATGTACGTGGCCGCAACGATCAAGATGATTCAAAACGTGCTGATTGGCGTAACCGCGTTTGGTGTTGCCGTATACTGGACCACCAAGGTTGAACCGGCCGAAAATGGCGTTGCCGGTCGCAAAGTTGGCGCAATGGAAATCTGGAACCGCTTTCCCAAGTTTGTTCTCGGCTTTCTGGGTGCATCCATCATCGCATCATTGATCAGCAATAACCTGGGCGACATTTCCAACGCGCTTTTGAGCGATGGTCTTGTCCGGGGCATGTCGTCTCCGTTGCGCAGCTGGTGCTTCGCCTTGGCCTTTACCGCCATCGGGCTTGGAACCAACTTCCGTGAACTGGCCCATTATTTCAAGGGTGGCAAGCCACTCATTCTGTATGTATGCGGGCAAAGCTTCAATTTGCTGCTTACCCTTCTCATGGCATACATCATGTTTTACAAAGTGTTTCCCGAAATCACTGCCAAGATATAGCTAAGTAAGGGTTTTGTCGGCATTGGTCGCAGACCGATGCCGACAAAACCAAACACAAGAACTCTTCAAGGGCCGTGAAATGAAACAAGCAGAATCAGCCCCTTGTGGCGAATCTCCTGTACATCTCGAAGAAGCCCCTTTAGCAAAACGTCTGACCCGCTTTGCCCTGGCTCTTGCGATTTTTTGGCTCATTGTTTATGTGGTGGCGCCAATCCCAGTTAAGTATTTCGAACCATTGCGAAAGTATGCTGAGGTAGTAGACAGGACGAATATCAAGCCTGGCGCACTGTACTACAGCGATGTTGCCCAAAGTCTTGATTCAGAAATCAACAACAGGGACGCAATCCGTTTTTTTGTGAAAAAGTCAGCTGTTCCCAGCAACTGATCCTGAATATTATTTGGGGGGAGGGAACTTAACATTCCACAATCCTTAAATTTCAGCTTGCCCAATTACACTTCGTTCAAAATTTCTTTGCCATTGCTGGCTTGGAATCTATTAAGCCCAATTCCTTTTTTTCATTGGGCATTGCCACATGCAACAAGTTTCAGACTCAATATGACCACGCACCGGCGAGTGGTTCCATTTCCTTTTTCAAAAACTTATATTCTTTGAACGATGAATGAAGCTCAAAGTCAGCAGACAGAGGAAAAACCTAAAAATTGCTTAAAATATCTGCGTATTGTAAACAACCCGCAATACTCATCCAGCAAATTTCACGGAGCTGTTTTCTTGCGCAAGCCAGCTCCAACGGATATAGTCTTTTTACGGAAGGCCCTGCCCGCCCCATTGCACCAGCGGGTTTTAACTGGCCTGTCTGGCAAGGACACGCATGACCCGCCCACGTCAGATACATATTCTGCTTCTTAGCGAAAGCGAATCTATGGCTGCTCTTGACAGGCGCGCCCTGCGCGAGGTGGGAGCAGACCGCGTAGAAGGCCTTACATCAGGCGTTGCGGCCGCGCGCATTCTGGCGGGGCTGGACGAAGCCCCCCCCTCATTTCAGCCCGACGTAGTGGTGTGCTCGCAGCGCCTTTCAGACATGGAAGGCGAACAGTTTTGCGCCATTTTGCGGCTGCACCCCATGCTGCTCGACATGCCCGTGCTGCTCATACTGCCACACGACAGCGAAGTTGAACAACTTCGCACTCTTGGCTGCGGCGCCAGTGCCCTTCTGGCGCGCCCGTACTCCATAGACCAGCTCAAAGCCCACCTCGATTTTCTGATTTCCACACGCCCAACGCTTGATGATCTGGACAAGGCAAGCCAGCTCACCAACACCAAGGCTTTTGACGATGCCCTTGCCACATATGGCATTCTGCTCAAACCAATCCGCCAACCCGAAGACTACTTTCGCGTGGGCATGCAGTGCCTTGAGCAGCGCAAGTGGAACAGCGCCATCAATGCCTTTCAGCGGGCCATGCGCGGTGCGCTTATTCAGGGCAAGGCCGAGCTTGGCATGGCCGCCGCCTGGAAGGGCAAGGGCGACATGGCGCGCTACAAATATTACCTTTCGCAGGCGGCAGCCACCTTTGTGCGCGCCCGCCAGTGGAACCGCGCGCGGGCCGTCTACGGACGCATGTTGCAGGAAGACCCCAACGCTCGCAGCCCTTTTTTGTCCGAAGCCCTGCAGCAGATGCGTCAGGGCAACTACGATCTGGCCGCTGGCATTCTAGCTCAGGGGTACGAAGTTACCCCCCGTCAGCAGATTGCAGAGCGCATGGCCCAAATATGCCTTGCAGCCGACACCACAGCCGAAATGCTTGCCAATATGGAAGCCTGCCTTGAACAGGCCCTTGGTGCAGACGCCCTGGCCCTGAGTGCAGAAATACGCACCACGCTTGATACCCTGGTTCAGGAAGCCGAAACCAAAAAGCTTGAAGATGCGGCAGAACGCCAATGGCGGGCAGGCAGAAACGCGCGTGCGCGGGAAGAAGCCGATGCAGCGGCAACGGATGCTGAAGATCCCCTGGCCCAGATGGGCGCTTCTGGCGGTGGTATGGATGATGTTGCCCCGTCGGGTAGCGGCCAGGCTGTATCTGGGCAAACAGTATCTGGGCAGGCGGAATCAGGTCAGGCGGGCACGGCCCGTGTGCCGCGCTCGGGCATACGCCAGCGCGGGCAGGTGGGCATTGCCCTGGCCGACGATGAATACGACGAATCCCCATCCCAGCAGGGCGCGGCAGCCCGGTCGGGCACACTGCGTGCCGGACAGGGAGCCACAGCGCCCGTCATATCCCTGTGGGGAGAACAGGATGGTTCGGCGTCTGCCCCACAAGCTGGCCAGACGGTTGGCCAGACAGCTGATAAGTCTGGCCGCAATGGCGAGGCTGGCTCACCCAAAATCACCCCTGCGGGCACCCCCATTCCGCCTCTGCTCGATCCCCTTGCACGGGGCAAAAGCGCAGGCAGCCCCCTTGGCGGCAAAAGCAGCCTCAGCGACATGATGTCCATCGTCAAATTCACCTGGAAGCAGGCCTTCCGCAAATAGTGCGCGGGTTTGGCCAGCCCCCCTGCATCCAGCATGCAAGACAAGCCACGCATTGCAAGCACAATAAGCCCGGGCCTTTTTTACGCAGAAGTGTGCCAATGGCACACACCCGTGTAAAAAAGGCCCTTTAACGTCGCCTTCAGGCAAAAACCGTTTTGATCTAGCGCCCTACGCGCAACAGCATGTCGTCGGGCGCAAGTGCGTGCAGTTGCCGCACACGCAGCAGGTAGCACACCGCTCCAAATCCCAGAGCCACAATGTAGGCCACCCAAAAGCCCGCCGCTCCCATGGAAGGAACCAGCAAATTCGTGCGCGCCAGCGCAAAACCCAGCGGCAGGCCAATAATCCAGTAGGCCACAAAGCAGATGACCGAAATGACCCGCGTGTCATTATGCCCGCGCAGCACACCGATACCCGTCACCTGCAAGCCGTCCACTATCTGGTAGGCAGCCTGATACAACAAAAGCTGCGTAGCCAGCGCCGCCACGGCCACATCTTCTGTATAAATGGCCACTATGCCCTTGCGGCACAGCACCGTAAACAGGGCTATGAGCAGGGCAAAAATCACACTCAGGCTCAGGGCTGTGCGGGCCACAATCTTGGCTCTTTCGGTCTGCCGCGCCCCCATACACCGCCCAACGCGTATAGTGGCTGTCATGCTGATGGAAAGCGGAACCATAAAAACCAGAGCGCCAAAATTGAGGGCAATCTGATGCCCTGCCACCATTACCGTGCCCAACGGAGCCAGCAAAATGGCGCTGAGGGCAAAGAGCGACACCTCAAAAAAAAGAGCCAACGCTCCCGGCAGACCAATACGCAGCACGCGCAGCACCAGTGCGCCGTCAAAGCGTGGCCCACATGGGCTGCCGCCCCGGAACAAGGGGGCAAACAGCGGGCCAAGACTTTTGTACTGCGGGTCACGCCGTAAATAATGCAGCATGCACAGGGCCATAAACCAAAAGCTGATGGCCGAGGCCACGCCGCAGCCCACGCCGCCCAATTCAGGCAAACCAAACTTGCCGTAAATGAATACATAGTTGCAGGGCACATTAAGAGCCAAGCCCAGCAGCCCTATAACCATTGCCGGGCGCGTACGTGAAAAGCCTTCAAGAAAACTGCGCAGGTTCACAAAAAAAAGAAAGCCCGGCAACCCCCACATAATTGCGCGCAGATACGCCCCTGCCATATCGGCAAGTGCCGGCTCAAGACCGAACATGCCCAGATGAAACGAGATGGCATAATAAAAGCTCACCAGCACGATGCTCAGGCCCAAGGTAAGCCACAGCCCCTGACGCAACAGATGCGCCGCATGGTCTGCCCGGCCAGAACCCACAAACTGGGCGCTCAGGGGCGAAAGCGCCAGCACACAGCCAATACCCAGCAGGGCCACAGGGGCCCATATGGAACCGGCAACGGCCACCGCTGCCAGAGCTTGGGCGCTGTACAGCCCGCTCATGGCCGTATCGGCAAAGGTCATGCCCGTTTGTGAAAGCTGGGCTATGAAAATGGGCAGGCCCATCGAATAAAATCGGCGGGCCTCGGAAAGCGAAAAGTATTTTTCAAACATAGTTCTCTCACAGGTGGTCCGTGACGCGGGCAGGGCCAGCGCCAGAGCAGCCCGGTAAAACCGGGGTAAGACATGTTTCGTCCGCGCCGCAACGCGCGAAACCAGAAGACAAAAAGTTTATGAAGAGCCAGCGTTACGAAGGGCCAGGTTTACAAAGGCCATGCACACAAAGGGTTGGAAGCGGGCTATGCCCCAGTTGCTAACGCAAAAATAGCCCTTCAGCTGGCAGGGTTTTACCCATAAGCGCCGCAGCGCGACCCACCAGGGTTTCGATGGCCGCACGGCCAGCTGGGCCAAGATCAAGGCTGAAATCGGTCACAAAAGTCTTGATATGGGCGCTGGTGACGTTTTCGTCCATTTCCTGCGCGTGGGCGCGTATAAATTCACGCGAATCCTGCGGGTGCGCATTGGCATAGGCAAGACTGGCCGTAATGGTGTTCTGCACGCGCCGGGCCAGTGCCACAGGCAGGTCGCGCCGCACGGCAATGGCCCCCAGCGGCAGGGGCAGCGAAAATTCGGCCTCCCACCATTGCCCCAGATCAAGCAGCTTTACAAGGCCCTGCCGGGCATAGGTAAAGCGCCCCTCGTGGATAATCAGCCCAAGATCGGCCTCGCCGCTGGTGACGGCAGCCATCACGTCGCTGAACAGCATTTCTTTGCGCGGGCCCAAAAAACCGCCGTGCAGATTCAGCAGCAGGTTGGCCGTGGTCAACAGGCCGGGCACTGCCACCGTGGCATTGCGCCAGTCTTCGGGCTTGAGGTTTTTGCGGGCCACCACAAGGGGGCCGCAGCCCCAGCCAAGCGCCGCTCCAGAAGACATCAGGGCATAATCGTGCATTATCTCTGTGGTTGCGCCAAGCGACATCTTGGTGACATCCAGAGCTTTTTGCCGCGCAAGGTTGTTCAGTTCTTCCACATCGGCCATGTGCGGCGTAAAGGGCGCGGGAATGGGCACAAGGCCGTGCAGCATGGCGTGGAAGATATAGGTATCATTGGGGCAGGGAGAAAGACCAAAAGACAGGTTTTGCGGCGGCAGGGCAGACATTTTTTCCTCACATTGACAGCGTGCGGCGGCGGGGCTTACTCTGCGAGCGGCATTTTGCCCCCAATCCATGCACAGGATTCAAATATGCTAGACGCAACATACTACGCCGCACTGGGCCTTTCGTCTATCCGCGAAAAGGTGCTCTCCGGGGAGCGGCTTTCGCCCGAAGACGGGCTTACCCTGTTCAATTGTCCCGACATCACCGCAGTGGGCGCGCTTGCGCTGCACGTGCGCTGCCGCCTGCACGGACACAAAGCCTTTTATGTGGTCAATCGGCAGATCAACTATACCAACGTGTGCGTCAATGGCTGCACGTTTTGCGCCTTTCGCCGTGACAAAGAGGACGAACCGGGCGCTTTTGCCCTGAGCCTCGACGACGTACTCTCACGCCTGCGCGCGGCAGACGCAACCCCCCTGCATCTCGACGAGCTGCACATTGTGGGCGGCTGCCACCCCACACGGCCCCTGGCCTGGTTTGAAGAAATGATCCGCGCGGTGCGGGCCTTTAACCCCAACCTGCCGGTCAAGGCCTTTACCGCCGTTGAAATTGAGCACTTTGCCCGCCTTGAGGGCATAAGCACCCTTGAGGTGCTCAAGCGCCTGCAAAACGCTGGCCTTGTGATGATGCCCGGCGGCGGTGCAGAAATCTTTGACGAAACCCTGCGCCCCCAGATCTGCCCGCACAAGGCCGATGCTGCGGCATGGCTGCGTATTCAGGGAGAGGCCCACAGCCTTGGCATTGTGACCAACTGCACCATGCTGTTTGGGCACATCGAATCCTACGAGCACCGCATTGACCACCTCTGCCGTCTGCGTGAGCAGCAGGACAAGAGCGGCGGCTTTACCTGTTTTATTCCCCTGCCCTTTCTCACCGAGTACAGCCGCCTGAAACTGCCGGAAGACAAGGTCGGCCCCCAACGCGGGCTGGATCAGCTGCGCACTGTGGCTGTTTCGCGCCTCATGCTCGACAACATTCCCCACCTCAAGGCCTACTGGATCATGATGGCCCCCAAGCTGGCCCCCGTTGCCCTGTGGTACGGCGCGGACGATCTTGACGGAACCATCATTGAAGAGCGCATTGGCCACATGGCGGGCGCGCAGTCTGCCCAGGGCATGACCATTGAGGAGCTGGAACACCTTATCCGCGAATCGGGCTTTACCCCCGTGCGGCGCAACGCCACTTTCAAGACCCTGAACGACGAACCTTCGGAGGCGCGCCAGTGAGTACCTTTCTTCCCGCGCACAGCCCCTTTGACGAACAGGGCGCAGAATTTGAAGACGTGCGCAAGGCCATAGCCCTGTCTGCCAGCGGTCAACGCCTTGACCGCGCCGCCGCCGAGGCCCTGTACTACAAGGCCAGCCTGCACACCCTGGCCCAGCTGGCCCACGCCATGCGCCTGCGCCTGCATCCCGAGCCCATTGTCACCTATGTGGGCGACCGCAATATCAACTATTCCAACGTATGCGTGTGCGCCTGCCGCTTCTGCGCCTTTTTTCGCGCGCCAGATCAGGAAGGCGGCTATGTGATCAGCCGCGAAGAAATGGCCGAAAAAATCGAGGAAACTCTGGCCCTCGGCGGCACGCAGGTGCTGTTGCAGGGCGGGCATCACCCCGATCTGCCGCTGGAATGGTACGAAGACCTGCTACGCTGGATGCACGCCACCTGGCCCCAGCTGCACATTCACGCCTTTTCGCCGCCAGAGGTATTCTTTTGGTCCGAGAAGTTCGGCCTTTCCGTGCCAGAGGTGCTGCGCCGCCTGAAAGAAGCGGGCCTGCAATCCCTGCCCGGCGGCGGGGCTGAAATTCTGCACACGGGCGTGCGCGCCCAAGTTTCGCCCAACAAATGCACTGCCGAGCAGTGGCTTGGCGTTATGGAAGAAGCCCACAAGCTGGGCCTGCGCACCACCGCCACCATGATGTTTGGGCACGAGGAAACCCCCGCCCACCGGCTCGACCACCTCTTTGCCGTGCGCGAGGTGCAAGACCGCACCCACGGCTTTACGGCCTTTATTCCGTGGACATTCCAGCCATCGCACACGCGCATAGACGTTGACCCCCTGCCCGCGCCCGCCTATCTGCGCATGCTGGCTGTTTCGCGCCTGGTGCTCGACAATATCGCCAACGTCCAGGCTTCGTGGGTGACCATGGGCCCGCAGGTGGCCCAGCTGGCACTGTTTTATGGTGCTAACGACTTTGGCTCGCTGATGATCGAAGAAAACGTGGTGGCCGCCGCCGGAGTATCATTCAGCATGACCCGCAGCGACATCCACAAGGTCATCCGCACGGCGGGCTTTACCCCGGTGCAGCGCACCATGGACTACACGCCCGTGGTTCCCCAGCCCTAAGTGTAGCGCTTCTGCCTTACTGTCTATACAGGTTTCCGGGGGTTCGCCCCCGGAAACATATTTTTTGCCGCACATTCAGCTCTGTCCATCGGCTTCGCCCCTGGCAAAAGGTGACTGCCCCGTGACCACGCAAGTAAAAAATCCCCCCGTACTGCGCATGGGCCGCATTGGCTACCTCAACGTACTGCCCATATATCATCCGCTTGAAGCGGGCATTTTGCCCCACGATTACGAGCTTGTTTCCGGCCCGCCCGCACTGCTCAACACCATGATGGCGCGGGGCGAGCTGCACGTTTCTTCCTGCTCGTGTTTTGAATACGCCAGCCGCCCGGAACGCTACCAGCTGATAGAAGACCTCTCCATCGGCTCACGCGGGCCGGTCATGAGCGTGCTGCTGCTCTCGCGCGTGCCCTTTGACCAGCTTGAAGGGCAGGAAATTCTTATCAGCGGCGAAACACATACCTCGGTTGCCCTGCTGCGGCTTATTATGCGCAACAGGTTCAAACTCAACGTCACCTTCACCACAGGACAGGTGACCCCTGCCCTGCGCGGAGAAAACCCGCCCGTGGCCTTTCTGGCCATTGGCGACGAGGCCCTGCGCCTGCGCAACCACCCAGAGTATCCCTACCGCCTCGACCTTGCCGAGGCATGGCGCGACTGGACTGGTCTGCCCTTTATCTTTGGCCTGTGGGTAGTGAGCCGCGCCGCCGCAGAAGCAAAGCTGTTTACCAGCGACCCCGGCGCACTGCTGCGGCAGGGGCGCGACTGGGGCCTTGAACACATGGATGTGATTCTCGACCTCACGGCACACGGCTGCCCCCTTTCGCGTGAAGATCTGGCCTTTTACTACAGCAAAGGCCTTGTTTACACCCTGGGTGAAGAAGAACAGCGCGGCTTGAGCCTTTTTTATCAAATGCTGGCTGATGCGAGCATGATTGCCAAAGCACCTGCGCTGGAGTTCTTCAAGCTGTAGGCTCATGCTGCGATCATTTTTCGCCTGCAAAAAAGATTGTTGCCCGTGCAGCCCGTCCCCAGTGGCCGGGCTGCTTCTTTTTTTGCAATATTTACAAAGCAATTCAATATATTTTGCGTGCTGGCAAAGGGACTTCATGTCGAAAAATTGCCCACAAAGCCAACAGACCAGCCCTAAAATTGCTGATTCCACAGTACAGCAAAAAAATTCCTGTGTCCGTTATGTACATGTATATCGTTTATTGTTTCACAACAAAATCATCTCGTTTCAATGCGAAAATCACAAAATTGCTTAATTTTATTTTTATTTCATTTAAAATACCGATAAACACTCAAAATTATCCACATGATCATTCTTTTTATACTTCATATTTTTATTTCTACCTATAATTCGTTAATTTTGACGATCCATCTAGTAAAGTAATGCCAAGTATTACATTTCACCTGCAAATCACACAACAACACTATGTCTTCAAAATTACCGCCACACAACACATCGGGATAAACACCAAGAACACAAATCTCGCCTGTTGACTGCATGCACCTATAACAGTAATAAATTATTTACATTCACATTACATTTGTCATTATCAGCACAGTCTACATACCAAGGAGCAGGGCATGGGCTTCAGCATCAAGGATGTTCTTTACAACAAGGCCAGCAGCCTTATTCACCTTGAAACAGAACCAGGGCTTGGCTGCACAGAACCGGCATCTATTGGCCTGTGTGCAGCAGTGGCTGCCGCAGCTCTGGACAGCAAAGACTTTGAAACAATTTCCGTAACTGTAGACGCCAATATCTACAAAAATGCCATGGGCGTTATTATTCCCAACGCAGACGGTGATGGCGGCGTAGACCTTGCTGCGGCCCTTGGAGCCTGTGCGGGCGACAGCAAGCTTGGCCTGCAAGTTTTTTCATCCGTAACCCACGAGGGGCTGGCCAAGGCCAAAACACTGCTGGCAGAAAACCGGGTTACAACGGGCATCAAGCAGGATGCTCACGGGCTTTTTGTCAACATATCCCTTACCGCAGGGGGCCATACAGCAGAGGCAACCATTCAGGGCGCGCACGACAACGTGGTGCGCCTTTGCGTTGACGGGCAGGAACAGGCTGTTTCTGGCAGTGCCGGGGCAGGCAATACGGCAGACGATGAACTTGCCCGCCTGAAAGAATGGCTTTTGGCCCTCTCGCTGCACGATATTCTTGAAATTGTCGAAGGGCTGGACACCAACGACTTTGCCTACATCAAGGAAGGCCTGGCTCTCAATACGGCGCTGGTTGAATACGGCCTTGCCAAGGGCCCGGGCATTGCCGTGGGCAAAACACAAATGGGGTTGGTGCGGCAGGGGCTTATCAAAAAAGACATGGTACGCTGGGCCGCCATACGCGCCGCTGCTGGCATTGATTCACGCATGGGCGGGGTTCCGTTGCCCGCCATGACCCTTGCTGGCAGCGGCAATCAGGGCATTGCGGCAGGCATGCCTGTGCTGGCGGCTGCCGAATTTGCCTCTGTAGAAAGCGAAAGCGTTGTGCTGCGCGCTGTCATGCTGAGCTATCTGGTTACCTGCTATATCAAGGCCGCAGCCGGGCTTTTGTCGGCCCTTTGCGGCAGCGGCATTGCCGGGGGTGCGGGGGTTGCCGCTGCGGTAGCCTACCTGTTTGGCGCGCGGTACGACCAGATCAACAATGCCATCAACAACCACCTGGGCAGCACCGTGGCGGTTGTGTGCGACGGGGCAAAAACAGGCTGCGCCCTCAAGGTTGGCTCGCTTATCGGGCAAGGGGTCAACAGTGCCCTGCTGGCCCTCAACGGCTGCGCCATCAAACCCACCGACGGCATAGTCAACCAGTTTGCCGAAAACACCATGCGGGAAATGGGCGATCTTTCCAGCAAGGGGCTTAGCAGTATGGATCCGACCATCTTGGGCATCATGCTGGCCAAGCGCGCAGGCTAACATCTGCTGGAGGAAATAAATCCATGAGTTCCGTTGCAACCGAGAGCAATCCCCCGTTTCGGGCTGGCATGACAGAGCAGGAGTGGAAACAGGCTATCCGCTTTGACAGCACCGACTGGGGCTGGGTCATCATGAGTATTGGCATGGCCATTGGGGCCGGAATTGTCTTTTTGCCCGTCAAGGTTGGCGTGACAGGGCTTTGGGTTTTTCTGGCTTCTTCCGTGGTTGGCTACCCGGCCATGTATCTTTTTCAGCGGTTGTTTATCAACACGCTTGCCGCTTCGCGCGAATGTACAGACTACCCCGGTGTAATCAGCAGCTATCTGGGCAAAAACTGGGGCATGATCATTGGCCTGCTGTATTTCCTGATGCTGGTCATCTGGGTTTTTGTTTACTCCACCGCCATTACCAACGACAGTGCCTCCTTTATCCACACCTTTGGCTGGACCAAGGAACTCTTGTCCGACAATCCCTTCTACGGCCTTGCCCTGGTCATTTTTCTTGTATCAGTGGCATCGCGTGGTGAAAAAATACTGTTCAAGGTCGCCACGTTTCTGGTGCTTACCAAGCTGTGCGTGGTGGCCTTTTTGGGATTTTCCATGGTTCCGCAGTGGAACATCAGCAATGTCGGCCAGCTGCCCACGTTGCCCCAGCTTGTTGACCAGACAGTTATCATGCTGCCCTTTACCATCACCTCCATTCTTTTTATCCAGAGTCTTTCGCCCATGGTCATTTCGTACCGCTCAAAAACAAGCAGTATCGAGGTGGCACGCTTCAGGGCCATGCGGGCCATGAACATTGCCTTTGTTGTGCTGTTTGTGGTGGTGTTCTTTTACGCGGTGTCATTCACACTGGCGCTGGGGCACGATGCCGCAATGCAAGCAGCCGCAGAAAACATTTCTGCCCTGGCCATTGTGGCCTCAAAGGTGTCAGGCGGCGGCCCACGTTCATTTGTTGTGCAGATGCTCTCGCTGATTCTTAATATTTTTGCTGTTATGACGGCCTTTTTCAGCGTATTCTTGGGCTTTCACGAGGCATGCCAGGGCCTCACCCTCAATGTACTGCGCCGCTACATGCCTGAATCGAGCATTAATACCGGGGTGGTTTCAAAGGGGATTTTGATATTTTCAGTGCTGCTGTGCTGGGGTGCCATTGTTCTGAACGTGCCGGTACTTTCGTTCACCTCCATATGCAGCCCCATTTTTGCGCTGATAGGCTGCCTTATTCCCGCCTATCTGGTGTACCGGGTTCCCGAGCTGCACAAATACAAGGGGTTTTCGCTGGTTATCATTATCGCCACGGGCCTGCTGTTGCTGATTTCGCCAATTCTTGCTTTTGGTTAACGGCATCTGCCTGTAACTGCCATAAACAAAGCCCGCTCAATTGAGCGGGCTTTGTTTATGGGTATTCTGACAACCCGTCAGGCTGGTGAAAAAACTATTCCATAGCCTTCAGAATGCTGCCTGCAGAAACGGACGAAAGCACGTTGCCGTCAACAACCACGGCGGGCAGGGCCTTGATGCCAAAATACTGGGCAATCTGCTGGGCCTGATACAGGTTCACGTTGCCCGCATTGTAACAGTACTTACCCACGGCCAGTTCCTCTGTGGGGTTCACCGGAGGCCGCAGCTTGGTCATGTAGCTGTAGTGGATGGGAAAGTCAGAGGATGCTGCCGTGGCGTCATATTCGTTGTTAAAGGCCACAACACGGCCCCTTTTCTTTTGGGCGGCCTTGATCTCATTCCAGCGCGAGAGCGCGTAGGTCATGTACTGCATGGCCTGCCCTGGGCGGGAATGCGAAATCCAGATACCCATGCCCATGAGATCGGTTCCGTAATATTCCTTGCTGTTGGCAAAAACAGCCACCTTGCACTGCTGGGGCGAAACAGAACGGCTGGCCTCTGCCACCGCCTGCCACACCTTTTCGCTCTGCGGCGAGGCAAAGTCGATCAGCACCAGCACTTCGTGCGGGGCCTTGGGGTCGCCAAAAAACACAGGGTAAATTTCCTGCTTCCACTGGGGCCGATAAGCGGCTTCACCCTCAATGGAGGTTTCCTTGCCGCCCATCTTTTGCAGCATGGCCTGACTTTCAGAGTCATTGGTACGCAGGTTGGGCAGCGAAGAACGCAGATATGGGTTAAAGGCGTTGGCCTTGGCGTTTTGCACGCCAGATGCAAGATTCACCTTTTCCTTGGGGCCGGTATCGCCCGTGCTCATGCCGCCGCAACCGCCCAACAACAAACCAGACACCAGTACTGCCGCCAAAAATCCGCGCATACGTCACCTCTTCTCCCAGCCTGCGGCAAGGGATTGAACGGCATCTTCAAGATGCCGCAGCCATATTTCAGCCACACCGGCGTATTCCGCCGTCCCCATGAGTACGGGCAGGCATTGATGGCCGTGTGCCTCAATGCGACTGCGCCAGCTGTGTCCGTTCTCGCCCGCCATGTCCTCCAGAGCATGGCGGCCCACCACCGACAAAAGCGGCATAAGCCATACCCGGCGTGAAGCGAGATTGGGCAAAATACTTTCAAGTGTCACCGCGCCATTCATGGCGCCCACATGCACGCGACTGTCGAGCGCGTGCACGGCATTGGCCAAATCCACATAGCGGGCTACCGCCTCGTGCTCGGCCCCATGCCCCATAAACACCACGTCTTCGTCGGCGGCGCGGTCTGCGGGCAAATGCCGCACCAGCGCCTGCGCGGTTGCGCGCACGTCGTCTGCCGAGGCCAGCAGGGGCGCGCCCACACGGCAAAGCAGGTGCTCGTGCTCGGCGGCTTCTTCAACCGCCGCGCGCACCTCGCCGTGCTCCTGACCGGGAATTGTCTGCAAGGGCTGCACGGCCACGGATTCAAAATGCTCAAGCCCCAAACGGCACACTGCCTTGAATACAGAATCACTCTTTTGGCGGGCCTGCGCCATGCGCTCGCGCAGCAGCACCGAGGTGTAGGCCCAGCGCACCGTAACCCCCGGATAACGCTGGCGTACAAGCGCATCAAAACCCTTGAGAGCGTTTTGCCCCTGCGGACTGCTTGCGCCAAAGGCTACCAGAAGAATTGCGTGTTTCATTGGGTCTTTTTGTACGTCACTTGCGCCGCAGAGGCAAGAAGGCCGCGCCGGTTGTGCATGCCCAAGCCTGTTCGTATGAAATTGATGTTGACCTGCCTTAACTGTATTGACCCCGGCCACTATGCGGGGATAATGTGCCACAGAATGCCCAACACATCGTCAGCATCACGCTGGCGGGCAAACCCTGGGGGTCACATGGCAAAAGCACTGGTACTTGGAGGGGCAACCGGCCTACTTGGTCAGACCCTTACACGAGTGCTCAAAGCCCGCGAGTGGGAAGTAGCCACTCTGGGCCGTGAAAACGGCAATCTGCTGGACATGACCTTTCTACAGGCCGCCATTGAAGATGCCCGGGCAGATGTGGTGTTCAACACTGTGGCCTGGACTGCCGTTGACGATGCCGAAGACCACAAGGACGAAGCCTGCCAGCTCAACCGGGCGCTGCCCGCAGCCATTGCGCGCTGTCTCAAGGCGTTGGGCACCGGCTTTATGGTGCAGTACAGCACAGACTTCATTTTTTCTGGCCCGGGCGAAACCCCGCATACAGAAGAAAGCACTCCTCAGCCAGCTTCTGTCTATGCCCACACCAAGCTCGAGGGCGAAAAGGCCGTTATGGAAATTTTGCCAGAGCGGTCGTGCATCGTGCGCACCGCATGGCTTTTTGGCCCTGGCCGCAAAAATTTTGTGGATACGATCATTGCCGCCTGTCAACGGCGCGACTCCATAAATGTGGTGCACGATCAGACAGGCTCGCCCACCTACACCCTCGATCTTGCGCACTGGAGCATCGCTTTGGCCGAAAAAAAGGCCACGGGCATCTGGCATGCTGTCAACAGCGGTCAGGCCAGCTGGTGTGAGCTGGCCTGTGAATCTGTTTCGCTGGCCGGGGCCTCCTGCCGTGTTGTACCCATTGATTCATCTGAATGGCCGCAAAAGGCCCGCAGGCCCGCTTTTTCTGTGCTCGACAACAGCAAGTTGTCAGAATTTTTGGGCAAGCCCCTTCGCCCGTGGCCACAGGCCCTGCGCGACTATATTTTTAGCGAATATCTGCCCGCCCACACAAGCAAAGGCGCTGCACAGTGAGGCTTACCGGCCGCACAGAGCGCGGGGGCTGCACACCGCCCCGTGCAGGGCGCTGGCCGGGCCTGTTTTGGGGCTTGCTTGCGCCCATGCTAGTGCTGTGGGCGCTGTGCGCGCCAAGCAACGCCCACGCAAGGCCGCGCAGCCTGCAAGAACTGGCAATTATCAACGGCAAGCTTATTGAAACCGGCGTCAAATACGGCTCCATCCCTTCCCTGTACCGCCCGCGCTACGACCTTGTTCAGGATGCCAACCTGAGCCTCAGTGACGACGAAATTGTTTTTGTGGTCATGCTTCCAGGCGGGGCGCGCATCTACCCCCAGCGCATCATGGTCTGGCATCAGGTCGTCAACGAAATCGTGGATGGCAAGGCCTACGCCATTACTTACTGCCCCACCACGGGCACACTCATGGCATATGATGCTTCTCTGGGTGGCCTGAACCTTATTTTTGATACAGAAGGCCGCCTTTACGACGGCAACAGCGTGCTTATCGACCGCAATTCCGGCAGCCTGTGGCTACAGGAAACAGGCATGGCCTTTGACGGCCCCCTGCTGGGCCGTGGGCTGCCTATGGTCACCGTTTTCTGGACAAACTGGGGCGCAGCAAAACGCACGTTTCCGCACGCCACGGTGCTTGCCAAACCCAACAGCAACAAGCCCTATGGCCGCGACCCCTACGGCAACTACCTTCGCCGGGGAACCTACTACGACAACGACCGCCTCATCTACCCCGTTGAGCGCACAGACCGCCGTTTTGCCAGCAAGACCCCCATGTACTGTGTTGAGTACGAGGGCTACCTGCTGGCGCTCGATATCGGTTACATCAAAAGAAAAGGCGCGGTGAACTTTTTTGTGGGGCCGCACGCCCTACTGGCCGTCTTTGACCGGGGGCTGGACGTGGTGCGCCTGTACAACCGCCAGATATGGTCCGAGCCCTTCTTGTTTGTGCAGCAAAACGGCAAGCTCATGGATCTGACCACCCGCAGCATCTGGGATCCGGCCACGGGTGTTGCGCTCGACGGCAACATGAAGGGCGCATCCATGCCGCAGTTTTACGGCGCATACTCCATGTGGTTTGCATGGTACAGCATCAACCCTGAAACACTGGTTATTCCCGGCCCCGGCGAAGTGCCGGAAAAACTGCTTTCCCCCACGCCGCCGGGGCAATAGGCCAACAGCCGTTTGCATTGCCCACAACCAGAGCGTATCTGTTTTTTCATGAACAGCGCAGCCACCCCCACATTTGTGGACATATCCTCCCACCTGGCATGGTTTAAGTCTTACGCCGCCGAAAAAACGGCGCAGGAAAAGGGCGACACCTCGCCCATGAACCTGAAGCTCCGGCATTCACTAAACGTGCTGGAAAACGCCCGCCGTATCGTTGAAGGCGAAAAGTTCGATACCGCCACGGCGCGGTTGTGTCTGCTGGCGGCTCTGTACCATGATGTGGGACGCTTTGAGCAGTATTTGCGCTACCACACCTTTCGCGACAGGGAATCGTGCAACCACGGCCAGATGGGGGTGCGCATTCTCAAGGCCCAGGGTTGCCTGAAACACGAGAGCCGCGAAGACCGCAAGCTGGTCATGGCCGCCGTGGGCATGCACAACCGCTTTGCCCTGCCAACCAGCACACCGCCGCTGGTGGCCCTTATCACCAACGTGGTGCGCGACGCGGACAAACTGGATATTCTGCGCATCATGGACGAGCACCTGGGCGGCCCCGCCCCGTACAATCCCACGGTGGTGCTGCAACAGCCCGACGACCCCACCATTGCGAGTGAGGCAGTTTTGCGCGCGGTGTTCGAGCACCGGGTAGCGGCCTATGCCGCACTGCGCTGCGTCAACGATTTTCGTCTGCTGCTGGGAACATGGTTTTTTGACCTGCACTTTGCCACCTGCCGCCGCAAATTTTTGCAAGACGGATACGCCGACAACCTGTTGCGGAGCATGCCCGATTCGGTTCCGCAGGCAGCAGCCCGCGACTACCTGCTCACCCTTTTGGATGCCGCAAAAAAAGATGCCCAGATACCAGCGTGCAGATGAGCGACAAACCCCAATCCCTCTGCCCCTGCCCGATCTTTTTTCCGCAGGCGGCCCTTGCGCGCCGGGTTCCCTGGCCGCAGCAGTTCGCCCATGCGCCGCTCAACCCCGGCATGGCAGAGCTGGCTGGCGCGGCCCACAGCACTCCCCTGCCCTGCGTGCGCCTTGGCTTTGCCCTGTGGTATCTGCCCGCAGACCATGCCCAAACACTGCTGCGGCTGGCCCTTGAAGCGGCAGAAATTGTTCTGGTGGCCGATTTCAAGCTGGCCGAGCGCAACCTTGAGCTGCCCGCAACTCTTGCGGCGCAGGTGCTCATGGCGCTGACAAAGCTACGCAGAGCAGCAGGAGCAGACAGGACACAAGGGGCAAACAGAGCAGCCCATACCGATTTTATGCAAAGGGGTGGCATTGAGGGGCTCGTGTGTCAGGGCAAAACCCTGGTGCACGAGCGCCGCCCCATTTTTGCCGGGGCTGCGGCCCTGCTGCACCTGCAACGCGCCTAAAGTCGCGGCACGCCTTGGGAGCAGCCTAAGCCCCCGCGCCCTCCTTGTCTTGAAGCCCCACAAGGCCTGTGCTATAAGCTGTGCTGGCGCAACAGCACCCTTCGCAAGCACCGGCAACCCGGCATTTGCGCCCGTATTCCCCGCCTTTTCCGCTTTTTGGAGTTTCCATGTCCGATTTTGTCCATCTGCATTGCCATACAGAATACAGCCTCCTCGACGGCACTATCCGCATCAAGGATCTGTGCGCCCGCGCCAAAGATTTTGGCATGCCCGCCTGCGCCATCACCGACCACGGCAACCTGTTTGGCGCTGCCTATTTTTTTCAGGGCTGCAAGGATTATGGCGTTAAGCCCATCTTTGGCTGCGAGGTGTATGTCTGCCACGACCACAAGGACAAAAGCACAGATTCGCCTCTTGCCCGCCGCCGCAACCACCTGATTTTGCTGGCGCAAAACATCACCGGCTACCACAATCTGGTCAAGCTGGTAACGCAGGGCTACCTAGAAGGTTTTTACTACAAGCCGCGTGTGGACAAGCCCCTGCTGCGCAAATATTCCGAGGGCCTCATCTGCCTTTCTGCCTGCATTGCGGGCGAGATTCCGCGCGCCATCCTTGCCGACGACATGGACAAGGCCCTGAACCTCACGCGCGAATACGCCGACATCTACCCCGACCGTTTTTATCTTGAATTGCAGTCAAACGGCCTGCCAGAGCAGACCAAGGCCAACAACGCCCTGCTGGAACTGGCCGAAACCACGGGTGTGCCGCTGGTTGCCACCAACGACTGCCACTACCTCACCGCCGAAGACGCCGAAGCCCACGAGGTGCTGCTCTGCATCCAGACGCAGACCACCATGGACGACCCCAAGCGCATGCGCTTTGGCACCAACGAGCTGTACTACAAATCCATCGAAGAGATGGAAAAGCCCTTTGCCCATGCGCCCGAAGCCCTGGCCAACACCATGCGCATTGCCGAGCAGTGC
>SAAX01000100.1 GCA_009929215.1 Deltaproteobacteria bacterium | reverse complement strand
CCCTTGGCCGTGCGGCTGCCCTCGGGAACCTGATGCACCTTGAGCTGGTGCATGCGGCCCTTGTTGGTAAACAGGCACAGGTATTGATGATTGGTGGTGCTCAAAAATTCCTGCACAAAGTCGTCGTCCGAGGTGTGCAACGCGGCAATGCCCTTGCCGCCACGCTTCTGCTGCTGGTAGTTTTCCAGCCCGGTGCGCTTCATGTACCCACGGCGCGACAGCGTGATGACCACTTCTTCGTCGGGAATGAGGTCTTCAATATCAATGTCGGTCAGGGCTTCGCGCAGCACTTCGGTACGGCGGGGGGTGGCGAAGGTATCGCGGATTTCGGCAATTTCGCGCTTGAGTTCGCTGCGCAGCACTTCGGCATTTTCCAGAATGGAGCGGTAGAATTCGATCTTCTGGAGCAGATCCTTGTATTCATTCATCAGTTCTTCACGCTGCAAACCTGTAAGGCGCTGCAAACGCATTTCCAGAATGGCCTTGGCCTGCACTTCGGAAAGGGCAAACCGCTCCATCAGGGCGTTGCGGGCTTCTTCGGGATTGGCAGAAGCGCGGATAAGGGCCACCACTTCATCGATATTGTCGATGGCGATGCGCAGACCTTCCAGAATATGGGCGCGGGCTTCGGCCTTTTCCAGGTCGTAGCGCGTGCGGCGAATAACCACTTCGCGCCGATGGTCCACAAAGCACGAAAGGGCTGTCTTGAGGTTCAGCAGCTGGGGGCGGTTGTCTACCACGGCCAGCATGTTGATGCCAAAGCTCGTTTCCAGCGGCGTAAACTTGTAAAGGGCATTGACCACAATGTCGGGGATAGTGCCGCGCTTGAGGTCAATGACCACGCGTATGCCCTTGCGGTCAGATTCATCGCGCAGATCGGTAATGCCGTCAATCTTGCGGTCGTTGACCAGGGCCGCGATTTTTTCCACCAGCGAGCTCTTGTTGAGCCCAAAGGGAATCTCGCGGATAACAATGCTCTGCGCGCCCTTTTTGCGGTCTTCAATCTCTACGCGCCCACGCACCTTAACCGTGCCGCGCCCTGTGTGATAGGCATCGTACAGGCCCTTGCCCGCGTAAACATACCCTCTGGTGGGAAAGTCCGGGCCTTTCACATAGTCCATGAGGTCGTCAACGCTGCACTGCGGGTTGTCGAGCAACAGTTGCAGGGCATCGCATAGTTCGCCCAGGTTATGGGGCGGAATATTGGTGGCCATACCCACGGCAATACCCGAGCTGCCGTTGAGCAGCAGGTTGGGAACCTTGCTCGGCATAACCGTGGGTTCCTGAAGGGTATTATCGTAGTTGGGGCGAAAATCTACGGTGTTCTTGTCCAGGTCGTTCAAAAACTCCTGGGCAAGCTTGGACATGCGCACTTCAGTGTAACGCATGGCAGCAGCGGCGTCGCCGTCAATGGAACCAAAGTTGCCCTGCCCGTCCACCAGCGGATCGCGCATGGAAAATTCCTGCGCCATGCGCACCAGCGCATCGTACACGGCAGAGTCGCCGTGCGGGTGATATTTACCGATAACGTCACCGACGATACGGGCGGATTTTTTGTGCGGGCGGTTGTAGTTGTTGGCAAGCTCGTACTGCGCAAAAAGAATACGCCTGTGCACCGGCTTAAGGCCGTCACGCGCATCGGGAATGGCGCGTCCGATGATGACCGAAAGGGAATACTCCAGATACGATTTGCGGAGTTCTGTTTCTATGCTTATCTGCGGCTGCTGCATATCTGCCACTGCGGGCCTCGCTGCTGTTATTTGGGGGATGGAGGGTCAAGCCCCCCGGCTGCCAGAAAGTCTGTAACTTTCAGGAACCCCATTTTACTTTCATGCTGCACAAACCCGCGTCAAACACGGCACGCAGCACATTATTCAAAATAGTACACACAGGCGCAGGTCTGGCCGCCCACAAGCAGCCAGCCCCACGCCCGCATTCCTTAAATATCCAGATCCTGTACGGCCAGGGCGTTGCGCTCGATAAATTCACGGCGCGGTTCCACACGGTCGCCCATGAGCTCCACAAAGGCGTCCGACGCTTCGTTGGCGTCTTCTACCGAAACCTGCAAGAGCACGCGGTTTTCAGGATTCATGGTGGTAACCCAGAGCTGGTCGGGGTTCATTTCACCAAGACCCTTGTAACGCTGGATGTTGATACCCCTGCGGGCTTCATCAAGCACCATGCGCATGAGTGTAAACTGGTCTTCTGCGGCAACCTCGCCGTCTTTTTTACGCAGGGTAAAGGTAAACGAACCGCACTGGTTGCGCAGCTCGTCAAAGAGCTGCCAGGCCTGCTTGTACAGACGCGAGGAAAAGAACTCCATGCCTCTGCGGGTGTGGTGGCCGCCGGTGTTTTCAAACACGGCAAACAGGCGTTCTTCTTCGTCTTCGCTCTTTTCGCGCTCGAGGGTCAGCATATAGCCGTGCTCGTTGAGCCAGCCAGTGAGCTCGCTGTCCTGATTCTCAAGGCTCTGGGCGTCTATCTGCTTGGCGTAGGTCACAAGGGCCATAAAGAGATCGCGCGGCGTACCTGCCATTTCGGCATCGTTTACACGCCCTTCAAGCTTTTCAATGTGCTCCATGAGAGCAATAAGCTCTTTGCCCGTGTAAACCTTGCCGCTGGTGGCCACAACGGCCACGTCTTCGCTCACGCGACTGAGCAGAAACTCGTTGAGAGCCGGGTCGTCCTTGATGAACTTTTCCATGCGCGAGTTGTGCACGCGGTACAGAGGCGGCTGGGCAATGTAGACAAAGCCGCGTTCCACCATCTCCTGATACTGCCTGAAGAAAAAGGTCAGCAACAAAGTGCGGATGTGTGCTCCGTCCACGTCGGCGTCTGTCATGATGATAATTTTATGGTAGCGCAGCTTGTCGAGGTCGGTATCTTCCTCGCCAATGCCCGCGCCCATGGCAGTGATGAGAGCCTTCACTTCCTTGTTGGCCAGCATTTTGTCAAAGCGGGTGCGTTCCGTGTTCAGAATTTTACCGCGCAAGGGCAAAATGGCCTGATTTTTGGGATTACGCCCCTGCTTGGCAGAGCCACCGGCCGAATCACCTTCGACGATGAACAGTTCGGATTCAACAGGATCCTTGCTCTGACAGTCGGCCAGTTTGCCGGGCAGCGAGTTGTCGGAAAGCGCGCCCTTGCGGCGCACCAGTTCCTTGGCGCGGCGGGCAGCATCGCGGGCGCGGGAGGCGTCCACGGCCTTGTCGATAATGAGGCGGATATCCTTGGGATTTTCCTCAAAATAAACATTCAGGCGGTCATAAACCACACCGGCAACCAGACCGGCAATTTCGCTGTTGCCAAGCTTGGTCTTGGTCTGGCCTTCAAACTGCGGCTGCGGCAGCTTGACGCTGATAACGGCGGTGAGCCCCTCGCGCACGTCGTCGCCCGACAGCGAGGTGTTCTTCATCTTTTTGACCAGGTCGGCCTGGCCCTTGATATAGCCGTTGATGGCGCGGGTAAGCGCAGTTCGGAAGCCCACAAGATGTGTGCCGCCTTCCTTGGTGCGGATGTTGTTGGCAAAGGTGAAGATGTTTTCCTTGTACCCGGCATTGTATTGCAGGGCAAAGTCAACAGTCACATTGTCAACCACGCCTTCGCCAAAGATGATGGGGTGAATACCCTGTTCGCCAGAGTTGAGATCGCCCACAAACTGGCGGATACCGCCCTCGGCATGGAAAACATGGGTTTCGCCAATGCGCTCGTCGATGCACTCGATGGTCAGGCCCTTGTTCAGGTAGGCCAGTTCCTCAAAGCGCTTCTTCAATGTTTCATATGAAAACTCAAGAACCTCAAAAATTTCTTCGTCGGGCTTGAAGCGCACGGTTGTGCCGTGCCCTTCCACAAAGCCTTCGCTGATAACAACCAGTTCGTCCTGCGGTACGCCACGGGCATAGTGCTGGCGGTAGCGTTTGCCATCGCGGCGCACGGTAACGGTAAGCTCTTCAGATAGCGCGTTGACGCACGAAACGCCCACGCCGTGAAGACCGCCCGAAACCTTGTAGCTTGAATTGTCAAACTTGCCGCCAGCATGCAGCTTGGTCATGACCACCTGAACGGCGGGCACGCCTTCCTTGGGGTGAATATCTACAGGAATGCCGCGCCCGTCGTCGCGCACGGTAACGCTGTTGTCTGCATGCAGAATAACGGTGACCCGCGAGCAAAAGCCAGCCATGGCTTCGTCGATGGAGTTGTCCACTACCTCGTAGACCAGATGGTGCAGGCCGCGCGCGTCTGTAGAGCCGATGTACATGGCCGGGCGCTTGCGCACAGCCGAAAGGCCTTCCAGAATGGTAATGGAAGAGGCGTTGTACCCGCCGTTGCCGGTTTCAGGAGCCATTAAACGTCTTCCTCGCTATAGTAGGTCGTTTCAGAAACCTTCATGGGCATGATAATGACCGTGTAGTCGGTGTCGTCGCCACCGCGTATGCCACAGGGGCCTTCAGAACCGGTAAGCATCATGTCGATCTTTGCAGAAACAAAGTGTCCCAGCACGTCAAGCAGGTTGCGCGTGGGGAAGGCAATGCGCTTTATATCGCCGTTGTAGGTAACCTCAAGGCTTTCATTGGCCGAGCCCACATCCTGCCCCTGGGCAGAAAGTAGTGCTTCGCCAGCGGTCAGATCCATGTAGGTGCAGCGGTCGCTCTCGGTATTGAAAATGAGAATACGGCCAAGTGCCTCAATGGTTTCCTTGCGGGCCAGAGTCATGGGGTTCATGTCCTCACTGGCCAGCTTGCTCATAAAAATATTGTAGTCGGGGTATTCGTGGGCGGCCCGGGGCAGGCTGAGCGTTTCTGCACCGTCCAAGCTGCGCAGATACAGGCGCTTGTCTGTGATGTTGAGCTCTATTTCGTCCACGCCAAGCCATTTTTTAATGTCTTGCAGGTACTTTTTTTGAATCAGCATGCCCGATTCGGGCAAACGCTCGGCCAGCTCGTCGTGGGTAAAGGAAACCAGAGCAAACTGATGGCCGTTGAGCCCGCACACGTCAATGCGGCCATTGCCGCGCGGTTTCATGCACAGGCAGGCAATGGCGTCCATGGCATCGTCGTCGCTGATGCAAAAGGCCACCTTGTCCAGAATATCCTGCAAAAAGTCGCCAGACCAGGTAACGGCATTTTCAGCAGGAAAGGCAGAAAAATTCTGAAACCACTCTGCCCCGCTCACAGGCAGTTTGTAGGTGCGGCGACCCTGCTCGATGAGCAGATTGCCAGAAGCCTCATCAAGCGTGAGGTGCAGCACGCCTGTGGGCAGCTGACGCACAAGATCAACAAAGGCTCTGCCCTGAACACCTATAAGGCCAGGCTTGGAAACCTCAGCAGGATACCGCCCGGTAAATTCAATGTTGGCGTCAGTGGACATGACAGAAAGACTGCCTTCTTCGGCCTTGAGCCAGATGGAACGCAGATACTGCGCCCCGGCCTTGGCGGGAATGATGGCAGCTGCCTTCAACAGGCCTTCAATGATTTGCTCTTTGTTTACAGTAAGTTTCATATGTTTTTTCCTTACTATTATTGGCTTCTGTAGCTATGTTCTTAAAGCGTCTAACATGCTTTTTTTATTGAAAATCCTCTGGAACAATCCAGCTTGCTCCCAGGGAACAGCACGAACATATTACTGTAATTTTGCGCTCTTGGGCGGGCGCTATTGTGTCTTAAGCTCCAGTTCTGTCACCATCTGTTGGAGCGCTTTGTCACTAACTAGATTTTTCTTAATCTTTTTAATGGCATGAATGACCGTACTATGGTCCTTTCCGCCAAACGCACGCCCAAGTTCCGGGTACGAAAGCCCCAGCTTGCGCCGACAAATATACATGGAAACCTGCCGGGCCAAAACAAGGTCGGGGCGGCGCTTGCCGCCAAGCACATCCTCTGGGCGCAGGTTCATGGCCCGGGCCACCTCGCCAAGAATTTCAAGGCAGCCGGGTGTTTTGTCGGCCACGCCCGTTCGCACAATGTTCTCAAGGTCAGCCTGAGAAAGTTCGCAACCCGTAACAGAGCAAAAGGCCGCCACCTTGAGCAGCAGGCCCTGCAACAGCCTGAACTGCGAACAGCGCTGTGCTATGAACAGCAGCTGGTCGCGCGAAAGGCTCATGTTGCGCTCTTTGCACATGGCCTGCAAATAGCGCATGCGCACGTCGAGGTCTGGCTCCATAAGTTCCACAACCAGACCGCTTTCAAGCCGTGAGCGCAGGCGTTCGTCCAGGGCCTTGAGCGCCTGGGGCTGGCCTGTGCAGGCAAATACCATCTGCCCGGCCCTGCGGGCCCCGGTGGAAGGGCTGGCGGCACTTGGGCAGGCATCAATGCAGGACACAAGCTTCTGCTGCCAGGCACTCTGCCCGGCTATGTCCTGTATGTCGTCCAGTAGCAGTACATCGCACTGTTGCCAGAAAAGTTCGGGGTGGCGCACCCAGGCCGGATTGTCGGCGCAAAAGCGTGCTGCCGAGGCAAGGATAACGCGGTTGCCTGTCTGCCCTTGCTTAAGGGTGGCGGCCATTGACCGCAGAATGTGGCTTTTGCCCGTGCCGCTGCGGCCGCAGAGCAAAAAGGGGTTGTACGCCACATCTGCCCTTTGCTCGGCTATTTCCTTGGCGGCAGCCAGTGGAAAAGCATTTTTTGCGTTGGCAATAAAGGCAGTAAACGCATCATTTTCGGGTTTGGGCGCTGCCGTAGCTGCGG
>SAAX01000030.1 GCA_009929215.1 Deltaproteobacteria bacterium | reverse complement strand
CTACGATGCCTTTGGCCAGCGCCTGGTCGGCGTATCCTATACCCCGCTCAACCAGTACCATGTGGTCCTGGAGGTGGAACCCCGGGTCTGGCAGGGGGCAAAGGGCCTGGGTGAGATCTACGTGCCCGCCAAGGGCGGCGCCCAGATTCCCCTGTCGGCCCTGGCCACCATCCATGAGGACCGGGCGCCCCTTTCCGTCAATCACCAGGGCCAGTTTCCGGCCGCCACCGTCTCCTTCGGCCTGGCCCCGGGCACGGCCCTGTCCCAGGCCGCCGCAGCCATCGAGGCGGCGCGGGAGGAGATCGGCCTGCCCCGGGAAATCCAAGGCGCCTTCGCCGGCACGGCCCAGGCCTTCAAAAGCTCCCTGCGCAACCAGCCGCTGCTGCTTTTGGCGGCGCTGGTGGCGGTCTATATCGTGCTTGGCGTCCTGTACGAAAGCACCATCCATCCGCTGACCATCCTTTCGACCCTGCCCTCGGCCGGTCTCGGGGCCGTGGCCGCCTTGATGGTGTTCCACATGGAGCTGTCCATCATCGCCATCATCGGCATCATCCTTCTCATCGGCATCGTGAAGAAAAACGGCATCATGATGGTGGATTTCGCCCTGGAGGCCGAACGGCGCGACGGGCTTTCCCCCCGCGAGGCCATTCACAAGGCCTGCCTCATGCGGTTTCGTCCCATCATGATGACTACGGCTGCGGCTATTTTGGGCGCAGTGCCGCTGGCTCTCGGTCACGGCGACGGCGCGGAGATTCGCCAGCCATTGGGCGTTACCATTGTGGGCGGCTTGTTGGTAAGCCAGCTGCTGACCCTGTACACAACCCCCGTGGTCTACCTGTGCCTTGACCGCCTGAGCCGCCGTTTCAAGATTTGGCGCAAAGGACGGCGGCATGCGGCAGGGGGCGAAGTGCGTACAGCCCACTGAGGGGGCACACAAGGCGGCGGGCAATGCATTGAGCAGACCAGGCTCTGATTGGGCACGCCCATGTGTTCATATACATGCGGCAGAGCGCCTTGGCACGAGGCGGTACTGCGGCTATTTCACAAACTTTGAACAAGACGGCAAGCGCAGCCCCAGCGGCAGGCGTTTTGCCATAGGGGCAGACCATGCGTGTTCCGGCATTTGAGCTCGAAGTTTTTTTTGGCAAATACGAATTTTCCACGCCCTATTTGCTTGCCCAGTCTGATTGCGAGGCCATGAGCATTGAGGCCCTGTTGCACCTTGAGCCCGATGCCGCCAAGGCGCAGCGCGAATTTTTGAATACCAGCCTTGGCTACGGCGAAAACAACGGCAGGCCCGAGCTTAGGCGTGCCGTGGCTGACCTGTACACAGACATGGCCGAAGAAAACGTGGTGCTATTTACGGGTGCGCAAGAGGGCATTTTTGCCTGTATGAATACCCTGCTTGAACCGGGCGACCATGTGGTGTGCATGTTTCCGGCGTATCAGTCGCTGTACGAAGTGGCGCGCAGTGCTGGTTGCAAGGTGGACTTGTGGCACCTGCGGCAGACGGATGCGGGCTGGCAGGCCGACTTGGATGATCTGGCGGCTCTGCTGCGGCCAGACACCAAGGCCATTGTGCTCAACACGCCGCACAACCCCACCGGCTTTACTCTGGACAAAGCGCAGACTGAAGCCCTGTGCGCTCTGGCCCGCAAGCACGGCGCGTGGATTTTTTGCGACGAGGTGTACCGGGGCCTTGGCTGGAATGCCTGTGCCGGGAAAACCACTGGCGGCGACACTGCCGAGGCTGCGCCCTGGATTGCCGATGCCTACGAGCGGGGCATTTCGCTTGGGGTGCTCAGTAAGGCCTACGGTTTGCCGGGGCTGCGGGTGGGCTGGCTGGCCTGTAAGGATGCTGGGCTGATGGAGGGCATTGCCCGCTACAAAAATTATCTGAGCATCTGCGGGGCAACGCCTTCAGAGGCACTGGCCCTTGTGGCCCTGCGGCACGGCCCGGAACTGCTGGAGAAAAATCGCCGCATCATTGCGGAGAATCTGCAAACCGCCGATGCGTTTTTTGCGCGTCACGCCCAGCTGTTTACCTACAATCGGCCACAGGCTGGGCCCATTGGTTTTTCGCGTATACAGGTCTGCGAACCCATGAATGATTTTTGCGAAAGATTGGCCCACGAGGCCGGGGTTCTGCTGTTGCCGGGGTCGGTCTATGGTATCAAAGAGCCTTACTTCCGCATGGGCTATGGCCGCAAAACCTTTGCCGCCCATCTTGCAAAGTTTGAGGAGTGGCTGGTGAGCAAGCGGCTAGTGTAAGGGCTTTGTGCAAGAGCACCCTTGACCCATTGCATGCAACAATCCCCGCCCGGTGCTGCCGGACGGGGATTGCTTTTTAAAAGTGGGGAACTGGACTTTCCTGCCCTTTGTTGACGGCATCCAGATATCTGGCCCAGGCCTCGCCAATGGCAAAGAGCCGTTCGCGCGGAATGGTTTTGCTGTCGTAGGTTATCAAAATGGAGCCGCTCACGCTGTTGCCTTCAACGGACTGCACGCCAGCGATGGCGCTCATTTTTTCCCGCGCCAGGCGCACTACGGCTTCGTGCCGCAGGGCGGGGTGGCGTATGCGCACCCTGCCGTCCACAAAGCTGCGCACATATTTAAGCAGCTGGATGGCGCTCATAGTAAAGCTCCTCGCCGGGCAGGCTTGCTGGCAGGTGGGGCCGCATGGCGTTGAGGGCCACACCAAGGGTTGTGACATTGTGCAGCAGGGCAGATACGCCGGGGCCAAGCACCATGAACAGGCCGCCCATCAAAAAGAGACTGTTGAGGGTCATGGTGGCCACAAAATTGCCGTGAATACGCCGCAGCGTGCGGTCACCCAGCATGCGGGAGCTTATGAGGCCCTCAAGGCTTGGGTGGGTCAGCAATACGTTGGCAACCTCGCGGGCAAGGTCTGTGCCATCGCTCATGGCCACGCCCACATGGGCTGCCGAAAGTGCAGGGGCATCGTTGATGCCGTCGCCCACCATAAGCACCTTGCAGCCTTCTGCCGCCAGTTCCTGCACAATGCGGGCCTTGTCGGTCGGCAACACCTGCGCACGAAATTCCGCAATTCCCACCTGAGCGGCCACGGCGCGGGCCGTGCGTTCGTCGTCGCCAGTGAGCATGAGCACCCGCCGCATGCCAAGGTTGCGCATGGTTTCAACTACGCGGGCCGCCTCTGGACGCAATGGGTCTTCGATTGCCACAAGGCCAGCGGCCACGCCGTCTTCGCTCATAAAGAGCAGCGAGCGGCCAAGGGCTGCCTGTTCGGCAACGGCATCTGCCAAGGGCGAAAGATCCACGCCTTCATCGTGCTCTATGTAGTGGCGGCTGCCCACGCGCATTTTTTTGCCGTGCAGGGTAGAGGCCACACCGTGGGCAACAACATATTCCACATGAGCGTGTTCTTCGGCGTGTTGCAGGTTTTCTTCCTCTGCCTTGCGCACAACGGCTCTGGCCACAGGATGGGGAAAATGTTCCTCAAGGCAGGCCATGACGCGCAACACTTCATCCCGGTCAAATCCCTGGGCGGGAATAACCTCCACAACCTTGGGGCTGGCCTGAGTGAGCGTGCCGGTCTTGTCAAACACCAGGGTGTCGGCCTCGCTTAAGGCCTCAAGGTAGCGGCCTCCCTTGATGGCAATGCCGTGGCGTGCCCCTTCGCGCATGGATGCAAGCACCGCCAGCGGCGTTGCCAGCTTGAGCGCGCACGAATAATCGACCAGCAGCACCGACGATGCCCGGCGAAAGTCGCGTGTAATCAGCCACACAAGCCCGGCAAGGCCAAAGGTAAAGGGCACTGCCATGTCGGCCAGTTTTTCAAACTTGCCCTGCACACCAGCCTTGAGTGATTCTGACTCTTCAATAAATTTAACAACCTGGCGCAGGCGCGTGCCGTCGCCAACGTGGCGGGCTTGTATGACAAGCCTGCCTTCTTCAAGTGCTGTGCCAGCGTACACAGAGGCGCCTTCGGCACGGTGCACGCCCAGGGGTTCGCCTGTCATGGACGACTGGTTGACCAGCCCGCAGCCGTCAACGACCTCGCCGTCCACGGGTATGGAACCGCCCGCGTGCACAACCACAAGGTCGCCCTCGCGTACCTGGGCCAGCGGTACGGAAATTTCTGTGCCGTCAACCAGCAACCACACGTTTTCTACATTGAGGGCAAGGCTTTCTGTAAGCGATGCCATGGAGCGGCGGCGTGTCCAGTCTTCAAGGGTTTCGCCCAGGCCCAGCAGCAGGGTAAGCATGCTGACCGTGCGAAAATCGCCCATGACCAGCGAAGCGCCAATGGCGGCGGCGTCAAGCACGTCAACGCTCAGCGTGCCACGCAGCAGCGCGCTCAGCCCTTTGAAAATATAGGGCAGCGCGCCCATAATGCTGTTCATCACCCGCAGGGCAAGCGGCAAAAACGGGCGCACAAAAACATAGCGCACCAGGGGCATAAGGCCGTTGCGGGGGGCAGGTTCCAACTCGGCGGGCAGATCAGACTGACCAAACTGGCCGCTGGCATTGGCAGCGCCCAACAGCAGGGTGAGGGCCGTAACGCGGCTTTCTTCGTTATCATAAAAAATAAGCAGGCTGCCCACCAGGGCATTAGCACTTACGCTGCCGATGCCTTCAAGCGAGGCCAGGGCTCCGGCAAGCGCTTCTGCCCTCCCGCCGCCAAGGCTGCATGATGCGCGCACGCGCATTCTGCCGGAATCGGGCGTTGTGATGCCACGCAACTCATGGACAATAAAAAAACGCATGCGTGCTCCTTGAAGCGAAGCGGCATTGGCCGCACTGACCCGAATATATCTTACGGCTTTTGAGTTTGTTAAGGGGGGCGTGCCGCCCATTTGAAGCGGGCGGCACGGCACTGAACCCTGGGAATTAGGCTTCGGCAGAGTCGGTGGCGTTCTTGCGCTTTTCAGCTGCAAGGCGGGCCTCGGCGGTGAGGTCTTCCACGTCTTCCTTAATGGATTCAACCTTGCTCAGCAGAGCGTCCTTTACGTCCATGCCACGGCTCAGCAGGTCGGTGGCCAGAGGTTTGAAATCAAGCTTGCCCTTGCTTACGGCCACAGCGCCAAGTACGCCCAAGGCAACCCCACCCAGAAACCACAATCCACACTTCATGCCTTCGTTCATATTCCTTCTCCTTGCTCGTGTGTGTTCAGAATAAAAGAGTCGATCAGATGCGGCTGGGCCGAATCTGGAAAATAGTTCAGGATTCGTCCGGCCGCGCAGGCGCGGCCGGACGAGATAGCGAACTGATTGTTGAGAATGGATACCTAAATGACGCTAGCTTGACATGCCAGCAAGGTCAACTTTGATGAAGTCTGCTTCGCTGTTGCGCAGGGAGATGGTAACGCCCGAAAGGCGCAGGGCAACGGGGTCCTTAAGGGGCGCACGGCCCACAATGGAAACCGTAGTGCCGGGAATGAGGCCCATGTCGCGGATGCGACGGTTCATTTCGCCAAGCGCTTCCACTGCGGCAATCTTGCCTTGCTGACCTACTTGCATCTGACGCAGATTGACAATCTGGCTCATGCGTGCACTCTCTCTGTTTGAGGCTGGGGGAAATTTGTTTGACGGGCTTCAACCGTCTGGAAAAATCTGGTCAGGTTCGTGCCTGTTGCCAATTTCCGTAAAACCACCTTGCCTTCATTGCGGTTCTGTGTCAAGAGAAAAGAAAGTCGTTTTCAAATTTGGTCAAGCGATCAAGTCAAATTTGCCACAAGGAGAAGCCATGCTTCCAGCCTATGTAGTGCATTGTATGGAAGGTCGGGCGCGTCTGCGGCATCCTGCCCTTGGAGAGGTTGCGGTTCGTGCGGCGGCACAGAATGCTCTTGGCAAGGAACAGGACGTTGTCGAAGTGCGCCCCGGCGCGGAATCGCTGTTACTGCTTTTGCAGCCGGGTGTGAATGTTGCTGATATATGCAAACGGCTTGAAGCCAGTGTGCCGATGCTTGTCAGGCCGCAGGCAGAGGTTGCGGCAGAGCGTCGTGCCGCCGCCCGCGCCCGTAGATGCGATAAATGGCACGGTAACAATGCTGGTTTTGCTGCACCCCGCAAAGCCGTGGGCGGGCAGGGTGACAGGCGCAATGTTTTGGGCATATCGCGCCGTAAGCTTGAGGTGCGGGCCATGATGGGAGCAGCGGGCGTGTGTCTGGCCGCTGGCCTTTCTGGGCCCAAGCCCGTGCATATTCTGGCAGGGCTTGTTTGGGCGGTTATGGCTGGCCGTCATGTGTGGGTACGGCGCAAGGCTGTGTAATGGATATTGTTGTTAAAGTGCGCGCAGCCTTTGCGCGTGGTGGCCTGCTTGCGGGCAAGTGGGCGCTGATTGCCTTTGCCGGAGTGGCGGCCTTTGCCCTGGCAGTTCAGGCTCTGGCTCTTGTGCTGGCGGCCCTTGCCCTGCTGGTGATTGCCCTGTGTCTTGCCACCGTATGCATGCCTGAAGAAAGCCGCGCCGTGTGGGCGTGGATGCGTGATACCCTGTGCCGGTGGAGTGTCGTGGCAGGAACTGACGATGCCGAATCGGGCTCTGACGAAGCTGGCCCTGTCGAAACTGGCGCAGACGATTCTGGCACTGCGGCATCTGCAAAGGCAGATACGGTAAAGGCAGAACCTGCAAAGTCAGCTTGTTGCGGGCCAATTACGCGCGGGCCAGAATCTGACGATTCTTCAAAACAATTGTCGTAATGCAGCATTTGCTGCGTGCCGCCTCAGGCACGCAGACAAGCACAGATCAATATAGCAGCACACCCCCGCATTGGCACAATAATGCGGGGGTGTGCTGTTTTAGCGGGGCGTTGAGGGGACGCCCCGGTGAGGGGCAGGCCGCTCCGGGCAGCATACCCCTAAGTACTATTCCTGCGCGGCAGCAGGTTCGTCCTGCGGGGCGCTTTCTGTTTCGTGTCTGCCAGCAACAAGGTTGCGGTGCCCTTCAATGATCTTGCCGATCACCTCGGGCTCGGCAAGCGAAGTGGTGTCGCCAATGTCATCATAGCTGTCGCCAGCGATTTTGCGCAGCATGCGGCGTATGATCTTGCCCGATGTGGTCTTGGGCATGGCGTCCACAAACTGGATGAATTCCGGGCTGGCCAGGGCGCCGATGTCACGGCGAACGGCGTCGCGCAGTTTTACGCGCAGCTGCGCGCTCCACGGCACTTCGTCGCGGGTGACAACGTAGGCGTAAATGCCCTCGCCCTTGAGGGCGTGCGGCATGGGAACCACGGCGGCTTCACCTACTTCGGGGCAGGCGGCCAGCACGGCTTCGATTTCGGCCGTGGAGAGGCGGTGCCCCGAAACGTTGATGGAGTCGTCCACGCGGCCAAGAATCCAAAAGTACCCGTCCTGGTCAATTTCTGCGGCATCGCCCGACGAATAGCAGCCAAAGCGCGAGAAGTAGGACTGGTACTTTTCTTCATCATTATACACACCCTGCATCATGCCGGGCCAGGGGCGGCGGATGACCAGGTGGCCAGCCTTGCTGCCAGCTTCGGCTATGTCGCCATCGCGCGAGGCCGTGCCAATAACCGCAGCGTCAATGCCGGGCAGAGGCTTGGTGGCCGAGCCGGGCTTGAGCTTGGTGGCATACGGCATGGGGGCAATCATGGCGCCGCCGGTTTCGGTCTGCCACCAGGTATCAACGATGGGCAGTTCGCCGCCGCCGATGTTTTTATGGTACCACTGCCATGCCTCGGGGTTGATGGGCTCACCCACGCTGCCAAGAATGCGCAGGCTGCGCAGGTCGTAACGTTCTGTCCATGCCTCGTTCATGCGCATGAGCGAGCGAATGACAGTAGGTGCTGTGTAGAATATGTTGACCCGGAAGTTTTCCACAATGCGCCAGTACCTGTCGGGGTATGGCCATGTGGGCACACCTTCAAACATGAGGGTTGTGGCCCCAAGCGAAAGCGGGCCGTACACACCGTAGGTGTGGCCGGTGATCCACCCGGCATCTGCCGTGCACCAGTACACGTCGTCGTCGCGCATGTCGAAGCACCATTGCGTGGAGTGCGCCGCGTAGGTGAGGTAGCCGCCCGTGGAGTGCATGACGCCCGTGGGCTTGCCCGTACTGCCGCTGGTGTGCAGCAAAAAGAGCGTGTCATTGGCATCCATGGGTTCGCAGGGAAAGTCGGGGTTCAGGGTAAAATCGTCGATGAGGTCATGCCACCACACATCACGGTTGCGCTGCATGGTCACGCCGTCAATGCCCGCATGCTTGACCACAACCACATGTGCCACAGAGGGGCATTTTTCAAGGATGGGATCAAGGTTGGCCTTGAGGGGTTTGATCTTTCCGCCGCGTACGGCCGCGTCGGCGGTAATGACAACACGCGCCTTGCAGCCCTGAATACGGCTGCGCACGCCGCCTTCGGCATAACCGGAGAAAATAGCCGTATGGATGGCGCCAATGCGGGCGCAGGCCAACATGGCAATAAACAGCTCGGGAATCATGGGCATGTACAATGCCACATGGTCGCCCTTGCGGATACGCAGCGAGCTCAACGCATGAGCCACGCGGCACACTTCTGTGTACAGCATCTGGTATGTATAGCAGCGAACATCTGTTTCTTTTTCGCCCTGCCAGATAAGAGCAGCCTTGTTACGCCGCCCAGAGATGAGGTGCCTGTCTATGCAGTTAAAGGAGGCGTTAAGTACGCCGCCAGTAAACCACTTGTACTTGTGGTTTACCTCATCTGCTTCCAGTACTTTGTCCCAGCGTTTGAACCAGTGGATCAACTGCGATGCTCGCGCACCCCAAAAGTCGTTGGGGTCTTCCAGTGCGCGGCTGCAGAGAGCATTATATTCTTCTGGTCCACATACCCATGCAGAAGTTTTGCCGTGCTCAGGTGGAAGATAGCTGCGGTTCTCACTTAAGAGCGTCGTGATCCTTTCCTGGGACATGATAAAATCCTCCCTCCTATGTGTTACATAAAATATTAGAGGTGAAGTAATTCCATGGTACAGCAATAAAGAGATTCTAGAGATGCGTCAAGGGGCCGGAATTGATTGATCTTTCAGTCATAGTTGTGCATTTTTTCACGAAAGCCCGCAAACAGAAACATAGGATACCAATCCATGCGGATTGGAACGCCATACCAATTGAAGAAAAAAATCACAAGAGGGGATAATTTTTTTTTGACTTTTTAAAATTTCTTTGTGGGTAGACGTAAGAAGCCCGAAAAACGAAATGGGGAGGTAAAAATGGGGCGTAGCCCGCTATGGTCAGGAGCAATGGAGTGGACTGCAAAGGGCAGAGTAAATGAAAAGGCCTGACCGATTGCCGGTCAGGCCTAAAAATATATGTTGCAGATTCTATGCCCCGTAAGGATGCATGATGCCAAGGCTGATCATAACCTGTGCCAGTGGCGTTACTGGCAGGCCCACCACGGTGCTCCACGAGCCTTCCACGCGCTCGACCAGCACGGCTCCCTGCCCCTGAATGGCGTATGCCCCGGCCTTGTCGTTGGGTTCGCCCGTATCCACATAGGCTTGCAGAACCGGCGGCGGCCAGTGATGGAAGTAAACACGGCTCACATCGCTGAAGCTCAGCATGCGAAAAGCCCCCTGCACAGTATCCTGCACATGCAGCCCCGGCAGGGCGCTGGCAGATGGGGTGTTGCCGCCCTGTGCGGGCAGCAGCAGGCATACGGCGCTGATAACCTCGTGGCTTGTGCCGCTTAAGCGTTCAAGCATGCTCAGTGCGTGGGCGGGGCTGTGGGGCTTGCCAAGAATGTCGCCGCCGATGGCTACCACGGTATCCGCTGCCAGAATGATCGGCTGCAAAGTTGCGTCAGCCGCATGCGGTAAAACCGGATTGGGCAGCAGATTTTGGCCCACAGCCATGGCCTTGGCGGTAGCTGCCCGCCGGGTGTAGGCCTCGGGCGATTCGCCTGGTATGGGGCGGGGCTCTTCCGCTTCAGCAAGCGCAAGGCGAAAGGGCAGGCCCCATTCGTTCAAAAACTGTCGCCGCCGGGGAGAACCCGATGCCAGCACAAGCTCGTATCCCGCCGAAAGGCAAAACAGCGGGCGCATGCCTTCGCAGTTATCGGCGCAAGTATCTGCAACCGTTTCGCAAGAATGAATATTTGTCATGTGGCTAGAGGCTAGAGCCCTGCTGGTGCGTGGCGCAAAATTTCGCCGCCCTGCATGTCCAGCACGGTGAAAACGCCGCTCTCAACAATGCCGTAGGTGCGGGGTGCCCCTCCCTTGGGTAGCGAAAGCGAACCGGGGTTCCAGAAGTGCAGGCCGTCAATGGTTTCGCCGCGTGGCACATGGGTATGCCCGCGTAGCAGCACCGTGCCGGGCTTGACGCCGGGGCAGGGGGGGCGCTCGGGCAGGTGGTGCCCGTGGCTGGCAAAAATGTTCAGGCCGTCGACCTCAATCCAGGTAGATTCCGTAACAGCAAAGGGCAGCAGACCAAGATCAACTTCTGCATCACAGTTGCCGCGCACGGCTATAACCGGGCAGGGCAGGGCCGTGAGGTCGGGCATGGCTTGCAGCATTGAGCGGGTGTCGTAGCCCTGCGGCAGCGGATTGCGCGGGCCGTGGTACACCAGGTCGCCCAGCAGCACCAGTGCGTCTGGGGCAAACTGGTGAGCCCTGTGCAGCAGAAAGCTCAGGCTTTCCATCGAGCCGTGCAGGTCAGAGGCAACCAGCAGACGCATCAGGCTTTTTCCTTGGCGGCGGGGTGATCCCTGTTCCAGTCTGCAAGGGGAATGGACTCTTCCACCAGCATGATGGGTATGTTGTCGCGCACGGGGTAGGCAACACCACATGCCTTGCAGGCAAAGGCGGCCACTGTTCCGTTGTCTTCAAGGGCAACCAGGTTCCCAAGGCACTTGGGGCAGGCTAAAATCTTTAATAGTTCGGTAGTTTCCATAGGCATAAAAAATCCTTGTTTTCAGCGTGAGCAGGCATTCTATCTCCAAGCGCCATCCAGTTCAAGGCTTGCCCCATATTGTCATTTTGCGGTATGCTTATTATCCCATGAAAGAGAGTATGAAATTTATAGATCTGCACACGCATTCTTCTGCCTCTGACGGCACGGATTCTCCGGCGCAGCTTGTGGCCAACGCATATGCGGCCGGTCTTGCAGCTGTGGCTATAACCGACCACGACACGCTTTCCGGGCTGGATGAAGGCCAACAGGCCGGGCGCGAGCTGGGCATTGAGGTTGTGCGCGGGTGCGAAATATCTACCGGCACGGAGCTGGGTGAGCTGCATATTCTTGGTCTGTGGCTGCCGCAAGACCCGCAACCCCTGCTGGAGAAACTGCATTGGCTGCGCGAGAAACGCGCCGAACGCAACGTGGGCATTGTGACAAGATTGCAGGATCTTGGGTACGACATAAGCATGGAAGAAGTGCTGGCCGCCGCCAGGGGCGAGAGCGTGGGGCGGCCCCACATTGCCGAAGTGCTGTTGCGCAAGGGGTTTGCCAAGAATGTGCGGCAGGTTTTTAAGGAATTTTTGGGCAGCCGGGGCAAGGCCTATCTGCCCAAAACAGTGCTTGAGCCTGAGGAAAGCGTGAGCCTGCTGGCTTCGGCCGGTGCAACGGTGAGCCTTGCCCACCCCCTGCTGTGGAAGGCCCCGGCTGGCTGGCTCGACATCATGGTGGCACGGCTCAAGGATGCTGGCCTGAGCGCCATTGAAGCCTACCACAGTGAACATTCCGAGGCGGATATCCGCACCTGCCTGGCCCTGGCCAAACGCTTTGACCTTGGCGTTTCCGGCGGGTCTGACTACCACGGCTCCAACAAGCCCACCATCCGTCTGGGGCAGGGCTATGGGGGCTTGCGCGTGAGCCAGTCGGTTTTTGACGCGCTCAAGCAACGCCGCCTCGCCGCTGGCCTCGACATCTGACAAACAGCTTTTTGCCCCCCCTTTGGGCGGCCAGTGAAACCTCTTGCGCAATCGGTTCGCCCGATGTACAGCGGTTTTTCACACTTATAGAGAAGGCATTACATGCGTATTCTTCATAAACAGCAGCATCTTCCCCCGCTTGACGGGCCGCGTCTGCAAGAGCCGCATCCTTTCCACGGTGCGGGGGTTCCGCCCGACGAGCACACCGGCGCACCCCTTGTGCCAGTAGTTCGACGCGAGCGCGGGTCAGCCGCGCAGGGCGCTGCCGCCCAACACAGAGAGGCCCCCGCCGGTAAGGATGTGGGCACAGATGCCTTTGAACTGCGCCAGCTTGGCGAAGAAGATTTTGAAGAATTTGAGGCCCTGCTGCGCTACGCCTTTCAGGTCAGCACCTCTGAGATGGCCCGCATTGGCTGGTCTGACATGGAGATGAAGCAGTCGAAGATGCCCATATTTGAGGCGTCGCACGTTATGGGCTGGTTCTACAAGGGGCATCTGGCCTCGCAGATTGTCATCTACCCCATGGAAGTGAATATTCAGGGCGAAATATGCAAGATGGGCGGCATCACGGGCGTGGCTACCTATCCTGAATACACGGGGCGCGGGCTCATCCATGCGCTTATTGGCAAAAGCCTGGAATACATGCGCTCGCAGCAGCAAATCATCTCGTATCTTTGCCCCTATTCCATTCCCCTGTACCGCAAGCACGGCTGGGAAATTGTATCGGACAAAATGACCTTTGCCATCAAGGACACCCAGCTGCCCAAGCGCCATCCCGTGGACGGGCAGATTGAGCGCGTAGATATAGAGTGCGAAGACCTGCACCGGGTTTACAAGTATTTTGCCTTGCAGGAACACGGCGCGCTCATTCGCGGCAAACTGGAGTGGGAGGAGTACTGGCGCTGGGATTCGGACGACGTTATGGCCGCTGTGTATTACAGCGCAGACGCCAAGCCCTTGGGCTATGTTATCTATTACATTGAAAACGAAGTTTTCAGCATCAAGGAAATGGTCTATCTGAACCAGGAGGCCAAGTACGGCATCTGGAACTACATAAGCGCCCATTTTTCCATGATAACCAAGGTGGAGGGGGCCAACTACACAGGTGAGCCCATCGCCTTTCAGTTTGAAGACAGCGAAATCGACGAGAGCATTCAGCCCTATGCCATGGCCCGAATTGTGGATGTGCAGCGCTTTTTGGAGCAGTACAGCTTTCAGTTTGAAGACCCCAAACTCGCCCTTGAGATTGAGGTGAGCGACGTAATGGCCCCGTGGAACAACGGCATATTTCATGTAAGCTGGCGCGATGGCCGCACCTTTTGCGAAAAGGTCAACAGCTGGAGCACCGGGCATCGCCTCTCACTGGATATCAAGACCCTCACCACCATGCTGATGGGCTACAAGCGGCCAACATACCTGTACAACAACGACCGCATAGACATGGACTACCACCTGCTGAAAACGCTGGAAACGCTTATTCCGCCGGACAAACCGTATTTTTCGGATTATTTCTAATGCAGTAAAAAGGGGCACAAAAGTGCCCCTTTTTACTTCGGAATAACGTCTGTAGGTAACAAAAGTCTAGCTGGTGAGCCCCAAGGCCTGCCGAACCACCAAAATCATGCTGTCTGGTGAACCGTAAAAACTTTCTACAGAAGCCTTGGCCCACTGGTCGCGGGTTATGGGCGTCCAGTCCATAGGATGACCACAATGTTCAGCCAGCAGCATGGCCAGCGCGCGTATGGAACGCCCGTTGCCCTCGCGGAAAGGATGGATTGCGTTGTATTCCGAGATAATATCGGCCAGAAACAGTGCAAAATTGTCTGGAGACGCGCTGCGTAACGTCTCAATGGGATATTTCTGCACAAGAACATTGATAGTGGCGCCAATATTCAGGGGAGGCGCAAAAGGAGCTTCTCCCTTGCTGATGTTGACGGTTCTGTATTCTCCCGCCCAGAGGTATAAATCCTGAAAAAGATGTCGGTGAACGCGGCAGAGCAGTTGGTCGTCGTAGACAAATGTTCGGGGAAGATTTGTTTCTCGCCACGAAACAAACAGACGCTCGGCAATGTCCAGATCGTTCTGTACGGTGATGCCAAGACTGTTTAGCAGCACGCCATTGCTGGCAATATAAGGATCACTCTGGTTGCTGCTGTACCGGGTCATGGCTGTTCAACCATTGTTTGATTGCCACAATGCCTTGTTCTTCTGTCAGCCCCATCCGCAGAATTTCTCGTAATTTTTCATATTCTGCTTCTGAAACATCAAGAGATTCAAGGTATTGTGAATGAATGGCGCTTTCCAGCCTGCGAAGCTGGGCTGTCGTCTGGTCCATGGCAAGGTCTCCTCAAAACTGCATGCAAATACACTACACGCCAAGAGCGCGAATGCCAATCAGTCTGACTGGCTGTGCAGGGCAGTGGCATGGTGCGCGGGCTGCACGGCGTACTGTGCCTGCTCTGCGCAAAATAGTATAAGGGCGGGGTAATCAAACCCCGCCCTTAAAAAACAATCGATATTACCTGCTGCTAGCTTTCGCGTCCGCAGCACTTTTTGTACTTTTTGCCGCTGCCGCAGGGGCAAAGGTCGTTGCGGCCAATGCGCGGGCCAGCCTTGGCGGGTTTTTGGCCATCTTCGCTGATGCTGCCGCCGCTGGAGTACGAAAGCTGGGCGTTGCTTTCCTTGTGGCGGTATTCGCGGGCCAGGGGCGTGCCCGTGGGGTCTTCAATGGGGGCCGCCTGCTCAACGGGCTGCTGTTCTTCTTCAGGTATGGGCTCAATGCGCACACGCACACGCGTAAGGGCGCGGAACACGCTTTCGCGGATCTGGAACAGCATGGCCTGAAACATTTCAAAGCCTTCACGCTTGTATTCCAGCTTGGGATCGCGCTGGCCATAGCCGCGCAGGCCTATGCCGTCACGCAGCGAGTCCATGTTGCGCAGGTGTTCCTTCCAGCAGCGGTCCAGTTCTTCCAGCAAAAAGTAGCGCAAAATATCGGCATAGGTGGGGCCGGTTTCTGTCTTGAGCTGGTCGAGTATGCCACTGGCAATGGCTTGCGTTTCTTCGCGTTCGGGCAGGGCAGCGCCTTCGTCGAGTACGCGGTCGAGGTTGAACACGTTGCGCAGGCGAGCCATGGCCGTAGCCTGGGCGGCTTCCAGATCGTCTGGCGAAATATTGTCCAGCGGGCCGTACACATCGTCGAGCACGTCGCTCATGAATTCCTGCAAAACAGGCTCAAGGTCTTCTTCCACCATGAGTTCGCGGCGCAGGGTGTAGATGACCTCGCGCTGCTGGTTCATGACGTTGTCATAATCGAGCAGTGTTTTGCGTATTTCAAAGTGGTGGGCTTCAACGCGCTTTTGAGCGCCTTCCACCGCACGGGTAACCATGGCGTTTTCGATGGCTTCGCCGTCGCGCAGCCCCAGTTTTTCCATGAGGCCCTTGATGCGGTCTGAACCAAAAAGCCGCATGAGGTCGTCTTCAAGCGAAAGGTAGAAGCGCGAGGAGCCGGGGTCGCCCTGGCGGCCAGAACGGCCACGAAGCTGATTGTCGATACGGCGGCTTTCGTGCCGCTCTGTGCCAAGAATATGCAGACCGCCAAGTTCAACCACACCTTCGCCCAGCATGATATCTGTACCACGGCCAGCCATGTTGGTGGCAATGGTCACGCGGCCTTTCTGCCCGGCAAGGGCAACGATTTCGGCTTCTTTCTCGTGCTGTTTGGCGTTGAGCACGCTGTGGGGAATGCCGAGCTTTGTCAGCTGGTGCGAAAGCATTTCTGACGTTTCGATGGAAATCGTACCTACAAGCACGGGCTGCTCTTTTTTGTGCAGCTCGGCAATGGCCTCAACAATGGCGTCGAACTTTTCCTGCCGCGAGCGGAAAATAAGATCAGGGTAGTCTTTGCGGACCATGGGCCTGTTGGGCGGGATGGAAAGAACAGCGAGATTGTAAATCTGGTGGAATTCCACAGCTTCGGTATCGGCTGTGCCGGTCATGCCCGAAAGCTTGGCGTACAGGCGAAAGTAGTTCTGGAAGGTGATGGAGGCCAGGGTCTGGTTTTCGGCGGCAATGGTAACGTGTTCCTTGGCTTCCAGGGCCTGATGCAGTCCGTCTGAATAGCGGCGGCCAGCCATGAGGCGGCCCGTAAACTCGTCAACAATGATGACCTGGTCTTCTTGGACAATATAGTCCACATCGCGCTTGAAAATCAGGTGCGCCTTGAGCGACTGCATGACGTGGTGCTGGGCGGTGATGTGGGCGGGATCAAACAGGTTGTCCACCTTGAGCAGCTCTTCGCAGCGGGCCACGCCTTCGTCGGTCAGCATGGCGGTGCGGGCCTTTTCATCCACCTGGTAATGTTCGGGGGTAAGCTTGCGCACAATGTCGTCCACCGTGCGGTACATGCCCACCGATTCGTCAGATGCGCCCGAAATGATCAGCGGGGTTCTGGCTTCATCGATAAGGATGGAGTCCACTTCGTCCACAATGGCAAAGTTGTGGGGACGCTGGACAAGCTGGCTGGCGTAAAATTTCATGTTGTCGCGAAGGTAGTCGAAGCCGAACTCATTGTTCGTGCCGTAGGTGATGTCCTTGGCGTATTCGACCTTGCGCTCTTCGTCGTCCAGCCCGTGCACTATCACGCCCGTGCTCAGGCCAAGAAAATCATACAGTTGGCCCATCCAGCCTGCATCGCGCTTGGCCAGATAGTCGTTGACTGTCACAACGTGTACACCCTTGCCAGACAGCGCATTCAGCACCACAGGCAGGGTTGCGACCAGGGTTTTGCCTTCGCCGGTCTTCATTTCGGCAATCTTGCCCTTGTGCAGCACCATGCCGCCTATGAGCTGCACGTCATAGTGGCGCATGCCCAGTCTGCGCAGCGAAGCTTCACGCACCAGGGCAAATACTTCGGGCAGCAGGGCATCAAGGTCACGCACGCCGTCCTGCACTTCCTGGCGGTATTGGGCAATGCGGATGGGAAAATCCGCATCTTCCAGCTGCTGCATCTCGGGCTCAAGCTCGTTGATGCGTTGCACCAGGGGGCGAAGCTTACGCAGGTAGCGGTCGTTGGTGCTGCCGAAGATTTTTTTGAAAAGAAAACCAAACATGAACTCTCCTTATCACACAAGGGCCAGTCGCTTACGCTGCGCGAACACCAGTGGGGCATTGCGCTACGGGATATGCAGATTGCGTGGCACTCTGCCCCCAAAGGGCAAAGCACGGCATCTCTTGAAAATAAGACACAATAATAAGGTTGGCAATGTTGCGCGGCAGAATTATTATTTGTTTTGTTGCCTTTGTCGATGCAAAAAGACCAGAATCCCCGCCTGCCAGCAGGAATGCAGGCTTATGCCTGTGCGCGTTGCAAACCTTGCAGGGCGATTTTCATGCCCGGTTTCAGGGCAAGAGCCTGCTGGAAAAACTGGGTAGCCCGCTCGCGGTCGCCAGCTTGCAGAAATACCGCGCCAAAGTTGCAGGCAATGGTGGCATTGGTCTTGAGCATTTCGGGGTCAATATCCATGGCCTTGACCAGATTGGCCTTGGCCTGAATAAAATCCGCCCCCTCGGCAAAGGCCATGCCTACATTATAATAGAGCGTGGGGTCGTCGGGAGCTATTTTTAAGGCGCGCTTGTATTCGGTGATGGCATCGTGCCAGCGGCCCTGCCTGCGCAGGCTTATGCCCAGCTGGTTGAAAAGGGAGAGGTCGCTGCGGCCAAGGCGTTTGCCCTTGGCCTCAAGGCTGCTGCGAAGAAATTTTTCAGCCATTTCGGGGGCCCGGTCCCCATAAATGCCCGCAATGCGGCTTGAAAGGGCGCTGAGGCCATCGGCGGCCTCGCGGTTCATCTGCACAACGGCTTTTTCAAAAAAACTCTCGGCTTTTTCCATGTCGCCGTTGGCAAAGTGCGCCTCGCCAAGGCTCACCTTGCGGTCTACATTGAGCGGTGACAGGGAGTCGAGTTTTTCGAGGTAGCGCAACTGCTGGGGAACATCACCAATTTCTTCAAACATTTCAGCCAGCCGCTGCAAGGGGGCCAGATACAGGTCGGCAGATTTGGCCGCCGATTCATACGAAAGCCGGGCCTTGTCGTACTGCTGTGTAGCGCGAAATACATCGCCCATTACCAGAAAGGCCGCTGCGCTGCCGGGCTTGAGGGCCAGCACTTTTTGGCATGCTGTAAGGGCCATGTCGTATTTTTTCAGGGCAAAGAGCTTTTTTGCCATGTCTATGATCTGGCCCAGTTTGCTCTGTGGCTTGAGGGTAAAGGCCATTTTTTCAATAAGCGTATTAGCTGAAACAGGCTTGGCAATAAAATTATCTGCGCCTACTTCATGTAGCAGCATGAGCCGATCACGCTGCACATCACTTGTGAGCACAATGATTTTGAGTGCGGTAAAGGCCTGCTTGATCTGGCTTACCAAAAAACTCAGATCGCGGCCGCCAATGCTGCGTTCAATAAAAACGAGGGGGGCGGGGTGGCGGGCCATGATATCGCGTAGTTCGCGCAACATCATGCGGGGGTCGGCCAGCGAGGTAAAAATGCTTTGGGCGGTGAGGCCCATTTCTTTGGCCAGGGTCAGCCTCAGCTGTGTGCAAAAGGCCTGATCGTCGCTGACCACAAGAATGTGGCCGTTTTCCTTGGTAATGTATGATATGACCGTTTCTTGGTATGTACTCAATTTGGCCCGATTTGCGGTATCGACTGTTGACATGAAAACTCCTGAAAGAATGCGCGGAGCTGTGGATGGCAAGCGAGCTGCGCAAGTCGTGTCATGGCTATGTAAGGAGCATGGCTTGTTTAAGGTATGCGTTGCATTTGTAGGGTTGCACTGTTCTTACGTCAAGTGCTAAGAGATGCCTTCATTGCGCGAAGCTTCATGACCTTACAAAAATAATGTGAAAATGTCTTGACGTTCAGGGGCAACTTGGGTAGAAAAAATGTCCGCGCGATAAAAAGCTTCTTTTTGTCGGCGATCCCTGGACGGCAGGGGAGAGTGGGTTGAGCTCACTCTGATGCACCCAAGACGAACATTAGTTTGTGTACGTGGCGGGTTTTGACATGTGCAGGCGTTACCGAATGCCGGACAATGTCGAGCCGTTCCAGCCCAAAGACGGATCCCACCGTAGCCCCCAGGCTACGCGTGACCCGGGGCTGTAAGGTAGGGGGGATAGCCCCCCATTTGGTGACCCTGCGGGACCGCTTCGCTATCTGTATTCTATGGATAGCTTAGCCTGGGCGACGCTGGGGAGCATCACGCGGATGATGCAGGCGCGTTCAGGCGTCCAATCTTCCGAATTCTTCCTGAAATTTCAGGCGTGATGCGCGCATTAGCGCAACCCCTTACGTTGCTCCGTTTCCGTTCCTTGCTAGGGTAAGGTCGGCCAATCGGGTCATGATTCATGGCCCGCGTATGCTGTGAAGGAGCCCGCGCTCGTAGCCCATTGGGCCGCGCGGGATGTTTTTGCAAACGGAGTAGGCACAATGACGACAGTTAGCAGCGATCGCATTCGGATCAAGCTCAAAGCCTACGATTACCGCATTCTGGATAAAGCCGTTGCGGAAATCGTGGATACGGCGCGCAATACCGGTGCCGGTGTGGCGGGACCAATTCCCCTGCCCACCAACATTCACAAGTACACCGTGCAGCGTTCCGTGCATGTGGACAAGAAGTCCCGTGAGCAGTTTGAAATGCGCATTCACAAGCGGCTCATGGATATCCTGGAACCCACGCAGCAGACCGTCGACGCGCTGGGCAAGCTTTCGTTGCCCGCCGGTGTGGACGTAGAAATCAAGCTCTAGCGAGAGGCAGTCATGGCTGAGAAAATGGGAATTTTGGGTCGCAAACTCGGTATGACCCGCATATTTGACGGCGCTGGCGCTGCCGTGCCTGTCACGGTGATTGAGGCCGGTCCGTGCCCTGTCACCCAGGTCAAAACCGCGGATACTGACGGCTACAACGCCGTGCAGATCGCGATGACCCCCGCTAAGGAAAAGCACACCCCCAAGGCTTTGCAGGGGCATTTTGCCAAGGCAGGCAAGGGGCTTTTCCGTCACCTGCGCGAAATCCGCCTTTCGGGCGCGCCGGAGCAGGAACTGGGTCAGGAACTGACCGTTGAAATTTTCGCCGCTGGCGAAAAGGTCAAGGTTACCGGCACCAGCATGGGTAAGGGCTATCAGGGCCGCATGCGTCGTTGGAACTTCGCAGGTTCCAAAGACACCCACGGCTGCGAAAAGGTGCACCGCAACAATGGTTCCATTGGTAACAACACCTTTCCTGGCCACGTCTTCAAGGGTCGGAAAATGGCTGGCCATTGGGGCAATGAAACCGTTACGGAATTGGGCCTGACCATCGTTGACGTGCGTCCCGAAGACAACGTCATTCTGGTCAAAGGTTCCGTGCCCGGCCCCAAGAACGGGCTGGTGCTGATCCGCAAGCAGTAGAGGAAGCAGCAATGGCTACCGTTAAAGTATATGACCAGAACAATCAGGAAAGCGGTGAAGTTACGCTTGCTTCCGACGTGTTCGAAATCGAGGTGAGGCCCGAAATCCTCAACCTCGTGGCGCGCGCCCAAATGGCGGCTAAACGCGCAGGAACGCATATGGTTAAGACCCGCGCGCTGGTTTCCGGCGGCGGCGCTAAGCCCTGGAAGCAGAAGGGCACTGGCCGTGCACGCTCTGGCTCCAACCGTTCGCCCATTTGGCGCGGTGGTGCTATCATCTTCGGACCCAGCCCGCGTGATTACAGCTTCAAGGTTAACAGCAAGGTGCGCGCCCTGGCCATGAAGATGGCCCTTTCGAGCCGCCTGGCTGCCGAAACCCTGATGGTGGTTAAGGGCATTGAACTGCCCGAAGCCAAAACCAAGCATTTTGCCAAGGTTGCCGATACGTTGGGCCTCTCGAAGGCTCTCATCGTGGCACCCGCCGAAGATTGCGCGCTGACCCGTTCCGCCCGCAACATTCCGGGTCTCACCCTGACCACGGTCGATCGCCTTAGCGTGCTTGAAATCCTCAAGCACAAGCAGCTCGTGTTGCTTGAAGGCGCTATCGAACCTGTTCAGGCTCGTTTCGCGAAGAAGGGGGCGTAAGATGGAAACTACTTCTGTTCTGCTCAAGCCCCTGCTGACCGAAAAAACGACCTTGATCAAGGACGAAGCCCAGCAGGTGGCCTTTATGGTCCACACCCAGGCCAACAAGCTTGAAATCAAGCAGGCTGTGGAAAAGGCTTTTGACGTTAAAGTGGAAGCGGTCAACGTTGTGCGCCGCGCCCCCATGAACAGGGAGCGCCAAGGTCGCGTTGTAGGCCGTAAGCCCGGCTGGAAAAAAGCGTATGTTACGCTTCGCCAGGGCGATAAAATTGAGTTCTTCGAGGGAGTGTAATCATGGCTGTCCGCAAGCTGAAACCGACCTCCGCGGGGCGTCGCTTCCAGACGGTTTCCGACTTTGAGGAAATCACCCGGACGCGCCCTGAGAAGTCGCTCACTGAAGGCCTTAACAAAAAGGCCGGCCGCAACAATCTGGGTCGCGTTACAAGCCGTCGTCGTGGCGGTGGTGTAAAGCGTCTGTACCGCATCATCGACTTCAAGCGCGACAAGAACGGCATTGAAGCCACTGTTGCGCACATTGAATACGATCCTAACCGTTCCGCCCGTATTGCGCTTCTGCACTATTCGGACGGCGAAAAGCGCTACATCCTCGCTCCGGTTGGTCTGAAGCAGGGTGACAAAATCATGTCTGGCATCAACGAACGCAACGGCGTCGTGGCCGACATCAAGCCCGGTAATGCCCTTCAGTTGGCCCGCATCCCCGTGGGTACTGTTGTGCACAATATCGAGCTGTACCCCGGCAAGGGCGGCCAGATGTGCCGCGCCGCCGGAACCTACGCCCAGTTGGTCGCCAAAGAAGGCAACTACGCCCTGCTGCGTTTGCCCTCGGGCGAAGTGCGCAAGGTGCTTGCCACCTGCGTTTCCACTGTGGGTCAGGTGGGCAATGTGCACCACGAAACCATCTCTCTGGGCAAAGCTGGCCGCAATCGTTGGCTGGGTCGTCGTCCCAAGGTTCGCGGCGTAGCCATGAACCCCATCGACCACCCCCTGGGCGGTGGCGAAGGCAGAAGCTCTGGTGGCCGTCATCCTGTGTCGCCTTGGGGTATGCCTGCTAAGGGTTACAAGACCCGCGACAAGAAGAAGGCCTCTTCCCGGCTGATTATCAAACGCCGCGGCCAGAAGTAGGAGTAGCTCATGCCGAGATCGTTGAAAAAAGGGCCGTTTGTTGACGCCCATGTAATGAAGAAGGTCGACAGCGCAGTGGCCAACAGTGACCGCCGCGTACTCAAGACCTGGTCGCGCCGCTCGACCATCCTGCCCGAAATGGTGGGACTGACCTTTGCGGTGCATAATGGCAAGAAGTTCGTGCCGGTGTTCGTTACCGAAAACATGGTGGGCCACAAGCTGGGCGAATTCTCGCCCACTCGTACCTTCCATGGGCATGCCGCCGACAAAAAGGCCAAGGCCGGCAAGAAGTAGGGTAGGCATATGGAATCTAAAGCAATCGCGAAATTCCAGCGCGTTTCGCCGCGCAAGACCCGTCTTGTGGCCAAGAACGTGCAGGGTATGGGAGTGGAGGAGGCTATGAACCTTCTGCGCTTCACACCCAACAAGCCCGCTGGCGTGCTTTTCGGCGTGCTCAAAAGCGCGTTGGCCAATGCCTCGCAGCTGGGCGGCGTTGATGTGGATGCCATGGTGGTGAAAGAAATCGTGGTCAACGAAGGCCCCACCTGGAAGCGCTTCATGCCCCGTGCCCAGGGCCGGGCGACCAAGATTCACAAGCGCACCAGCCACATCACCGTTATACTCGCAGAAGGGCAGGAATAGGCTATGGGTCAGAAAGTACATCCGTTCGGGTTCCGGCTTGGGTATAACAAGAATTGGCTGTCCCGCTGGTTCAGCAAAAAAGATTACCCTGCCTTTGTCTACGAAGACAGCAAAATCCGCGCGTTCGTGAAGAAGCTTCTGTTTCATGCAGGACTTTCCAAAATCGAAATCGAACGTGCCGGCGGCAAGGTACGGCTTATCCTTTCCACCGCTCGCCCCGGTATTGTTATCGGCCGCAAGGGTGTGGAAATCGAAAAGCTTCGCAACGATCTTCGTCAGAAGTTCGGCCGCGAGTTCTCTCTTGAAGTGAACGAAATCCGTCGCCCCGAAGTGGACGCCCAGCTGGTGGCCGAAAATATCGCCCAGCAGCTCGAGCGCCGCGTGGCCTTCAGGCGCGCCATGAAGCGTACCGTTTCCATGGCCCGTAAGTTCGGCGGCGAAGGCATCAAGGTAACCTGCGCTGGTCGTCTGGCTGGTGCAGAAATCGCCCGTACCGAATGGTACCGCGATGGCCGCGTGCCCTTGCAGACCCTGCGTGCCGACATCGACTACGGCTTTGCCGAAGCGCGCACCACCTACGGCATCATCGGTGTCAAGGTGTGGATCTATAAGGGTGAAATCCTTGACAAAGAGGTTGATCAGTAATGCTTGCGCCCAAAAGAGTTAAATTCCGCAAGTGGCAGAAAGGTCGCCTGCGTGGCCTGGCCACCCGCGGCGCCACCATTGCCTTTGGCGATATCGGTCTTAAGACCGTGCAGCATGGCCAGCTTTCCAGCCAGCAGATCGAAGCGGCTCGTATTGCCATGATGCGTCATATCAAGCGTGGCGGTAAAGTGTGGATCCGCGTGTTCCCCGACCGTCCCGTGACCGCCAAGCCTCTGGAAACCCGTCAGGGTTCCGGTAAGGGTGCGCCGGTGGGTTGGTGCGCTCCGGTTAAGCCCGGCCGCGTGCTGTATGAAATCAAGGGCGTGAGCCTTGAGCTCGCCCGTGAGGCGCTGACCCGCGCCGCTCACAAGCTGCCCGTTAAGACCATCATTGTGGTGAGGGAGGGCATCTAAATGGCTGCCAAGAAAAAGAACGAAACCGCCGCCCGGCCCGCCGCACAGGATCTGCGCTCCATGAGCGTTGAAGAACTGCGTACGGCTCTCACCGAGCAGCGCAAGGAACTGATGAGTGCCCGCTTCAAGCATGCCGCTGCACAGCTTGAAAAGACTTCCGAACTGAAAGTCATGCGTAAGCAGGTGGCACGCATCGAGACCGTATTGAACGAAAAGGAACAGAGGGCCTGAACATGCAAGCTCTGGAAGATCGCAAGGGCAGAACGCTGACCGGCATCGTGGTGAGCGACAAGAACGACAAGACCATTGTCGTGCGCGTCGAGACCCTGGTCAAGCATCCTCTGCTTAAAAAGTATGTGAGGCGCCGCAAGAAGTTCACGGCTCATGATCCCATGAACGAATGCGGTATGGGCGACAAGGTTAAAATTGTGGAGTTCCGTCCGCTTTCGCGCAACAAGCGTTGGCATCTCGTCTCCATCATTGAAAAAGCCGTGTAGGGTAGTGCCATGATCCAGGTAGAATCGACGCTTCAGGTGGCCGATAATTCCGGCGCCAAAAAGGTTGCCTGCATCAAGGTGCTGGGCGGTTCACACCGCCGCTACGCCTCGGTGGGCGACATTATCGTGGTCTCTGTTAAAGAAGCCATGCCCCACAGCAAGGTTAAGAAGGGCGATGTTATGAAGGCTGTTATCGTGCGCACCGCTAAAGAAGTGCGTCGCATGGACGGCAGCTACATCAAGTTCGACGGCAACGCCGCCGTGCTGCTCTCCAACCAGGGTGAGCCGGTGGGTACGCGTATCTTCGGCCCCGTGGCACGTGAGCTTCGCGCCCAGAACTTCATGAAAATTATTTCGCTGGCCCCGGAAGTGCTGTAGGAGACCGTCATGAAAATGTATCGCATCCGCAAGGACGACAAGGTGATGGTAATCGCCGGCAAGGACGCGGGCAAAATCGGCAAGGTGCTGAAGATCCTGCGCAAGAAGGATCGCGTGCTTGTGGAAAAGACCAACATGGTCAAACGCCACATGCGTCCCAACCCCTATGCCCAGCAGCCTGGCGGTATCGTGGAAAAGGAAATGCCTATCCACGTATCCAACCTTATGGTTGTCTGCTCTGCCTGCGGCAAGGCCACTCGAGTGGGTTACAAGACCATCGAGTCCGAGGGCAAGGAAAAGAAAGTGCGCTTCTGCAAAAAGTGCAACGAAGTCATGGAATAAGGTGATACGATGACACGCCTTGAAAAGATATATAGAGAGAAGGTGGTTCCGGTACTGCAAAAGGAGTTTAGTTACTCCTCTTCCATGCAACTGCCCGGCATCGAAAAGATCTCTCTGAACATCGGCCTTGGCGCCGCCAGCTCGAACAACAAGCTGATGGAAGAAGCCATGGCGGAACTTACCGCCATTGCAGGCCAGAAAGCCGTTGTTACTCGGGCTAAGAAGTCCATTGCCGCGTTCAAGTTGCGCGAAGGCATGCCTATTGGTGTGCGTGTAACCCTGCGCAAAGAGCGCATGTGGGACTTTTTGGACAAGCTCATGAACTTTGCCTTGCCCCGAGTGCGTGACTTCCGCGGTATTCCTGATCGCGGTTTCGATGGGCGCGGCAATTTCACCCTGGGCATCAAAGAGCACACCATCTTCCCCGAAATGGAAGCTGACCGTGTTGAAAACCCCAAGGGCATGAATATCACCATCGTCACCACGGCGGCCACGGACAAAGAAGGCAAGTTCCTTCTCGACCAGCTTGGCATGCCGTTCCGCAAGTAGGAGTTAAGCCATGTCCCGTACTTCTCTGGAAGTAAAGGCCAAGCGCAAGCCTAAGTTCAGCGCCCGCGCCTACAATCGCTGCCCGCTTTGTGGTCGCCCCAGGGCTTTCCTGCGCCAGTTCGGCATCTGCCGTATCTGCTTCCGCAACATGGCCCTTCGTGGTGAACTGCCCGGCGTGCGCAAGTCGAGCTGGTAAGATTTCCGGGCGTGTAAACGCCCGGAAGGTGCGCCTTGCGCACCAGCGGGAAGTGACGGCATAGGGCCGTCAACCCCGCCCCCAAACTCTCAGGAGCATTCGATGTTGACAGATCCCATTGCGGATATGCTCACCCGCATCCGCAACGCGCATTTGGCCCTGCACAAGGAAGTAAATGTGCCGAGCTCGAAGATGAAGGAATCTTTAGCCGCCATCCTCAAGCAGGAAGGTTACGTCGAAGACGTGGCCGTGGCCGAAAAAAACATTGTCATTACTCTCAAGTACCAGAAGGGTAAGCCCGTCATCAGCGGGCTGAAGCGTGTGAGCACCCCCGGTCGCCGGGTTTACGTTGGCGCGCACAACATCCCCAGGGTGCAGAACGGCCTCGGCATCTGCATTTTGTCCACGTCCAGCGGTGTGCTGGACGGCATGACTGCCCATGCTAAGAAGGTGGGCGGCGAACTTTTGTGCGAAATCTGGTAGGCGGTGCACCATGTCGAGAATAGGTAGACTGCCCGTTGCCGTTCCCAATGGCGTTGAAGTCAAGATCGGAACGGATGTTGTGGAAGTTAAAGGGCCCAAAGGCTCACTGAGCACCCCTGTCTGCTCCCTGCTCACTTATGAACAGGCTGACGGCCATGTGACGCTCAGCCGTATTGAAGATAACCGCCAGAGCCGTTCGCAGCATGGTTTGCGTCGTACTCTTCTTGCTAACTGCATTGAAGGCGTGACCAAGGGCTTTTCCAAGGGCCTTGAAGTTATCGGCGTTGGTTACCGTGTGGCGGTCAAGGGCAACATGATCGAGCTTTCCGTGGGCTATTCCCACCCTGTGCTCGTTGAACTGCCCGACGGCATCAAGGCCACTGTTGAAGGTCAGGTTCTGACCCTCTCCGGTATTGATAAGGAACTTGTGGGCGAAATGGCCGCCAAGATTCGCCGCATTCGTAAGCCTGAACCCTACAAGGGCAAGGGCATCAAGTACGTTACCGAGACTATCCGCCGCAAGGTTGGTAAGTCCGGCGGCAAGAAGTAGGGGGGCGCGTCATGAAATACAGCAAGAACGAATCCCGGCAGCGCCGCAAGATCCGTATCCGCAAGAAAGTCAACGGCACCTTCGAGCGTCCGCGTCTGGTTGTGTTCAGGTCCAACCTGCACATCTACGCCCAGATCATCAACGATCTGGATGGCGTAACTCTGGCTGCCGCCTCTACCCTTTCGCTTTCCAAGACCGAAGCCGGCCTGCACTGCAACAAGAGCGGCGCCGAAATGGTGGGCAAGGAAATTGCCCGGATGGCCAAGGAGAAGAATATCAATCAAGTGGTATTCGATCGCAACGGGTATATTTATCACGGTCGCGTCAAGGCCGTAGCCGACGGCGCCCGCGAAGGCGGCTTGGAGTTCTAATATGCGTCAGGAAAATACTGAAACTCAGCAGAACGAGTTGGGCGAAATCGAAAAAATCGTTTCCCTCAACCGCGTGGCCAAGGTCGTCAAGGGCGGTCGCCGTTTCAGCTTCAGCGCCCTCGTTGTTGTGGGCGACGGCAAGGGCGGCGTGGGCTTCGGTCTGGGCAAGGCCCAGGAAGTGCCCGAAGCTCTTCGCAAGGCTACCGAACGCGCTCGCAAGAACCGCGTCCAGGTGTCTTTGCTTGAAGGCACGCTTCCTTATGAAGTGCTCGGTCGTTTCGGCGCCGGTCGCGTCATGTTGAAGCCCGCCTCTGAAGGTACCGGCATCATCGCCGGTGGTGCTGTGCGCGCCGTCATGGAAGCCGTAGGCATCCGCGACGTCCTCGCCAAGGCTATCGGTACCAACAACCCGCACAACGTGCTTCGCGCCACCATGCAGGGCCTCGTTTCCCTGCGCAGCGCCGAAGATGTTTCGGCCCTGCGCGGTAAGAAGCTGGAAGCTCCGAGGAAGTAACCATGGCAGAAATCAAGGTAAAACTCGTGCGTTCGCGCATCGGCTCTACGCCCGCGCAGCGCAAGCTGCTGGACTCCCTTGGCCTCAAGCGCCGCGAGATGGTCAAGACGTTCAAGGATACCCCGGCCATTCGGGGCATTATCGCCAAAGTTCCGCATATGGTCGCCGTTGTTGACTAACGGCCAAAGGATATACCATGCAACTGCACAATCTGTTTCCTTTTCCGGAAGAGCGTAAGACCCGCCGTCGCGTGGGCCGTGGCTCTGGCTCCGGTTTGGGCTGCACTGCGGGCAAGGGCCACAAAGGGCAGAACGCTCGCGCTGGTGGCGGTGTCCGCCCTGGCTTCGAAGGCGGCCAGATGCCCCTGCAACGCCGTTTGCCCAAGCACGGTTTCAAAAATGCCCCCTTCAAGGTTACATACGACGTGATCAATCTTGATGCGCTCGTTTCTGCCTTCCCGGGCAAGACCACCATCACCCTTGACGACATCTACGCTCGCGGCCTGGTCCGCATGGGCGCTCCCGTGAAAATTCTTTCGCGCGGTGATGTTTCAGGTGCTCTGTCGGTGGAAGCTCACAAGTTCAGCCAGGCCGCTGCGGACAAAATCCGCAACGCCGGTGGCAACGTCACTGAGCTGGAAGCGGTTTCTGCCGCTGAATAATTCTGGTGGCCGCGCGTAAGCGCGGCCTCACGGCTTTCAATGGCGTCATTGCCCGCCTTGCGGCGGGCAATGACGTTGCGCACATACTGCGCCACAGGCGCACAAACGCAACGAGTGTTTCATGGCAGTAGGATCGGCAAACAATATGGCGGGTCAGGCTTCGTTGTCCAAACGCATCGGCTGGACCCTCCTGATTTTGTGCTGCTACCGCATAGGCGTTCATGTGCCCATTCCGGGCGTTGACGCTTCTGCGCTGGCGTCGTTTTTTCAAAGCATGTCGGGCACGCTTTTCAGCCTGTTTGACATGTTTTCCGGCGGCGGCCTGTCCAACGTCTCGGTGTTCGCTCTGGGCGTCATGCCTTACATTTCGGCAAGCATTATCATCCAGCTTTTGCAGGTGGTCAGCCCCGACATCAAGCGCATGGCCAAGGAAGAGGGGCAGGCGGGTCGACGCAAGATCACGCAGTACACCCGTTACCTCACCGTGCTCATTACCCTGGTTCAGGGCCTTGGCATAGCGGTGGGTCTTGAAAACATGACGAGTCCTGGCGGCGCCCCGGTTGTTCTTGCACCCGGCTGGCATTTCCGCCTTGTAACCATGGCTACCTTTACGGCTGGCTCTGTGCTTGTTATGTGGCTTGGTGAGCAGATCACAGAGCGCGGTATCGGCAACGGTATTTCGCTGATTATCTTCTGCGGCATTGTGGTAGGTATTCCACGTGGCATTATCCAGTCTGTGGCTCTTATCCAGGCTGGCGACATGAGCATATTTATGGCGATTGTAATTGTGGCCCTTATGGCTGCGGTTACTGTTGCCATTGTGTTTGTGGAACGCTCGCAGCGCAGAATCCCCATCAGCTATGCCAAACGTCAGGTTGGGCGTAAAATGTACGGTGGCCAGAATTCGCACCTGCCTTTGCGCTTGAACACGGCTGGCGTTATTCCGCCTATTTTTGCATCTTCGCTGTTGTTGTTTCCTGCCACGATTGGTCAGTTTTCTACCAATCTCTATGTGAAGCAGGCAGCTGATTTCTTTTCGCCGCACGGCGTTGCCTACAACGTGTTGTATGTGGCCTTGATGTTCTTCTTCTGCTATTTTTATACTGCCATCATCTTTGATCCCAAGGACATGGCTGAAAATCTGAAGAAAAACGGTGGGTTTATCCCGGGTATTCGTCCTGGTGAAAAGACCCAGGAATATGTAGATACGGTGCTTTCACGGCTGACCCTTTCTGGGGCCACATATATTTCAATAGTGTGCCTGCTGCCCATGCTGCTCATCAGCAATTTTAACGTGCCCTTCTATTTTGGTGGCACGAGCTTGCTGATCCTTGTGGGCGTGGCCATGGACTTCATGAATCAGGTGGAGTCACATATGATCTCCAGCCAGTATCAGGGCCTTATGGCCAAGGCGCGTAAGAGCGGCAGGCTCTAGGAAGCTTGGGGTAGGCTGCAAGGCTTACCCTGTAGTTTTCACAAGCGCGGATGGTGATTGCATAATGAAAAAATATCACGGCGCATTCATTAAGAATGAAAGGGAAGTGGCCAGCCTGCGGGAAGCAAACCGCATGGTTGCCAACATACTGGATGCCGTGGGCGACATGGTGGAGCCTGGCTTGCCTACCATGCGTCTTGAAGAGCTGGCGCGCGACATGTGCGCCGACTACAAGGTAAAACCGGCGTTTCTTGGTTACTGCGGTTACCCCTTCGCTCTGTGCTGCTCGGTAAACGAGCAGGTAGTTCACGGTTTCCCTTCTGCGCGGCTGCTTAAAGAGGGAGACATTGTGAGCGTTGACATGGGCGTTGTGTTTGAAGGTTTTGTGGGCGATGCTGCACGCACCTTTCCTGTTGGCAAGGTGAGCGACGAAGCCCGCAAGCTCATGAAGGTAACCGAAGAAAGCCTGTACATCGGAATAGAGCAGGCCAGAGCCGGCAACGATGTTTATGACATCGGCGCGGCTGTGCAAGATTATGTTGAGGCAGCCGGTTTCAACGTGGTTCGCCGTTTTGTGGGCCATGGCGTGGGCGCGAAAATGCATGAAAAGCCCGAAGTACCCAACTTTAGGCCTGGCATGCGCGGTTTGACCCTGCAAAATGGCATGGTCATTGCCATCGAGCCCATGGTTACCGTTGGCACGTACGAAGTGGACATTTTGGACGACCAGTGGACCGCCGTTACTCGCGACGGTTTGTGGGCCGCTCATTTTGAGCACAGCGTTGCCATAACCCCAAACGGACCCCAGATTCTCAGCATTTCGGACCGTGGTTTGAACCGGCATACAATTGAAGGTTGACATCAGCGTTAAAGCTGGATAAAGATTTCCGTTCCCGCCCTCAATTTCGAGGGCTGCGGCCTGTTGTTCTTCGTAGCGAAGCCGCAAGCCGGATCTTTATTTGGTCAATAGCAATGGTTTCTTATTGGAGATTGAGGTATGAAAGTAAGACCTTCCGTCAAGAAAATATGCCCCAAGTGTAAGGTTATCCGGCGCAAGGGAGTGCTTCGAGTTATCTGCGAAAACCCCCGGCACAAGCAGCGCCAGGGCTAGGGCAGGAGACGAATTGTGGCGAGAATAGCAGGTGTTGATTTGCCTCGCGGCAAACGGGTGGACATTGCGCTCACCTATATTTATGGCATTGGCCGTACCACGGCCATGAAAATTCTGGATTCCACCGGCGTTAACTGGGAGCGTAGCATTGACGACCTCTCCGCTGACGAAGTGAACGAGATCCGTAAGGAACTCGAGCAGAACTACAAGGTGGAAGGCGACCTGCGTCGCGAAGTTTCCAGCAACATTAAGCGCCTTATGGATATTGGTTGCTTCCGTGGTCTGCGTCATCGTCGCGGCTTGCCCGTGCATGGCCAGCGCACGCACACCAATGCCCGCACCCGTAAGGGACCCCGCCGCGGCGCCGTAGGCAAGAAGAAGTAGCGGTGCGGCTGCGCTTGTCGCAGTTTGTAAAGCGGATGCAGC
>SAAX01000181.1 GCA_009929215.1 Deltaproteobacteria bacterium | reverse complement strand
TCGGAAAATATTACAGAACTCGCTAAATACTTACTCAATGTGCAGCGAACCGTGCAACCTGTCACCAAAGACGCAGAAAATCCCTTCACCAAAAGCTGGTACGCCAGCCTCAACAGCGTCATGGATGCCTGCCGTGATGCGCTTATCGAAAATGGCATTTGGCTGTGCCAATATCCTGTGCCAGTGGAGCAGCCCAACTCCTTAGGGCTGGTTACCAAGCTGACACATGCAGAGTCTGGCCAGTGGCAAAGCTCTCTTGCTGTGGTTCCTTTGCCCAAGGCCGACCCGCAGGGCATGGGATCGGCAATGACATACGCTCGTCGCTACGCTCTTACCGCCATGTTGGGCATGGTAACCGAAGATGACGATGGCGAAGGGGCTAAAAATGGCAAAAAATCGCCTACACGGCCCAAATTGCCCGTAATTGCCCCTGAGTCACAAAAAGAGCGACAATGCGAGTCAGCCACCGCAAACAACCTTTCAAGCCCTTCAAATCGCCCGTCAGCCAGCCTTGAAAGCCTTCCACCGCTTGAAGGTGTCACCTACCAGCAGGTTACCGCTCAGGACGGACGACCTTGCATCATTGCCACCGGCAACACGCAGGCCAAAAAGGAAGTACTGACCGGTTCGGGCTTCCGCTGGAACCCGCAGAGAAAGTTGTGGTGGAAGTATGTTGATGCCGCATAGCAAAAATCAAAATTCCAAGTAAGAGGGCTGCCTGATGGCGGCCCTCTTGCTTTTGTGGAGACTAACCCATGGAACAGATGAACCGTACGGAAGGATTGCGGGCTCTAATCAGACAGGGCCTACAAGCTGTCGCCCACAAAGATACACTTGCCCATCTGGGCGACCGTTCCAGTTACATTGGTATGAGCGACATTGGACAGCACTGGGAATGCCCACGGGCTGCACTGGCCAGAAAGGTGCTGCCCACTACAAACAGTCTGGAGCGCCTGCTCACGCTTCAGCGCGGGCACTGGTTTGAATCTGGGGTTGGGCAGGCTCTGGCATCACTGGGTCTGCATGTATTACCGCAGCTTGAGATCAATTGGCAGCATCAGGGCGTGCCCATCAAAGCCCATCTTGATTTTGTGCTGGTCTGGGGTGCGCCCGTCAATGCCATACGAATTCTGGAAGTGAAGAGCACAGACAAACTACCTGCTTCGCCTCACGATTCCCACCTGTTGCAACTGCACGGTCAGATCGGTTTTCTGACAAAAGCTTGGAACAAGCCCGTCTTCAGCCTTCGCGCTGCGGACGGTAAGCT
>SAAX01000029.1 GCA_009929215.1 Deltaproteobacteria bacterium | reverse complement strand
CAGCAATATTGCCCGCGAGCTCATCACCCTGCTGCTTACGCCGCTGCTGGCCCGTCATCTTGGGCCGCTCATACCCATCAGCTGTGGCGGCGCGTCTACAATGGATACAACCTTGCCTGTGATTACGCGCTATTGCGGCAAGGAATGGATATTTGTTTCCATTGTGCACGCCATGATACTTGATTTCAGCGTGCCCTTCTGGGTGATTTTCTTTTGCACCCTTTAGCATTCCAGATTCGCGCGGCGGCGAACCCTCATGCCCGAAGGGCAGCAAATCCATCACCCAAAAATCCCACAAACTGCCGAAACAACTGCTAGCTATCCCAGCACACAATCAAGCCATAATCTTTGGCTGAAACTGAATCCACCCAGAGCGCAAGCCTACTCGGGCATTTACGCGGCGCGGAGGGAGATCACCTGACCGAACGCAGCGAGTGAAGGAAGCTCCCGCAGCTCGAGCCGCGTGCCCTCGTTACTCCACGGGAATTGATAACTTCTCCCCGCGGGGTGCTTCGGGGGGGATGCAAGTGGGGCCGCGAAGGGGGCGCAGCCCCATAGCCGGTCCCCTTTGCCCCGCGCCGGGAAGGCGTCCCAAACCTCGCCGGACGGCGAACCCTCATGCCCGAAGGGCAGCAAATCCATCACCCAAAAATATCACAACCTGCCTAAACAACAGCTAGCTATTCCAGCACACAAGCAAGCTGTAATCTTTGGCTGAAACGGAATCCACCCAAAGCACAAGCCTACTCGGGCATTTACGCGGCGCGGAGGGAGATCGCCTGACCGAGCGCAGCGAGTGAAGGAAGCTCCCGCAGCTCGAGCCGCGTGCCCTCGCTACTCCACGGGAATTGAAAACTTCTCCCAGCGGGGTGCTTCGGGGGGGATGCAAGGGGGATGGAGTGTTGACGCAGTCAACGCGACCGGAAATCAGGAGCAGGTCGCGGCTTTGCCGCGCCGTCAGCGACTGATATCCGTGCCTTTCCGCCCGGCGGTAGTCGCCGATGGCGGCCCAAACCCGCAAGGCGTGGTTTGGCATCAGAATGAGGAGGGGCGCAGCCCCATAACCGGCCCCACCTTGCCGCACGCCGCGCAGGCGTCCCAAACCTCGACGGACGGCGAACCCACATGCCCGAAGGGCAGCCAAACAACAACACACCTAAAAATCCCACGACCGGCCTTGATGACTTCATCGGCCTAACAATCCAATAAGCCTAATTATTGCCGGTAGGGCCTACTCACAAACAGAGAAGCTATACATTTCTGAATTTTTATTTTACGATACAATGCAAAAGGAAAATAACGAACCGCCTTATTTTCCTTTCGAGCATACTCCACAGAAACCCCCGATGGATAAAAAACATCATGTCTTCATAAGTTCAACCAATACGGCTCTCCAAGAAGAATGCAGGCAGTACCTCGTCGAAACTAAAAAACAGACATACCCCACAGAGGATAAATGAAACGCCCTCTTCAAGGATACTATATCCCCATCAGCACGGTGGGTGAAAAGGCGCAAGCCTTTGTGCCCGCGCCGCTGCCACCGGCCCCGCCCATTGAGTGGACGCCAGGGCTGCTCACAGCCTTTGACGCAGCTTCGCGTGCATTGGGGCGTTTGGACAGTGCCTCTTCGCTGCTTCCAAGCACACCGCTGTTTCTTTACATGTATGTCCGCAAAGAAGCCGTTTTGTCTTCCATGATTGAGGGCACTCAATCCTCGCTTTCCGATCTTCTTTTGTATGAAATAGATCAGGAGCCAGGTGTGCCTTTGGCAGACGTTCAGGAGGTCAGCAACTACGTTGCCGCTATGGAGCATGGCCTTACCCGGCTGGAAGAAGGCTTTCCCCTGTCATTGCGTCTTATCAAGGAGATGCATGGCATTTTGCTTGCTCATGGGCGAGGAAGTCATGCTGCCCCCGGCGAATTCCGGCGCAGTCAAAACTGGATTGGTGGCACTCGCCCCGGCAATGCGTACTTTGTGCCGCCCCCGGCAGAAAATGTGCTGGAATGCCTTGGCGCATTGGAACAATTTCTCCATGATATTCCGCAAGCGACACCCCCACTGCTCAAGGCGGCCTTGGCCCATGTCCAGTTTGAAACCATCCACCCCTTTCTAGATGGAAATGGGCGCATCGGGCGTTTGTTAATCGCGCTCATACTCTGCGAGCAAAAGGTCTTGAGCAAGCCCTTGCTCTACTTGAGTCTATATTTCAAGGAACACCGCCAATACTACTATGAGTTGCTGAATAGCATTCGCACCACAGGAGATTGGGAAACCTGGCTGACATTTTTTGCGGAAGCCGTAGTCAATACGGCAGGCCAAGCGGCAGAGTCCATACGCAACCTGGCTGAAATGGCGCAAACCGACCTGGGGCACATAGCGTCCTTGGGGCGCACGGCAACATCCGCAAGCGCAATCCATAATGCCATGTTGCAGCGGCCCATCGTCAGCTCAAACTGGCTTGTTCAAAAAACGGGATTAAGCCCGAAAACTGTCAATAATTCCATAGCAAATTTGGAACATCTTGATATTGTCCGGCAACTTGGCGAGGGCAAACGTAACAGGCTGTTTGTTTATCGCCGCTATATGGACATTCTCAGCGCTGATAACTGAGGGCCGCATGTGCACTCCCCCCTCTGCCGCACGCCGCGCAGGCAGCACACCTTGCCATATCCCCCGAAAGCGCTCACTATGTAGGCTAGCCTGATATCAGACCGTGGAGGAACTGCTCATGGCTCGCATGCGTTCTGTAAAACAAAAGCTCAAGGAAAGTCTGACCAGCCCCCAGTGGCGCGACCACCTTGACGAAATTGCTCAGGGCGGCCTTGAAAATGTCGGCCCTCTTTTTTCCTTTATGCTGCTTGGCCCGCAAACCATGCACCGCGCAGCCGTTGCCCTTGGTCAGGTAACCGCTTTGCTGGCGCAACAAGAGCCAGAAACAGCAAAAAATATCGTCCGCCGCCTCATGTGGCATCTCAACGAAGAATCCGGCAACATCGGCTGGGGCATACCCGAAGCTTTTGCAGAAATTCTGGCCGCCAGCGAACCCCTGGCCAAGGATTTTCACCGTATTCTGCTCAGTTACATTATTGACCTTGGGCGCGACGACAACTACTGTGACAACGACACCCTGCGCCGCTCATGCTACTGGGCCATAGGCCGCCTTGCCCAAACACGGCCACAGCTGTGCCTTACTGCGCGGCCATGGCTGCTCAAAGGGCTTGAAGACGTGGACATGATTTGCCGGGGCATGGCTGCCTGGGCGCTGGCCCAGCTGCCCCCAGACCTTATGGACGCCCCAGCCCTGCGCCGCCTGGCGGATGCGGACAACACCGCCCCGTGCGAACTGTTTGACGGGCACGATATTTACGAAAAAGCCGCCAGCCAGATAGCCGCCGAGGCCCTGGAGGGCAGCCCCAGATAACACTGCCAGCAGGCTGCCACGGCCAACGCACGCCGTAGCCCGCATAAGCTCTGTAAAATGCAAAGCTCCCCCGGAACCGTAATTCCGGGGGAGCTTTGTTATTATGCCAACTGCCAGAGGCAGCGGTTCAGTTATTCTTCGGCCAGGGCGCGTACAGTATCACCGTAGGCGTCGGTAACCGTGCCCTTGGTGTTCATAAGTTCAATCCAGCGACGGATGGTCCCCACGAGCACAAAAACCATCAGCACCATGACCAGGCAGGCCAGGAAGGCAAGCAGGTACTTGCCACCGGGAATGTAGGTCTTGGTAACCTGCAGGTAGCCAGCCCAGAAGGTCACGGCGGTCAAAAACACGCCGGGAATGGCCGTAACAAGGCTGAGCTTGCCACGGTTCATGCGCAGCAGCATGGAGGTGCACACAATGAGTGCGCAGCCAGCCAGCAGCTGGTTGCTCAGACCAAACAGGGGCCAGATGTTGCTGATGTTACCGGTGTACATCAGATAGCCCCACATGGACGTGAAAATAAAGCTGGTGATGTACACGCCGGGCATCCAGTTCTTGTCGCCAAAGGGCGCGTAAACCTTGCCCAGCATTTCCTGAAGGAAGAAACGGCCAACGCGGGTACCGGCATCAATGGCGGTCAGGATGAAGACGGCTTCAAACATGACGGCAAAGTTGTACCAGTAGGCCATCAGGTGATCCATGTAGGGGATCTTGTGGAAGATGTGGGCCATACCCACGGCCAGAGAAACCGCGCCGCCGGGGCGGGCATGCAGGTTCAGGCCAATCTTTTCTTCAAAAAAGCCCAGATCAACGGTGTTCAACGCAGGGTGCGCGGCGATCAGCGAGCTGAACTTGTCGGGGGTGGAGTTGATGGCAAAGTAGTCGCCGGGCATCAGCGTGCAGGCGGCGATAAGAGCCATGATGGCCACAAAGCCCTCGGTAAGCATGGCGCCGTAACCAACAAACAGAACGTCGCGTTCGTTGCCGATCATTTTAGGAGTTGTGCCCGTGCCAATGATGGCATGGAAGCCAGACATGGCACCGCAGGCAATGGTAATAAAGATAAAGGGCAGAGCCGGGCCGCCGATCACAGGGCCACCGCCGTTGATAAAGGGCGTGATGGTGGGCATGAGCAGGGTGGGCTGCACAAAAATGATGCCCACGGCCAGCATGAGGATCGTGCCGATCTTGAGGTAGGTGGAAAGGTAGTCACGGGGAACCAGCAAAAACCACACGGGCAGCACAGAGGCCAAAAAGCCGTAGCCGGCAATGGCCAAGGCCACGGTGTTGCGGTCCCAGTCAAAGGCCCAGCCGAGCACGTCCTTCTGCATGAGGTCGTGACCGCTGAGAATACCAACCACCAGCAGCACCAGACCCACAAGGCTGGCCAGCATGACGCTGTTTTGCTTAAAGCGCATGATCAGGCCCATGAGCATGGCAATGGGCATGGTAATGACCACGATAAACAGCGACCAGGGCGCATTGTGCATGGCACTGATGCAGGCCAGCGAAAGACCGGCCAGGGTCAGGATAAGAATACACAAAACGGCGATGCCCGCCACAGTACCCGTAACGGGGCCCACTTCGCGCTGGGCAATGGCCGAAAGGCTCTGGCCTTTGTGGCGCACAGAGGCAAACAGCACAACCATATCGTGCACAGCGCCGCCAAGAACGCAGCCGATCAGAATCCACAGCGCGCCGGGCAGGTAACCAAACTGTGCGGCCAGCACGGGACCAACCAGTGGCCCGGCAGCAGCAATAGCGGCAAAATGGTGGCCGTAAAGCACGTATTCGTTGGTTTTAACGTAGTCGTGGCCGTCAGCAAAGCGCACGGCCGGGGTGATGCGGCCTGCGTCGAGGCGCAACACCTTGTTTGCCAAAAAAATGCCGTACACGCGGTAGGCGACGGCAAATATGCACAATGCCGCAAATACTAGCGTTAGGGCATTGATATGCTCTAAACTTTCCATCGTGTCTCTCCCTGTTTTGTTCTTCAAACCGCAGGCTGGCTGCCCGTCCCAGAGTCACTCAGCTTCCCCAGAAAACACCACTGAATTCCACGGGACGACGCACAATCTGCTCCTCCTTGCCAAGGCGTCGCGCAAAACGCGCCCGGCCAGCAATCCCCTGTTCGCTGGCCAACATTGCTAATTATACACTTTCCCGCTTTCGACCTACTCCCATTAAACACCCGTGTCCATACAAATTGTTTCCAAAAAACACTGTGGCGCATTGTGAACACCAGCAATCAGCAAGAATTATGCATATTTTTACAGAGCACATGTCCGATACAGAGCGTTTGTGCAGTATTTTGCTTGGTTACCGAAGACACCCACCCTGTAAACGGTCACTCCCGCAGTAATGTGAAAATTTTCACTCTTTTCGTGGATTCGCGCAAGCACTTTGTCAAGGCCTTTTGCCCGACCTTCCTGCCAACCCGCTCACACAAAAGCTCGCCCGGTTTTGCTTGCATTCCTTGGAGTCAAGGCCTACTCTCCTCAAACCGGCTGGGGGAGCCATACAAGGCTGAGAAAGGGTGATAGCGCCCTGACCCCTAGAATCGCACAGAAAGACGCGATTCTGCACCTGACGCGGATAGTACCGACGAAGGGAAGCTGGCCAACCTGCTTTTTGGCAGGATTGTGCTTGCCCGCAGCCGTAATGGTTTTGCGGGTATTTTTTTGCCCTCCGGCAGCCCCGCAGGCCATTACAACCTCAAACTGCGAAAACACCCCTGTGGTTGTTTTCTTCTGGAGGCGCGAATGGATGTCACCATCAACGGGGAAACCGAATCCCTCGCCGCAGCATGCAGCGTGGCCGACCTGCTGAACACACGCGGACATGACGCCAAAAGGGTCGTGGTCGAACGCAATGGAGAAATTCTGCCCCGCGAGCTTTTTTCCCAAACCATGCTCTGCGAGGCCGACTGTCTGGAAATAGTGCACTTCGTGGGCGGCGGATAGGCAACGCCCGAAGGCAGCGAAACACCTTTTTACCTATTTATTCCAGACGGAGAGCACAATGAACAACGATCCTTTCATTCTTGGCGGCGTCACCCTTGCAAGCCGCCTCTTTATAGGTACGGGCAAATACGGCGCTGACAGCCTTATTCCTGCTGTGGCAGAGGCCAGCGGCGCAGAGGTCATTACCGTGGCCATGCGCCGCGTAGGCAAACAGCAGGACACTCAGGGCATCATGGGGCACATACCTGCGCGCATGCGGCTTTTGCCCAACACTTCTGGCGCCAGAACAGCCGAAGAAGCCGTGCGCCTGGCCCGTCTGGCCCGCGCCGCTGGCTGCGGCGACTGGATCAAGATTGAAGTTATTTCAGACACGCGCCACCTGCTGCCCGACGGCTACGAAACCGCAAAAGCCACAGAAGTTCTGGCAAAAGAGGGTTTTACCGTTCTGCCCTACATCAACCCCGACCTCTACGTGGCCCGCGCCTGTGCAGCGGCCGGTGCTGCGGCCATCATGCCGCTTGGCGCGCCCATTGGAACCAACCGGGGCCTGCGCACCAAGGAGATGGTGGGAATACTGATTGAAGAAATGGATCTGCCCATCATTGTGGACGCGGGCATTGGCCGCCCCTCTCAGGCATGTGAGGCCATGGAAATGGGCGCGGCGGCCTGCCTGGTGAACACGGCCATTGCATCTTCCAGCGACCCTGTGCGCATGGCCCGCGCCTTTGGTGCGGCAGTGCGGGCCGGGCGCGATGCATGGCTTGCCGGGCCTGGTGCTGAAAAAGCGCAGGGCCAGGGAGCAGAAGCTTCTTCGCCGCTCACGGGATTTCTTCGCTAGGGCTGCGGCCCGCAAAATGTACCCATGTTGACCGCCAGCAAAGCCTGCTGGCAGCCGACCGCTTTATAAGGATCACACATGGAAACCTTTCAGGAATATTTACAAGCCTGGCCCGCAGAACGCCGGGCCCAAGCCGCCGCAAACGCCACAGAGGCGGACGTGCTGGCCGCCCTGCAAAAAGAGATTCTGCAACCCGCTGATTTGCTCGCTCTGCTTTCGCCTGCGGCAGCCCCCCACCTTGAGGCCATGGCCCAGCGTGCGCGCGACCTGACCCTGCGATTTTTTGGCAGGGCCGTGCATATCTTTACCCCGCTCTATATCTCGGATGTCTGCACCAACCAGTGCCGATACTGCGGCTTTAATGCCAAAAACAAGCAGCCCCGCCGCCATCTGACCATTGATGAAGCCGCCGCCGAGGCGGATGTGATCGCCGACAAGGGCTTTCAGCACATTTTGCTGCTCACGGGCGATGCCCGCCATTTGTCCTCGCCGCAGTACATTGCCGATGCGGCCCACCGAATCAAGCCGCGCTTTGCCTCGGTGGGTGTAGAAGTCTATTCCCTCACCACCGACGAATACAGACTGCTGGTCGATGCCGGGGTAGACAGCATGACCATGTTTCAGGAAACGTATAATCCCGAACTATACGCGTGGCTGCATCCCGTGGGGCCCAAGCACGATTACGGCTTCAGGCTCAACGCGCCCCAGCGGGCAGCTGAGGCCGGCATTCGCTCCATCGGCGTGGGCGCACTGCTGGGTCTTGAATCGTTCGAGCAGGATGCCTTTGCCACGGGCTTGCACGCATGGTGGCTGCAACGCCACTACCCCGGCGTGGATATGAGCGTTTCCATACCGCGCATCTGCCCGCACGAAGGCAACTTTGACGTGCAGCATGGCGTGGACGACCGGCAGCTGGTGCAGTACGTTACGGCCATGCGCTGCTTTTTGCCGCGCGCGGGCATCACCTGCTCCAGCCGCGAAAGCGCCTATATGCGCGACAATCTTGTGCCCATCGGCGTCACCCGCGTTTCCGCCGGGGTTTCCACCGCCGTGGGCGGCCGCGCCACAGAGGATCTGCACAATCCCGGCCAGTTTGAAATCACCGACAGCCGCAGCCTTGAAGAAATGGCGGCCTCCCTTGCGGGCATTGGCTATCAGGCCGTGCTCAAAGACTGGGAAGACCCCGTGGCCGTGTAATAGCAAGCATACTTTTGCCGCACGGCAGCCGGGTACACACCGGCCTGCCGTGCGGACAGCAAACGATTTTTCCCCACCCCCCATTACGGATGCCGCCATGCACAATACGCTTCATACCGGGCTTGCCCGCTACCTTAGTCCAGAACAGATCGAAGCGCTGCACGCTGCCCGCGTGGGCATAGCCGGAGCGGGGGGGCTGGGCTCCAACGCGGCGCTCATGCTGGCGCGCAGCGGCATAGGCAACCTGCTGGTGGTGGATGACGATGTGGTGGACGCCTCGAACCTCAACCGGCAGCAGTACTGGCCCCGGCATGTGGGACGCCCCAAGGTGGAAGCTCTGGCCGAACTGCTGCTGGAGCTGAACCCGGCCATGCAGGTAGAAACCCGCCGCATGCGCATGGATCAGCACAATATTGGCACTGTGCTGCCCGCCTGCCCCATCTGGGTAGAGGCATTTGACGGCCCGGATGACAAGACCCTGCTGGTGGAAACAGCCCTGCTGGGCGGTTACCGCATTGCCAGCGCTTCGGGCATGGGAGGCTGGGGCGGCAAGGCCATGGGCAAACGGTATCTGGGCAATCTGGTGCTGGTGGGCGACTTCAGCACCGATGTGATGCTGGCCCCCCCCCTGGCCCCGCGCGTTACAGAGGCAGCGGCCCTGCTGGCCGATGCAGTGCTTGAAATGGTGCTGGGCGCACACGATATGGGCTAACAGCCCATTGCTTACAAAATAAAAAAAGCCCCGTTTCCACCCGGTTGCCGCGTGCAGATCACATGGATCGCACGCAGACCGGGCAGAAACGGGGCTTGCACTGTTTTGCGTCTAAAAGGCGGCTTTACACCTTGAGCTGGGCTGTCAGATCTTCCAACTTGCCGGTCAGTTCCTGCAACTTGCTGGTTTCCTGATTGGCGTGGCCCATGGATTCAGCCGTATCGGCCACCATGCGGTTGACCTGCTCGATGGTATGGTTGATTTCACCACTGGCGGCAGACTGCTCTTCGCTGGCAGCGGCAATGGCCTTGACCTGCCCAACGGTGTCTTCCACCGTGCCCACAATGTCGTCCAATGCCTGACCAGACTGCTTGGCGTAGTCGGTGGCCTGTTCCACCTGCTGCACGGCATTGTCCATGGAGGCCATGCTCTTGGCCGCGCTTTGCTGGATGGAATTGATGGCGCGGCCCACGTCGGTGGTGGAGGCCATGGTTTTTTCGGCCAGTTTGCGCACCTCGTCGGCAACCACGGCAAAGCCGCGCCCGGCCTCACCAGCTCGGGCAGCCTCGATGGCAGCGTTAAGGGCCAGCAAATTGGTTTGGTCGGCAATATCTGAAATCACGTTCATGATCTCTGTGATGGCACGGGCGTGCGTTTCGAGCTGGGCCATATCGTTGCGCAGATCAAGGGTGACCTTGTGCACGTTTTCGATGCCGTGCAGGGCGTTTTGCACCACCTCTGCGCCGGTGGTTGCCTTGGTCATGGTGTGGGCAGAGGCTTCGGCGGCTTTGTCTGCATTGATGGCCACCTCCTGCACCCTGGAATTCATGTGGCCCATAGCCGAGGCGGCTTCGCCCAACTGCCCTGCAGCCACGGCGGCGTTTTTGTCAGACTGCCGAATGCTGCCGGTAAGGGCCTCTACAATCTTGGCCAGCTCTTCCATGGTTTCTTCCAGAGCCTGAGCCACTTCGGCCATGCGCTGGTTCTTTTCGGTAATTTCACGCTGGGCATTGTTGAGAGCGGTCATGTCCACATACACGCACATGCCGCCAATGCATTCGCCGCCCGAGTTGTAGATGGGAAACACGTTGGCCAGCACGTTAACCTTGCCGCCCTTGTGCCCGCCAATTGTTACCTCAAGATTCTTGAAGCACTCGCCAGTGGCAATACTTTTGCCCACGGCGGTTTTGCGGGTGGGATCATTGTAAAACAGCTCGGCAAGGGTTTTGCCCATACAGGATTCGATGCTGTCGTCAATTTCCAGCATGTTCAGGCAGGCACGGTTGGTGCTGAGCGCACGTTCCTTGGTGTCTACCAGCAGATAGGGCATGGGCAGGCCGCGCAGCATGCCATCCTTGTATTCTTTGTCGTTTTTATACGCCAGACGTAGCCTTTCGAGCTCTGCAAACAAAGACTCCAACGCGGGATCTTCGGCTTTAACTACATTGCCAGGCTTGGCCGCAATGGCACACACTGCGTTAACAGCCTGGTTTACGGCTGCGCCAAAAAGAACCCGACCAATGGCAAAGGCCCCCAAGGCTGACGCAAACCCGCTGACCGCCACGCCCACAAACGTAATGCCAGTCACATATGCCGCGCCAAAGCCCAGGCCTGCCGCAAGCAGGGCTGCCGTGCAACAGCATAAAAGAAATTTAAAATTCACAGAACTACCTCACTTTCAAACACAATCAAGGGCTATATTCGGGTGCACTGCGGCCCCACTGCCTTCGTCTGAACTACTGGCACATCCCGTTCCAACGCCGATGCCTTAATGCATCCTTCTCAATCTGCATTTCGGCAGTTATTGAAAAAAAATTAGTTTTCCCCAAAAATTTGCGTCTTTTTTGGCATTTTACGATAATACTGTTCCATCAATCAAGCTGCGACAGCACGATTTATCATTTATTATCCACCCGCCACAAACACCTTGACATTTATTTATCACCGAGATACTGAAACCCATTCAAAGCAGTTGGCGTTCGCGCCTCTGTTCATCCTGATGCGGAACGCAGTTCCTGCGGGGTGGCCTGAATGGGCCCCCTTTTTTTTGTCCTTGTGACAGGGCGAACCCGCCAGGCAAGCGCATTTGCAGCGCAAAGGAATGCTCTAAGAAACGAATGACCGACGACGCACTCAAAGAAACCATCACTCACATCGCCGAACCCGTGGCTACCTCACTGGGGCTGGTTATCTGGGGGGTGGAAATCGTCCGTGCCGGGCGCACTGTGGTTCGGCTTTTTGTAGACGTGCCGTTTTCTACGGCGACCGACACGCAGCCCGCCCCCGCTCCCATCGATAACGACGATACCGATGCGCCCGCCCTGGTCGCGCTTTCTGCCTCTCTTGGCCAGTGCGAGGAAATTTCGCGCCATGTGGCCCTTGCTCTTGAGGTGGAAGACACCATTCCTGAAGCCTATGTGCTGGAGGTTTCCACCCCCGGCCTTACGCGCCTTTTTTTCAGCCTTGACCAGATGCGCCACTACATGGGCGACGTGGTAGAAGCCCGCCTGCTCAGAGCAGTGGCCATCAACGAAGGCACACCCGAAGGCCCAAATCCTTCACACGGCGGCCCCCGCCGTATCTGGCGCGGCGAGCTGCTTGCGGTAGAAGATGATTCTTTTACCCTGGCCCCCGCCACCATTTCGCCAGAGGGCGATGTGCTGCCCGAGGCCCTGCCCCCCGTGGTCATTCCTTGGGAAGCCGTACGTCGGGCAAGCCGCATGTATATTTTCAGGCAGCCGCAAAAGCCGGGCAAGGGCCGCGCCAAAGCGCCCGCCAACAAGCCCGCTGCCAGCAAGGGCAAGGCTGATGCCGCGAACAAGCCGGGCAAAACCAAAAAATCAAAATCGAACGGTTCCGAAGAGAACCTGTAAAACCTGACGCAACTGCACAACACTTTGCGTGGACAGAGGCACTGGCCCACCGCAAACAGCAGTAACCAGAGATATTTACGCCGCAGCGCCAGCAGCCGGAGGCACTAATGAATCTTGAACTCAAAAAGGCCATCGACCAGATCAGCAAAGATAAGGGTCTTGACCGCAACATGCTCATCGTCACGCTTGAAGAAGCCGTGCGCACCTCGGTGCTGCGCCGCTTCAGCGAAGATATGGACGTTGAGGTGACCTACAATGACGAAACCGGCGACATTGAGGTCTACCAGTTTAAAATCGTCATGGAAGACGACGATTTCGCCAATCCCGATACCCAGATCGAATATTCTGAAGCCATCAAGCACGATCCTTCTGTGCAGGTGGACGACGAAATGGGTTTTCGCGTCAAGGTAGAAGACCTTGGCCGCATTGCCGCCCAGTCTGCCAAACAGGTGATCATCCAGCGCATGCGTGATGCAGAGCAGGAAATCATCTACACTGAATACAAAGACCGCGTGGGCGAAATTGTTTCGGGCATTGTGCAGCGCCGCGACAAGGGCGGCTGGGTTGTGAACCTGGGCCGCACCGAAGCCATTTTGCCCCGCGAGGAACAGATTCCCCGCGAGCACTACAAGCGCGGCGACCGCGTGCAGGCTCTTATAATTGAAGTGCGCCAGGAAGGACGCGGCCCGCAGGTTGTTGTTTCGCGCTCGCACCGCGACTACATGGCAGCCCTCTTCCGCCGCGAAGTGCCCGAAGTTGACGATGGCGTGGTGCAGATCATGGGCGTGGCCCGCGACCCCGGTTCGCGCGCCAAGGTTGCCGTGCTCTCGCGTGAGCGCGACGTTGATCCCGTGGGCGCTTGCGTTGGCGTGCGTGGTTCGCGCATCCAGAACATCGTGCAGGAACTGCACGGCGAACGCATCGACATCGTGGTGTGGAGCGCCGACATTGCCACCTATGCCCGCAACGCCCTGGCCCCGGCCCTGGTTTCGCGCATTGTGGTGGACGAAGAAGAAAACCTTCTTGAAGTCATCGTGCCCGACGACCAGCTTACCAACGCCATTGGCCGCAAGGGCCAGAACGTCAAGCTTGCTGCTCGTCTGCTGGGCTGGAAGGTCGATATATTTACAGAGACCCGCTACAACGAGGCCAATGCCATTGGCCACGGCCTTGAACAGGTTGCCAGTGTGGCAGAAGTTTCCATCGAGGCGCTTCTGGCTGCGGGCTACAGCTCGCTGGACAAACTGCGCGAGGCCACGGACCAGGAACTTGCCGACAAGCTCACCATCAGCGCGTCCCGCATTGCAGACCTGCGCTCGGCTATCAACTTCCTGGCCCCGATTGTAGAAAGCACCCCCGAATCCTCGGCGGTGGAGCTGTCAAAGCCCGCCACCACGGAAAGCGGAGATGCAAAAGAATAACGCTGCGCCCGTTGAAGGCGGGGAGCAGGCCTGTGAAGGGCCCGAGCGTATGTGCGTCATCTGCCGCCGCCGCTTTCCCAAGGCCGATCTCGACCGTCATGTACTGGCGGAGCAGGGAATTTTGACTTTAGACGCAGAAAAAACCAGACCGGGCAGAGGCTGGTATGTATGTTCTGATCCTGAATGCGCGACGAGATTCGCCAAATTCAGGCCCGGAACACGGCGCAAGGGGGGAAAACATGTCTGATGATAAAATAAAAATTAAGGATCTTAGCGGGGATATCTCGCAGGATTCCAAGGATGTACTGCGTGCCGCGCGTGAGCTCGGCCTGACGGTAAAATCCGCTACCGGTTCCGTCACCTCAGAGGAGGCCACTCGCTTGCGCGACTACTTTGCCGAACAGAAACAGGTTGATGCGGAGCGCACCGGTTCGCACCCCAGCGTTATCGTGCGCCGCCGCCGCAAGGACTCCCCGCAGGAAGCGGGATCCGCCGTGCAGGAAGCCCCCGTTGCCGCATCGGTTGAACACGATGCCCCCAAGGAAAAGGCCCCTGTTGCAGAACCCGTAGCCGAAGCGGCCCCCGCCGCCCCGGTGGCAGAACCCGTTGCGCCCAAGGCCCCCAAGGCCGAGCCCGTGGCTGCCCCTGCGGCAGAAACCAAGGCCCGCATCGTCAAGCCTGCCAAGGTTGTTTCGCCCGCGCGCGTTATCAGCCGCCCCAGCGACACGCAGGAAGCAGAAGCAGTGGAAGCCCCAGCGGCTCCCGCACCTGCCGCAACCCCTGTTGCAGAAGCAGCCCCGGCCTCCGCAGCCGAGCCCACAGCCACGGCGGTGGAAACCCCAGCTGAAAAGCCCGCTGTGGATAAAACCGAGGCGCAGGACAAGGCCGAAAAGGCTGCCAAGGCCGCCCGCGTTGCGCGCCCCGATGCCTCTGCCATGCCCGAAGGTTCTTCTGCTCCCACCCTGCCGCAACGTGCTGCAGAGCCCCGCTCTGGCGACTCTGCCGACGGTACGGAAGACGGTGCAGCGCCCCGTCGCGCTCCCCGTGGCGAGGCCCCTGCCGCGCCGCAGGTTCGTATTATTTCGCGCCCCGTGCCAGGTGCTGCTCCCGCTCAGGAAGCCCGCCCCGCCCGCACAGGCGATGGCCGCCCCGGCGGTTACCCGCCCCGTGACGGCGCTGGTCGCCCCGGCGGTTATCCGCCCCGTGACGGCGCTGGCAGACCCGGTGGCTATCCGCCGCGTCCCGGTGGTTTCCGTCCTGGCGGCCCTGGCGGCCCCGGTGGTGCACCCCGTCCTGCTGGTGGCCCCCGTCCCGGCGGCCCCGCTGGCGGCTTTGGGCAGCAGGGTGCGCCTGCCTCCCCCTCTGATACCCGCGACGGGCAGAGCAAAAAGAAGCGCCTCAAGGGTCGCCGCACCGTTGACTTCCCGCAGGGTGATTTTGGTCGCCGCACCGATGATGACGACAACGGTCGTCTGAACCGGGGCAAGGGCCGTCGCAAACAGGGCCGTTCTTCTGTTGCGCCGCAGTCCACCCAGCCCCTGAAGGCGGCCAAGCGCAAAATACGTATTACCGAAGCCATCCGTGTTGCCGACATGGCCCACCAGATGGGCCTCAAGGCCAACGAGATCATCAAGGTTCTCTTTGGGCTTGGCATCATGGCTACCATCAACCAGACCCTTGATATCGACACCGCCACCCTTGTGGCCGCAGAATTCGGGTACGAAGTTGAAAAGGTCGGCTTTTCTGAAGACGATTATCTGGTTCCCAAGGAAGTGGACGCGCCTGAAACTCTCAAGCCGCGCCCGCCCGTGGTCACCATCATGGGTCACGTTGACCACGGTAAAACCTCGCTGCTTGACGCCATACGCAAGTCCAACGTCACAGGCGGCGAAGCCGGCGGCATCACCCAGCACATTGGCGCTTACCACGTCAAGACCAAGCGCGGTGAAATCGTGTTCCTTGATACCCCCGGCCACGAAGCCTTTACGGCCATGCGTGCCCGTGGTGCACAGGTAACCGACCTTGTTATTCTGGTGGTCGCCGCCGATGACGGCGTCATGGAACAAACCCGCGAAGCCATCAACCACTCGCGTGCTGCCAATGTGCCTATCATGGTGGCCGTGAACAAGATGGACAAGGTCGGTGCAGACCCCGACCGTGTGCTGCGCGAACTGGCAGAGCTGGGCCTTCAGGCCGAAGACTGGGGCGGCGATACCATCGTTGCCAAGGTTTCGGCCAAGAGCCGTATGGGCCTTGACGAACTGCTTGAAATGGTTGCCCTTCAGTCCGAAATCATGGAACTCAAGGCCAACCCCGACAAGCCCGCCCGTGGCCATATTGTGGAAGCCAAGCTCGACAAGGGCCGTGGCCCCATCGCCACCGTGCTGATTCAGGAAGGTACACTGCGCCAGGGCGACAGCTTTGTGTGCGGCACGTTCTCTGGCCGTGTGCGCGCTCTCATGAGCGACCAGGGCAAGAAGGTCAAAGACGCTGGCCCATCGCTGCCCGTTGAAGTTCAGGGCTTTGAAGGTGTGCCGGAAGCCGGTGAAGAATTCTTTGTGGTTTCGGACGAAAAGGTCGCCCGCCGCATTGCCGACTCACGCGCTGTCAAGCAGCGTGAACGCGATCTGGCCTCCGAATCGCGCGTCACCCTTGAAACCTTCCTGTCACAACGCAAGTCCGATCAGGAAACCCTGACCCTCAACCTTGTGGTCAAGGCAGACGTGCAGGGCAGCCTCGAAGCCATCACCGAAGCTCTCAACAAGCAGAGCACGGAAAAGGTACGCATCAACGTGGTGCACGGCGGCACTGGTGCCATTACCGAATCCGACATTCTGCTGGCATCTGCCTCGCAGGCCATCATCATCGGCTTTAACGTGCGGCCCACTTCCAAGATCAAGGATGTGGCCGACCACGAAAATGTGGACATCCGCTTCTACGAAATCATCTACAAGCTTGTGGATGACATCAAGAGCGCCATGGCCGGTATGCTCGCCCCCGTGCAGCGCGAGGTGTACCTCGGTCAGGCCGAAGTGCGTGATACCTTCAGCGTGCCCAAGGTTGGTGTTATCGCCGGCTCGTATGTGGCCGACGGCAAGATCGCCCGTAACGCGGGTGTGCGTCTGCTGCGCGACGGCGTAGTGGTCTACACTGGCAAAATCTCTTCGCTCAAGCGCTTCAAGGACGACTCCAAGGAAGTGGTAAAGGGCAATGAGTGCGGTGTGGGCCTTGAAAACTTCAACGACGTGAAGATTGGCGACATCATCGAAGCCTTTGAAACCGTCGAAGAAGCCGCCACCCTGTAAACATAGCGTACTGAGCACGGGAGGCCGCAGGCCTCCCGTGCTTTTTTTGCATGCCCGGACTTTGCAGAACACAGAAAAAGCCTTAGTATCAGGCCGTGCGCGGCTCCCGGTTTCAGGGGCATGCAACAGCCCACCTCCCAGCTGCGCGGCAATCCTGCAAATGCCTTTCCCCGGCAGGAATCCAGCCTATGACCATGTTTATGGCGGTTCTTACCGTAGAGTTCAGCCTGGACGGCAACGACAATCTCAAGGCCAAACGCCGCGTTGCCAACAGCCTGAAGCAGAAAACAAGAAACAAATTTAATGTCGCCATTGCCGAAGCTGGCACAGAAGACAGCCTTTCACGGCTACGGCTGGCGGTTGTGTCCATTTCCAACAGCGAACCCCATCTGCGCAGCCGCATGGACAAATGCGCGCTCATGATGGAAGCCGTATGTCCGGAGGAAATGGTGGATAGCCAAGTGGAGATTTATGCAGCGGATTGATCTTATTCCCCAGCACTTTCGCCAGGGCGCAGAACGCATGGCCCAGGCTTTTCGCGAGCTGGACCAGGTGGTTGTGGCCGCCCATGTGAACCCCGACGGCGACGCCGCTGGTGCGGTGGCAGCGGCCTGCCATGTGCTCCGCTCTATGGGCAAGGAATTCATGATCTACGCCCAGCCCGGTCTGCCCGCATATCTGGATTTTATTCCCATGCCCGGTGTGGTGCACACCACGCTGGAGCACCCGCCCTTCAAGCCCCGCTGCGCGGTACTGCTTGACTGCGGCGAACCAGAGCGCCTTGGCCGCGAACTGGCCGGCCGCCTGCCCGAACTGGTGTCCGTGAATATTGACCACCACCTTGGCGGCAACGGCATGGGCAGTGCCGCCAACTGGGTCGACCCCACAGCCGCAGCCACAGCCCAGCTTATTGCCTATGTGTCATTGGCTGCCGATCTGCCCCTCACGGGCGATCTTGCCACAGCCATTGCCCTGGGCATCATTACCGACACTGGCGGCTTCTGCCACGGCAATACCAGCGCTGACGTGCTGTATCTCACGGCCCACATGGTTGAACACGGCTGCGACATTGCCCTGCTGCGCGAGAAGCTCGAAAACACCTGGAGCCGTGGCCGTCTGAGCCTCTGGGGCCAGCTGTTGCAACGCGCAAGCCTTGAACGGGGCGGCAGCGTGAGTTTTTGCCCCGTGTACCTCGAAGACCTGCGCAAGTGTGGCGCACTCAAGGAAGACATTGAGGGCTTTGTGGAACAGCTGCGCCGCCTGCGCGGCGTGCATGTGGCCGCAGTGCTGCGCGAGGATTCGCCCACCAGCTGCAAGTTCAGCCTGCGCTCATACGGCTCCATAGACGTACGCGCCGCAGCAGCCCGGCTGGGCGGCGGTGGCCACCGCAATGCTGCGGGCGGCACCTTGCGTACCGGCATGGCAGCGGCAAGAACGCAACTGCTGGCCGCCATTGCAGAAGAGCTGGACGCGGAGGGCGTGGCCTGAGCTGGCAGCTGAGAATTTTGTATTCAGCAAGTTTTTTTGCCCTGCCAGCAGCCCCTGCCGCCGATATTTTTTGACTTATGCCCGCTCTGCGGCTAAGGTATCAACTTGCGTATGAGTATGACCACAGCGGCAGATACCGCACCCACCACCACAGACCGGCAGCCGGAAAAACGCTCCGGGGCGGCCCAGTTGCCCCAGCAGCACGGCATTCTGGTGTTGCGCAAGCCCTCCGGGCCCACATCGGCCCGTTGCCTTACGGCCATCAAACGCCTGGGGCAAAAAAAGATTGGGCATGCGGGCACGCTTGATCCGCTGGCCTCTGGGGTGTTGCTGGTTCTGCTTGGTCAGGCCACCAAGCTTTCTGGCCATTTGCTGGCCGGGGGCGGCAAGGTATACAGCGGCACGTTTTGCCTGGGCCAAACCACCGACACCTGGGATATTGAGGGCAAGGTGGTGGCCGAAGCGCCGTGGCAGCATGTGAGCGAAGCTGACGTGCGCCGCGAGATTGCTGCGTGGCTTGAGCTTACCGAGCAGCCCGTGCCGCCCTATTCGGCGGCCAAGCATGAAGGACAGCCGCTGTACAAACTGGCGCGCAAGGGCGTTGAAGCCCCCGCCAAGGTCAAACACATGGAAATTTCACTTGCGGAAACACTCGATGTGAGTCTTCCGTTTGTGAGCTTTCGGGTCGCTTGTAGTTCTGGCACCTATATACGCTCCCTGGCCCACAGCTTGGGGACGCGCTTAGGGTGTGGAGCCGTGCTCACTGAACTGACCCGAGAGTATAGTCACCCCTTCGGCCTCGATGTGGCCCGCGATCCCGCGGACTTCACGGCTGATCCCACCCTGTTGCCAGGTTGCGTGCGCCCCATTGCAGAGGCGCTGCCCCACTGGCCAAGGGTTGAGCTCACGCCGGATGAAGCAGCTCGCGTGCGCAATGGCATTGCCGTGCCCTGCCGCCCGGATGCAACCGCCCCTGCGAAAGCACTGACGGAAGCCCAGGCGCAAGACAAGGCCGCCACCGAGCCCGCAGGCTGCTTTGCGTTGCTGATGGAACAGGGCACTGCCCTGGCCCTGGCGCAGCTTGAAGTAACGCCTGCTGGCCCATGTTGGACCGTATTGCGGGGACTTTGGAACTAACCCCGACTATCAAGGAGTACTGCTGTGGTAATGGAAGCCAGCGACAAGAAAGCCGTTATTGATGCCCACGCCAAACACGAGGGCGATACCGGTTCTCCGGAAGTTCAGGTGGCACTGCTCACCGCCCGTATTGAAGACCTCACCGGCCACTTCAAAGAACACAAAAAAGACTTCCACTCGCGCACCGGCCTGCTCAAGCTGGTTGGTCGCCGTCGTAACATTCTGAGTTACTTGAAGAAGAAAGACGTCCAGCGTTACCGCGCTCTTATCGAAAAGCTCGGTCTGCGCAAGTAAGACTCTGACGCGCAAGGGGGAGCCAGCGCTCCCCCTTGTTGCTTGAATCAAAACCCACCAAGGGTACAAACGCGAAGAAGGGGGGTCCGGGAAAATCAGGCAGAGGCTCATGGCCACTGATCTGCCCGCTTTTGCCGGAATCCCCTTCGCACTACGCAAAGGAATTTTTTATGTATCAGGACATTTTTAATCCTATCCGGGTTTCAGCCCAGGTTGGCGGCAAAGAAGTTATCTTTGAAACAGGCCGCATGGCCAACCAGGCCCACGGCTCTGTATGGATTCAGTGCGGCGGCACAGTGGTGCTTGTCACCGTATGCTCGCAGAGCCTCGAATTCGACAAGGGCTTCTTTCCCCTTACCGTTGAATATTCTGAAAAAATGTACGCGGCTGGCCGCATTCCCGGCAGCTTTTTCCGCCGCGAAATTGGCCGTCCCTCCGAGCGTGAAACCCTGGTTTCGCGCCTCATCGACCGCCCGCTGCGTCCGCTCTTTCCCAAAAAGGGCCTGAACGAAGACGTGCAGGTGCTGGCCAGCGTTATCTCTGCCGACCAGGAAAACGATTCTGACGTGCTGGCCCTCACGGGCGCTTCGGCCGCTGTGCTGCTGTCGCCCCTGCCCTTTGCCGGCCCTGTGGCCGGTGGCCGCATTGGCCGCATCAACGGCCAGTTTGTGCTCAACCCCACCTTTGAACAGCAGGCGCAGAGCGATCTCAACATCGTGTTTGCCGCCTCTGCCGATGCGCTCACCATGGTGGAAGGCGAAGCCCGCTTTGTGCCCGAAGACGTCATCATCGACGCTCTTGAATGGGGCCGTCAGCAGATTCAGCCCCTGGTTCAGGCCCAGCTCAAGCTGCGCGAACTGGCTGGCAAGCCCAAGATGGCCTTTACCGCCCCGGCCGAAGACCCGGTTCTGGTTGCCCGCGTGAAAGAGCTGGCCCTTGCCGCTGGTCTGGAAGAAGCCGTGCGCGTGCCTGAAAAGATGGCCCGCAAGGACGCCCGCAAGGCTGTGAAAGAAAAGGTCATGGAAACCCTCAAGAACGACCCGGCCTGGGCAGAAAACGACGCCGCGCTCAAAAGCGTTGGCGACATGATTTCTGACCTGGAAAAGAAGCTGGTGCGCGCCCGCATTGTTAACGAAGGCACGCGCATTGACGGCCGCGATACCAAGACCGTGCGCCCCATCCAGATTCAGACCGGCATGCTGCCCCGTGCACACGGTTCTGCCCTGTTCCGCCGTGGCGAAACCAAGTCCATGGTTGTGACCACCCTTGGTTCTTCCACCGACGAACAGCGCATGGATTCGCTGACCGGCGACGTGACCAAGCGCTTTATGCTGCACTACAACTTTGCGCCCTTCTCTGTGGGCGAAGTGAAGCCCGTGCGTATTTCGCGCCGCGAAATCGGCCACGGTGCCCTGGCTGAAAGGTCACTGCGCCCCGTGCTGCCCGCCGACGCTTCATTTCCCTTTACCCTGCGCGTAGTGTCCGAAACGCTGGAATCCAACGGCTCGTCTTCCATGGCTGCCGTGTGCGGCGGTTCGCTCTCGCTCATGGACGCTGGCGTGCCCATCAGCGCCCCCGTGGCCGGTGTGGCCATGGGCCTGATCAAGGAAGGCGACAAGTTCATCGTGCTCACCGATATTCTCGGTGACGAAGACGCCCTTGGCGACATGGACTTCAAGATTGCCGGTACAGCCGAAGGCGTCACCGGCGTGCAGATGGACATCAAGATCACCGGGCTCACCACCGAGATCATGCGTGCCGCCATGCAGCAGGCTCACGAAGGCCGCCACCACATTCTGGAAGAAATGGCCAAGGCCATTGCCGAGCCCCGCAAGGAACTCTCGCGCTTTGCCCCGCAGCACGCCGAAGTGTTTGTGAACCCCGATATCATTCGCCTCATCATCGGCCCCGGCGGCAAGAACATTAAGGCCATCACCGCCGCCACCGGCGCTTCGGTGGATATCGAAGACACTGGCCGCGTTTCCATCTTTGCCCCCACGGCTGACGCTCTGGAAAAGGCCCGCGAAATGGTTTCGTACTACGACCAGCGCCCCGACCTGGGCAAGAACTATCTGGCCAAGGTGCGCAAGATCATGGAAATCGGCGCCATTGTAGAAGTGCTGCCCAATGTGGAAGCCCTTGTGCACGTTTCGCAGCTTGACGTGAACCGCGTGGAACAGCCCGGCGACGTGGCTCGCCTTGGCGAAGACATGATGGTCAAAGTCATTGAAATCAACGGCGACCGTATCCGCGCCAGCCGCAAGGCCGTGCTGCTTGAAGAACAGGGCCACCCCTGGAACCCCGAAGAAACCGCCCGTCCTCCCCGTTCTGACAGGGGCGACCGTGGCGACAGAAACGGCCGTGGTGACCGTGGCGGGCGTGACCGTCGCGACCGTGGCGACAGGCGCTAAATCTGTTTTGCGTGCTGGCCGGAGAGCCTCCGGCCAGCACGTTGACCGCGCGATGAAAGGAATATTTCATGGCCAAGAAAGCTGAAAACAAAGTTCCGACCCCCGAACACGAATCCGAAGAATGGGTTCGCGTGGACAGCAACGGCAACCCCCTGGCCGATCAGGCTCCTTCTGCTGAAGAGATTGCAGCCCAGCTGGCCGCCGCCAACCGCACCCACACCGAGAGCCTGGGCGATGCCTGGGCCGTGCTGACTGGGCAGAACCCGGCCGCCATCATGGGCCAGGTTGCCACCACAGTCATGCACGAGGGCGGCACGCGCCCCTCATGGCAATGGAAGCGCGGTGGCAAGGATCATATTTTGCTGGCCTGGCCCCAGGATCAGCCCGTCAGGGCCGCCGTGCTGGTGGCTGGCGATGAAGGCGAAAAACTTGCGCCCGTTACTGCCACGCCCCTGCTTGAAGGCCTGCCCAACGATCTGATGGTTGACCAGGTTCACCCCTGGCAGACAGGTGTTGAAGCCAACGTGGGTGTGACCATGGTTGAGGGCAAAAGCCCCATGTGGTTTTACGACCCGCTGTATGGCCGCGACAAGGACGATCTCACCCCTGGCGTAACACACACCTTTGTGCTGGCCGGGCTGGCCTATGTCTTGCGCAAGGCCATGCTTGACGAGATCACCATCACCCAGGGCCAGCGCTACGAGGCCTATGCCCAGATTTGGCTTGCCGACAACCCCGGCAAAACTCGCCTGGATGTGCCCCCCCTCAAGGTGGATGTGAGCAAGCGCCACATGATCATGCCTGGTCGCAATTTTTGCGAATATCAGGTGCGTGCCACCATTGAAGAAGTGCGCGATTGCCAGCTCGAAAAAATGCCGGTCAAACTGCTGTACCTCAGCTTTCCTTTTGACGACAGGCAGCCCATGCGCCTGCCCGTCTATGCCTCAAAGATGACTCTGGGCGACTACGAGCCAGAAGTCGGGCATGACATCGACGCCTATGTGTGGCTGCAAGGCCGCATCATTGACATCGACGAAGGGCCGCAGCAATAATTGCATCAAGGGCCGCGCCCTGCGCGGCCCTTTTTTAAATGACTGGAAGCCCGTCGCTCTACGGCGCGGCAAAGCCGCGACCTGCTCCTGCTTTCCGGTCGTGTTGACACAGTCAACACTCAACGGGCACTCTGTGCCCTGCACAGATGGCAAATCCCGCCCGGCGGGATTTGAGCCGCCAACGTCGGCAGAGCCAACGGGCGGAAATGCACGGAAAACAGTCGCTCTACGGCGCGGCAAAGCCGCGACCTGCTCCTGCTTTCCGGTCGTGTTGACACAGTCAACACTCCAAGGGCATTCTGTGCCCTGTACAACTGGTTCTTATTCTCCTGCAACGTCACTGCCCAGCCGCCAGCACGGGCAGCCCTTGCAGAACAGCCCTGCGGGGCAATCGGCACTGCTGCATAACAAGCAGTTGCCGAGGTTCAGGTCTGATTATATTCCTCCCCCCTCAGTCTGCACCGCGTGTATCCTTTGCCGCGATGCCACTGTGACTTGTCCTTTGAAACGGCAGGCCGTGGCATCCAGTCGGCATCCTCGGCCATGCCCAGCGGCTCTCTGCTTGAGCAGCCCTGGGCAAAGCCCTGTAACCGGGAAAACTAGCGCCGTACAACACCGCGTTGAGCAGAGGAACTATGCAGGAAGCCCACATTGCAGCGCCCTTTATGGGAACCGGGCAGTGCCTTGATACCCTTAACCGGGTACTGGCCGCCCTTTCGCCAGGGCATTCGTTCAATGATTCATTGCGAGAGCTGCTGGCAGCTCTGGCTGAAGACATGCACTTCGACAGGCCGCACATTGTTGTGCAAGACCCGGAAAGCGGCGAGCTCAAGCTCTCGCTCTCTTATGGTCAGGCCGATGCGCCAGAGGCCGCCTATGAGCCCGGCTCGGGCATTACAGGTCAGGTTTTTGCCGAGGGAAGGCCCATCATTGTTTCCTGCATGCAGGGCAGGCCCGACTTCCAGAACCGCCTGTTTGGCCGCAGCCAGGAAGAAATGGCCCGGCTTGCCTTTATCTGCGTGCCTGTGCGGGTTGAAAACGCCGACCAGACCGAAGTTATCGGCACGTTGAGCGCCGACACCCCCACTGCCACAGAATCAGAGTTGTATCTGCGGTGCCGTTTTCTTGAAACCGTGGCCACCCTTGTTGGCCGTCAGGTGGCCCGATTGCAGGAAGAAATGGCCCGCCAACATTTCTGCATGCTGCCAGACGAGCCGCTGGTGAGCGGCACGCCCTCTTCCGTCATTGCCACATCCAAAAGCCTGCGCCATGTGCTGCGCCGCCTCACCCAGGCCGGGGCAAGCCGTGCCACCGTGCTTTTGCGCGGCGAATCGGGCGTAGGCAAGGAACTGATGGCCCAGGCCCTGCACGCGGCCAGCCCCCGGCGTGCGCAGCCGCTTGTCATGCTCAACTGCGCGGCCCTGCCCTCCGAGCTAATCGAAGGCGAGCTTTTTGGCTGGCGCAAGGGCGCATTTACCGGCGCGGTACAAAACCGTGCTGGCCTGTTTCGGCAGGCGGACAAGGGCACACTGTTTCTTGATGAAATCGGCGACCTTTCCACCACGGCGCAGGCAAAGGTGCTGCGCGCCTTGCAGGAAGGTGAAATACAACCGCTGGGCGACGAGCGCCGTTACAAGGTGGACGTGCGCCTTGTGTGTGCCACACACCGCCCGCTGGAAGAACTGGTGGAGCAGGGCCTGTTTCGCGAAGACCTCTACTACCGCATCAATGTCTTTCCTGTGTTCATCCCGCCGCTGCGCGAAAGGCCAGAAGACATTCTGCCGCTCACCGAGCATTTTTTGCGCCTGTTTTGCAAGGAATACGAGCGGCCCGTGCGGCGCATTTCCACCCCTGCCATCGACCTGTTGCTGCAATACCACTGGCCCGGCAACGTGCGTGAGCTCAAAAACGTCATGGAACGCGCCGTGCTTATCTGCGAAGATGCCGTGCTGCGCGCCCACCACCTGCCCAGCACCCTGCAAAGTGCAGAGAGCAGTAGCACCGGCCCCGCCTTGGGCGGCCTTGGCTTTAACGAAACCATTGCCCGCGTGGAGCAGGAATTTATTGTGGACGCCCTTAAAAACGCGCGCGGCAATATCCATCAGGCGGCGCGCGACCTGGGCATAACCTACCGTATAATCTACTATAAGATGAAAAAATACGGCATAGACCACCGCCGTTTTTCCCAATCTGTACAGAGCTAAGCCCCGTTTTAAACAACAAAAAGTGGTGCACAGAAACAACCTGAGCACCACTTTTTATGCATATTGTATATTCATTTAAGGAGGGATGTCACGCTATCTGCGTCACGCTCCCAACCCCAGCCAAAAATCAGACCCTTCCCTGAAGTATGCTCTTAAACGGCCTGCTTAGCTGGGCCAGCCACTGCTGTCGGGTTAACGCTTCCGGCCCACAGGCAACGGCATGATCGTGGTACAGGGCTGGCTCGTCCAGCACCAGGAACACCACGTTCACATAGGGAGCGTCCACAATCTGTGCCTTGGGAAACTCCTTTTTTACCTGCACAAGGCGCGCTTCGGCTTTTTTCAGGATGTCATCACGTTCGCCAAAGTGCATTGCCCCCATGGCGCAGCTTTTAACACACATGGGCAAGATGCCTGCCCGCACGCGGTCAATGCACATATCACACTTTACGATGCAGCCTGTTTTTTCGTCCTTTCTGGGGATATTGTACGGACAAGATTCCCGAATAGCTTCAAAATCTTCGTTCTTGGTCTTTTCGGTAAAGATGACTGCCCCTGTGGCCTCGTCCTGAATAATGGCGTCTGCGGCTGTGGCTGTTGCCTGACACGGGGGCGTGAGGCAATGACGGCACTGGTCGGGGAAGAAGTACCAGCGCACAACATTATCTATCAGATGCTCGCTGAAACGCACCAGCTTGAAATTGTACGCATTAAGGTCTGGCGGATTCTGATGGCTGCCCCACTGCTTGGTATTATTGGGCGGCAGCTCCTTCCATTCCTTGCACGCAACCTGACAACCACGACATGCGGTACAGCGCGATGTATCGACAAGAAAGCTTTTTGGCATGATCTGTTTCCTCCACCCTTACAGTTCAGTGACTTTTTCAGCTTTGTACAGATTAACCAAACAGGCCTTGTATTCTGGAATGGTGGTATTGGGATCGCCAATAGACACCGTTACCCTGTTGGTCGAGTCGCCGCACTTGGGCTTTGACCAGCCAAAACAGAAAGGCATGCCCACAAGGTGCATGGTTTTATCCATAACCTTAAGGGGGCGTATGCGCACGGTAACCATTGCCACTGCCTGAGTTTTGCCGCGCAGGCTTTCCACCACGACCACATCGCCGTTTTTAACGCCTTTTTCCTTGGCGAGTTCGTGACTCATTTCAATGTACTGCTGGGGTTCTGCCTCTAGCAGGGGCGGAGCATTGCGCGTTTCTGAGCCAGAGCACCAATGCTCTGTAAGGCTGTAGGTTGTCAGCACAATGGGAAAGCGCGGGTCACCGTGTTTGGCAAGCTTATCCATGTCACTTTCAATGACCTTCATGCAGGGGTTGTGCATCTGGCCAGAAAATGGATTCTTCACCAGTGGTGTTTCGGCGGGTTCGTAGTGCTCTGGCAGGGGGCCGTCTTCACGCCCTGGCCCATAAAACTGCGAATGCCCGTCCGTTGTCATGATGAAGGGATATGAACCACCCTTTTGGGCCATGGGCGGATTTCCGCCGTCCGGCACATCGCCAACCCATTTGCCGTCTTCCCACGCTATCACTACGCGGTCGGGATTATACGGCACGCCGTTTTTATCCACACTGGCGCGGTTATAGAGAATGCGGCGGTTCATGGGCCATGCCCAGGAGAAACCGGGGAACAGACCAATCTTGGCCTGACGTGCCGTTTGCGTAAGGTCACGCCGCTTGGAGAGGTTGCCGTCCTTTTCTGTAAAGCAGCCACTGTACAGCCAGCACATGGATGTTGTTGAGCCATCATCCATAAGATTGGCAAAGCCAGGAACAAGCTGCCCCTTCTTGTATTCCTTGCCATTTACCACTGTATCGCGGGTAAAATATCCGTTGACACGGCGGGTTACTTCTTCCGCCTCAAACTTGGTGGGGAAGTCGGCGTGAACGATGGGTTCGGGGAATGCCCCGCCGTCCTTGGCATAAAGGTTTTTGACCCGGTTCATGATCTCCACAAACATACTGCCCATGTCGCGGCTTTGGCCACGTGGTTCCACGGCCTTATAGTGCCACATCATCCATCGGCCAGAATTGGATATGGTGCCTTCTTTTTCCGCACGGTAGGCAGAAGGAAGCAAAAAGACTTCCGTCTTGATTTTTTTGGGGTCTGCACCGGGGCGATGCCAGTTGTCTGTGGTTTCGTTGTGGAATACCTCGCCAATGGCAAGCCAGTCCAGATTATCCCACGCCTTGCGAACCTTGTGGGTATTGGGAATGCTCTGACAGGGGTTGTGCCCAAAGCACAAACCGCCTGTGATGCCACCCTTGTACATGCGGTCAAAAATATACAGATGGGAATAATCCACTCCGGCATCAAGTTTTGGCACATAGCCGTAGCAAAAATCATTTTCCTTGGTGGCATGTTCGCCGTACCAGGACTTAAGCAGACTGATGAAATACTTGGGGCGGTTGCCCCACCAGTTGACGCTCATGGGGTCTGCTGTTTTGGGCGTGTTTGCGGCCAGGTATGCCTCTAGCGTGGGCCACTTTGTAGAAGGTGTGGAGTGGTAGCCCGGCAAATACCCGTAAAGCAGGGCGTGGTCTGTGGTTCCCTGTACATTGGGCTCACCGCGCAGGGCATTGATGCCACCGCCCGCAATACCCACGTTGCCCAAAAGCTGCTGAATCAGCCCCGAAGCGCGGATATTCTGCACGCCAACACTGTGCTGCGTCCAACCCAGGGCATAGATAACCGTACCGGCCTTGTTGGGTTTGCCCGTGGCGGCGTAAGCCTCGTACACGCGCAGCAGGTCTTCCTTGGAAACGCCCGTGACCTTGGAAACGGTTTCAAGCGTGTACCGATCATAATGGGCCTTCATCACATTAAAGACGCATCTGGGGTTCTTGAGCGTTTTGTCGCGCTTTACCATGCCCTGAGCATCTTTTTCAAAGGCCCAGGTTGATTTGTCGTAGGTTTTTGTTTTGGGGTCAAAGCCAGAAAATACACCGTCTTTGAAGTTGTATTTTTCGCCCACAATGAAGGATGCATTGGTATATTCCAGAACAAATTCTTCAAAATACTTTTTGTTTTCAATAATATATTTGATCATACCGCCCAAAAAGGCGATATCTGTGCCGGAACGGATGGGCACATGGAAGGTGCTGCGGGCCGATGTGCGCGAAAACTTGGGGTCAACGTGCATCACAACGGCATTGTTGTTTTCCTTGGCACGCAATACCCATTTGAAAGTCATGGGATGGTGCTCGGCGCAGTTGCTGCCCATGATAAGAATGGCGTCAGCATTCATTATGTCATTGTAATGGTTGGTCATGGCCCCGCGACCAAAACATTCTGCAAGGGCGGGAACTGAAGGGCTGTGGCAGATGCGTGCCTGGTGGTCAAAATGCACGATGCCAAAGGCTCGTATCATCTGATGTAAAACGGCGGCTTCTTCGTTGGAAACCTGCGAAGAACCAAGGTGAAACATGCTCTCCACACGGTTGACCGTTTGGCCCGTGGCATTCTTTACCTTAAAATCCCTGTCGCGCTGCTGCTTGATGCGTTGCGCAATGCGCTCCATCATCCAGTTCCAATCTTTTTCTTCCCACTTGTCGCTGTAAGGCGCACGGTACAAAGGTTTTGTAAGGCGCTCCGGGCTCATGTGCAGCGACTTGAGCGATGCCCCCTTGGCGCACAGCCCGCCGTCACTGATGGGAAAATCCGGGTCGCCTTCAACGTTGATGATCTTGCCGTCCCTGGAGTGCACAAGCACATTGCAACCACAAGAGCAAAAAGGACAAATGGATATTGCTTCCTTTGAGCCTTCAAGCTTTGTGGCAGCGGCGTACGCTTTGATCGGCGTTAGATCTATGCCCAGTTGCGCCGCAGCCAGGCCGGAAATTCCGGCTGCGGACAGTTTGATAAAACCACGACGGGATACCAGCATGTTTGCCTCCGCATATGTTGAGAATGATAAACGCTGCCTCGCCAAGGCATACTATTGCGTCCAATCAGTTACTCATCATAGCGTTCTGGCAACTGTAATTGTCAATGTTCTTTATTTAGAACATCTATATTTATATATACTAAAAAAAGAATATAGCAATTTAAAAATATAATAATTATAAATTACTTTTATTTTTTTATCTTTTAAATATGTTCATTTGCCGAATAACAACGCAAATGCCAAGGGAAAATTTTTTCCGCTTGCGCCATTGCGCAATTTTCAACAGCACTATACCAGTGTTTAAAGGCATTTCTTATCATAAGCCCCTCCTTGGTAAGCGACATACCATCGCTCTTGCACTGGGGGCGGCTCACCAGCTCAACGCCAAGGGCACTTTCTGTTGCGCGCAGTTTTTTCCATGCGGCCTGATATGACATGCCCATACTGGTTGCCGCCTTGCGCAACGACCCGCATTCTTCAATCTTGTCCAGCAACATCACCCGGCCATAGCCAAAAACCATAGCGTCATCATCCTCAAGCCATAAATGAATACGAACCGTAGGGTGCATGGTCTTCTCCCAAAGGCTAAAAGCATCACCTGTTCAGCATGTTGCATCAATCATCGGCTTCTGCTCAGTGGTCGAGCAGTTGCACAAGAGCCCAAGCCGCTGGCGACAGGGGCTCATATCCCTTGGCTTGCGCCACGGCATCAAGATGCACCATGGACAGAGAGGCACAATCCATATCTGCAAGCGAATCTGTGGCAGGTCTGTCGGCCAGGTCTATGCAGGGCAGATAATGGTTGCAGGCATCGCAGGCATAGATGAATTCCTGCGGATTTTCAGCAAGAGAGTAACGCGTAAGTTTGCTGTTTTCCTGTGTGCCGCACGAGGGGCAAACCGCCCGTGAAAAACGCCAGTGCAAACCGCATTGCGGGCAATGCAACCAGGCCTGACCGCTTTTTGAAACCACAAAATCCGCTTCGTCTGCATGGATCTCCAGCGTTTCCAGGTCAGGGTCTGAACCGCATATGGGGCAGTAGCGCTTGCGCCATAGCACAACCGAAGGGTGCTCCTCTAGCAGAGGCCGCAATGCTTTTGCACAGGGGCTGTAAACTGCACGAGCATAGAAAAGCAAAATTTCCGGGCTGATATCAACACTACTGGCTGCTGCGGCCAGGGCAGCCGCATCACCGTTAACCACCGCTGCCAGGCACTGGGCACACCACGCGTCGTCTTCAAGACGCTTTTGCAAGCGGCTGATATTTTCACCCAGCGGCGGAAACATCGCGGCCATCTGGTTACCCATCCTTGCAGCGGACGCCCTGAATGGCTCCATAAACAACTGTGCCGGAAGCTTGGTTGCCAACGGCACGCCGCCAATAAATTCTTCTTCTGTCCAGGCAAAAACTTGCGCATCAGGAAATCTCAACTCATCCCTCACCTCTTTCTGTAACATGAGCAGATCGGCCCACCGAGCCACAAATTCATCAAATTCAGGGTGGCCTTTTTTAAAATCTGCAAGCCTTTCCGCGCACACACCCCTTTGCTGATCAGTCATATCTTCTCCTTGTATGGTGCATTACATAGTAAACGTAGAAAGCCCTGTTCCGTGCGGAACAGGGCTTTCTACAGATCAGGCAAAATCACTTTTACCATCAATAACAGCTCATGTGCCATCTGGATGCAAGGCATCCTGCCGGAACACAAGCCTGTAGACTGCTTCTATAACCGCACACCGTGGGTTATTGTGATGTATTCAAAGATTTTTGCAGAACATATATCTTTCTCCGCCAATTACGGACTTAGTCATTTGCTGGCACGTTCAAGCCAGTATTCTACCCTCATTACTATTCATTTAAAGCATACCATATCAAACCAGAAAGTAAAATAACTTTCCCCGCAAAATATGGATATTGAGCGACAGATGAACCAGCATAAGCCAGAATGACTCATTGCCACTCCACTCAAATTTACGCACCAACCAAAACGACTACAAAATTGTTTTAAAATCGGGGTCATTTTACAAAATTGTTTTACTTCGCACCAGTATGACAAAAAATTATTCTATAATTTAATTATGTTATTCAAAAAGAACAGTTGGAATGCCTCTTGCTAACCTATGTGCTGTAGCAAGTAGCGCGGCAACCATGGGGGTGCGCCGCGACAAGTACAGCACGACAGAATGTTCTCAGGAGGCTCTACATGTTCAAGAAAACATTGGCGGCGTTTGCTCTCATGCTCGTCACCCTGTGCGGTTCACTGAATGCCAAGGCTGCGGACGACACCATCAAGGTGGGTATTCTGCATTCGCTCTCCGGCACAATGGCCATCAGCGAAACCACGCTGAAAGACGTGATGCTCATGCTCATTGACGAGCAGAACAAAAAAGGCGGCCTGCTTGGCAAAAAGCTTGAGCCCGTGGTGGTTGACCCGGCCTCCAACTGGCCCCTGTTTGCAGAAAAAGCCCGCGAACTGCTGAGCAAGGACAAGGTAGCCGCCGTGTTTGGCTGCTGGACTTCGGTTTCGCGCAAGTCTGTGCTGCCCGTGTTTGAAGAACTCAACGGCCTTCTGTTCT
>SAAX01000180.1 GCA_009929215.1 Deltaproteobacteria bacterium | reverse complement strand
CCGCCCTTCTGCCAGCTGCGTTCTTTCAACCGGGGAAAAAGGCTGTAAACCCACTCGATATCATGGGCGATTTCGTCCTTGTCGTTACGCGAATACGCGCCCAGATGCAGGTTTTCTTCCACTGTCAGGTGGGGCAGAATGCGCCGCCCTTCGGGAGAAAGCGAAATACCCCTGCGCACCATGTCTTCGGGCTTGAGCCCCATGAGCGAAACCGGAGCATCGCCCTCATGACGGGTGAGCAGAATATCGCCGCTGATGGTCTTGTTCAGGCCGGCAATGGAGCGGATGATACTGCTCTTGCCCGCGCCGTTGGCCCCGATAAGCGTAACAATGCTGCCGCGCGGGATATTCAGGCTTATGCCCTGGACGGCCTGAATGCCGCCGTAGCGCACATGGAGATTACGAATTTCAAGCATGATGCACCCTGTCCATATCTGTCGGTCTGCTACGGGATCAGATTCCCGTTGCCTGTCTTTTTTGCTGCGCATTGCCGCCCGATCAGCCTTGCTGCACTGATCCGCGCCCAGGCGCAGCCGATAGCGGGCATGCGAGGCTGTGCGCCCCGCCGCCCGGCCCACGGCTAGATAACTTTTTCAAGCGTGGCGTCTTCGCCCAGATAGGCGCGGATGACCACGGGGTTGCTGCGTATGGCTTCGGGGCCGCCCTCGGCGATCAGCGCGCCATACTCCATAACCCAAATGTACTGGCACACGCCCATGACAACCTTCATATCGTGCTCGATGAGCAGGATGGTGAGGTCAAATTCGTCACGGATATGACCAATAAAGTGCATGAGATCAAGGCTTTCCTGGGGGTTCATGCCCGCAGCCGGTTCGTCGAGCAGCAAGAGTTTGGGTTCGGTGGCAAGGGCGCGGGCAATTTCAAGCCTGCGCTGCGCGCCGTAGGGCAGGCTGCCAGCCTGATCATCAAGGTTGGCGCTCAGGTTTACCCTTTCAGCCAGTTGCTTGCTCTTTTCGATGATGGCCGCTTCTTCCTTATAAAAGGCAGGAATACCAAGGGGGGCCATCCACCAGGGGCAGCGCCTGCGCACATGACAGCCAACCATGATGTTTTCAAGCACTGTCATCTGCTGCGAAAGCCGGATATTCTGAAACGTGCGGGCCATGCCAAGATTGCATATTTCGGCGGGACCAAGCCCCTTGACGCTCTTGCCGCCAAAAATAACGTCGCCTTCCTGCGGGGTGTAAAAACCGCTCAGCACGTTGAATGCTGTGGTTTTACCCGCGCCGTTGGGGCCGATAATTCCCGCAATGGCACCCTTGGGCAGGGC
>SAAX01000028.1 GCA_009929215.1 Deltaproteobacteria bacterium | reverse complement strand
TCAGAAAGGTGCTCTATTCCCATACCTAAGTTCTTAACTTTTGTCAGCTCATTGAGCGTAAGGCCGCTTACACTGAAACCTTCAATTATTGTCTTTGTTGCCGCCAAAGTCACTGAACAATTCTCAAATACAGCCAGTGCAGACCAGACTATGTCTGCACAGTTCTTTTTCAAAAGAAATGTGTTCATTTTCATGACATATTAGAAAATATTCTAACTACTCATTTGCAAATTGCCTAAATGTCAAAAAAACAACAGTAAAATGCTATAGTGTGCTGTATTATAAGCTAATATAAAAAATTTAGGAATAGGTTCTATTCCCTATAAAAATATATATTGAAAAATAATATTTTTTCTCAGCATGTTGTCCGACTTTTTAGAGTGGGGGCATGTGAAAAAGAAGGATAATGATGCCCCCAATTATGCCCCCCCCAATTTAATTTTTAAAAGTTGCAGTTGCAAATCATAATGTAGTATCGGCTAAAATAAAGAGAAAATAACTGTATAAAATAAAAAAAGTGGATTATCAGTCTTTATTTAGACTGATAATCCACTTTAATTCGGGGTTCTGGTGGAGGCGGGGGGAGTTGAACCCCCGTCCGCGAACTGTCCACACGAAGCATCTACAGGTTTATGTCAGGAATTAATTTCACCGTGGTGGTAGCCCCTGACCGGGCGCAACACGGCAATCTTTCCGGTAAACTCCTCGCGGAAAACCCCGGTAAGAACCGATTTCCGCCAGCCTGATAAGTGTCGCCATTCAGGGTTATCAGACATGGCCCAGAATGACGTGACCGCCTAGGCGGTCGTTGCCTCGCTGTTTTTAGGCAGCGTAAGCGTAGTCGTAATCGTTGTTGGCAATTACTTTTGTTGCCGCTTTTTACGAGGCCAGCGGCGCCTCGACCTGCCGCTAAGGCTTCCACGTCCCCGTCGAAACCAGTGCGCCCCCATTGGGTCAAACATTACAATAAGTCGCTTGCCTCGGTTTGGCAAGTCTAACGGATGTAGAAATGTGAAAGCGGCCCCTTGAGGCACATGTGGTAGTGCTCCAGCAGGGGGGCGGCGTCTTCCATATGATCCAGCATGTCGTTTTGAATTTGGGTTGCCAGTTCCACGCCGTGCGAAAGCATGGCCACCTGCGCCATTTCTTTAAAGCTCTTATGCAGATCTGGCTTACGGGCGATGATGTCGCACAGCAGGGCAGAGTCGTTGTCTGTGCCTTCGACCACCAGACTGCCCTCTGGGGAGAGGTACAGGTGCAGGCGGTCTTCTGGGCGCAGATGGCGTTCTTCGAGTTGTGTGTTCAACATGTCCATAAATGCTTCCTGAAGCTCGTCAAGCCGTGCCTCTAGTGCCGTAACAAGTCCCTCGCCATCCTTGGCCAGGCAGTTCAGCGCCCTGACAGATGTTTCATCAAGGCCAGTTAGCGCCTGGCCCGACGTTGGGTTGTGCCGAGCTTGAGAGGTTGCCTCGGAAGCGCCAGATTGCATGTGGAGCATGGCGCTTATGCAGTTGTTATTTTCGTTAGTCACATGCTCCCCCTGTGGCTATGGTCAAATTTGCCTTGCCGTCATTTGCCCTAGGTATAAGCAAAATGAGTGCCAGAATGTTTCAAAGCCAAAAATGGGGAAAAAGTTTAGAAAAAGTCAAAAAAATGTCGGTTGATAGCGGAATAGCAAGCGCATTTGCCGTGGATGCAGCCTGTTACAAACGGGTTGCGTTGGCAAACAGACGGGCAGGCGGCAATTTTTGCAGAGTGGGCTTGCTGCATGACCGAGCAAAGTAATCAAGCAGGGTAATATACAGAGTGGCCGTGCTGCGTGTTGGCCCAGAGCATGGCGCAACGTATTGCGCAAAGCACAGCGCAGATTGCTGGTGCAAAGACATATGCCGCTTGGCAGTGGGTGCGCATTAATCTGAAAAAAACGTTGATGCATGGTGAGGTGCAACGGCTCGTGCCGATAAGCAGCGCGCGGCAGTTGCGGGGGGCTATGCCTCGAGGCTGCGAGCCAAGGCCTCGCCCTGTGCGCCGCCGCCAGCCATGCGGGCAAGCTCTGTGTGGCGGTCTGCCTTGTTGAGGGGCGAGCAGAGGGTAAAGGTTTCGCCATCGCGCACAACCTTGACGATCTGAAAATGCCTGCGGGCCCGGGCCGCCAGTTGCGGCCAGTGGGTGATAAGCAGCATCTGGCGCGTTTCGGCCAGGGCGTAGAGTTTTTCTGCCAGCTTGTTGAGGGTCATGCCGCCCACGCCAGCGTCAACCTCGTCAAAAATAAAGGTGGCGCCTTCTTCATCCTGCTGCACGCTGGCAAGGGCCAGCAAAAAGCGCGAAAGTTCGCCGCCAGAGGCAATTTTATCCAGCGGTTGCGGGGGCTGACCAGGGTTGGGAGCCCACAAAATGCGGCCACGCTCGTCCTGCACGCCGGGCCAGATTTCCTGCACGCTAAAATCGGGAATAACCCGCACCTGCTCTGAAAAGCCCAACTGGCGCAGCTCGTTTTCAAGGCTGGCCGCAATGGCGGCTGCGGCCTCGCGCCGTGCCGGAATAATGCGGGCGGTCACGGCTGCCAGCTCTGCGGCAAGAGCTGCCGCTTCCTTGTCCAGCCGGGTTATGTCCAGAGCGCATACATCAAGGAAGGAAAGGTTCTCTGCAATTTCTTCGCGCAGGGCCAGAATTTCTGGCAGGGTGCGGTGCAGCTTGCGCTTGAGCTGGGCCAGAGCAAAAAGACGCTCTTCCAGATGGTCCATGTCGGGCATTTCGTCCAGCCCGGGCAGGGCCGGGGGCCTGCGTAGTTTGCCGCCAAGGTGGGCCAGCTGCTGGCGCAGGGCGGCCACGGCATCGGCATCGGCCTGAAGCGAATCGTCCTCGCGTGCCATGCGCACCAAGAGTTTTTCGAGCTGGCCGAGTTGGTCGATCACGCCTTCCTGCTCGTCGCCTTGCAGCAAAACAAGGGCCTGCTCGTAATTCTCCTGCTGGTGCTCCATAGAGCGGGCAAGGGCACGGATTTCTTCCAGGCGTTCTTCTTCGCCTTTTTCGGGCGAAACCTTGTCTATTTCCTGCTGCTGCATTTCAAGCAGCTCGCGCCGCTCCACAAGGCCCGCTTGCCGATTTACCAGGGCAGTGCGCTGAGCTGCGTTTGCCTGTAGGCGAGAGAGCAGGGCGTCGCGCTGGGCGAGCAGTTCGGGGCAGCTAATGCCGCCCTCAAGCAGGCGCGCCTGAAATGACGCCTGCAACAGTTTTTGCTGGGCGTGCTGGCTGGTGTGGGCCACAAGGCGGTTGCGCAGGTCGCGCAGGCTGTCCTGCGAGCGCAGTTCATCATTGATATACAGGCGGCTGCGGCCAGATTCTGCCACAATTTCGCGGCGCAGCACCATGTCGACCTCGGCAGTGCTAAAGAGGGCCTCGACCTGCGCACGCTCTGCGCCAGCCCGAACCATATCTGCCGAAAGCTTGTCGCCAAGCAAAAAGCCCAGCGCTTTAAGAATAAAGCTCTTGCCCGCCCCGGTTTCACCCGTAAGCACGTTCATGCCGGATGAAAATTCCAGTTCCATGTCTTCAATAAGGGCCAGATTGCGAATGCGCAGGTATTCAAGCATGGCTTCAACGTATTGTTATGGCGGTTTATATAGCTAAAGTACAACTTTAACTTTCAAAAAATAATCAGCTTAATCAGGCTATTGGCGCAGCCGTGGATCAAAAATATCTCGCAGGCTTTCACCCAAAAGATTATAGCCCAACACCGTAACCAGTATGGCCAAACCGGGGTATACCGACAGCCAGGGCGCTGTTTCAATCACGGCCTTGCCGTCCATAAGCATGTTGCCCCAGCTTGCCGTTGGCGGCTGCACACCCAGGCCCAGAAAGCTGAGGCTCGACTCTACCAAAATTGCCCCTGCCACGCCAAGGGTGGCCGTTATCAGTACCGGGGCCAGAGCGTTGGGCAGTATGTGCCGAAACAGTATGCCCGCGGTAGAAGTGCCCGCCAGCCTCGCCGCATCAACAAATTCGCGCTCGCGCAGGCTCAGGGCCTCGGCGCGCACAAGGCGCGTAACGCCCATCCACGAGGTAAGCCCAATAACCACCATTATATTGGTAAGATTGGGTTCCAAAAAGGCAATAACCGCAAGGATAAGAAAAAATGACGGAAAGCAGAGCATGATATCGACCACGCGCATGATGCATTCGTCTACCCATCGCCGAAAATAGCCGCTTACCAACCCCAGAACCGTGCCAATACTCACCGATATGCCCACGGCCACAAAGCCCACCCACAGTGAAACCCTGCCGCCGTAAAGCAAACGCGAAAACACATCGCGCCCAAGCCTGTCCGTGCCAAGCAAAAAACGGGAGGAGGGCGGCTCGAGAATATTTTGCAGGTGCAGGGCATTGGGGTCAAAGGGCGCAAGCAAGGGCGCCAACAGGGCAGCCAGCGACATGCCAAGCACAATCACAAGACCCAGCGCCAGCATGAGGTTGCGGCCAAGCAGCCTTTTGACAGCAAGGGGCAGCATCAGGCGTTGTCCTTTGCGTTGCGGATGCGCGGGTCGGCCAGCCCGTAGCAAAAATCTGCCAGCAGGTTGCCAGCAAGGGTAAGCACTGCCCCAAGCACCAGATTGCCCATGATCAGCGTGTAGTCACGCGCCATTACAGCGCCATAAAAAAGCTGCCCCAGCCCCGGCAGGGCGAAAATTGATTCAATAATCACGCTGCCGCCAATGAGCCCGGGCACAGAAAGCCCCAGCAGGGTAATGACCGGCAGCAGGGCATTGCGCAGGGCATGCCGTAAGATAACGGCTGTTGCGCCAAGGCCCTTGGCACGCGCGGTAAGAATATAATCCTGCCGCAGCACCTCAAGCATGCAGGCCCGCATGTAGCGCGACATGCCCGCCAGGCCGCCAACCGTGTACACCAGGGTGGGCAGGGCCAGGTGGCGCGCAAGATCGCAAAACTTGCCCCACGCGCTTAACTGTGCGTAATTCATGGATGTAAGGCCAGAAATGGGCAACCATTGCAGCTCAATGCCAAAAAACATCATGAGCAGCAGGGCCAGCCAGAACGAAGGCATGGCAAAGCCCAAAAAAACCAGCACAGTAACAGATTTATCCAGCAGAGAATTTTGTCGACAGGCAGAAACAATGCCCACTGGTATGGCTATAAGCAGGGTGAGCACCAGCGAAACAACATTCATGCCCACGGTAAGGGGCAGCCGTTCAAGAATCTTGGTCAGCACCGGGCGCGAATCGGCAGACATGGAATTGCCAAAATCAAGCTGCACAATGCGCGTCAGCCAGTCCCAATACTGCACATACAGCGGGCGGTCGAGGCCATACAGCACCTCAAGGCGCTGGCGGGCAGCAGCGCCAGCCAGCGGATTGAGGGTGGTTTCCAGATCTGTGGGCGAGCCCGGGGCCAGGTGAATGACCCAAAAACTGATGATGGTAATGCCCCACAGCACAAGCAGCATCCACAGCGTTTTGCGAAAAACGTGCAGAAGCGGGCCAGATAGGCGGCTTTTTGCGGCAGGTGCGGGCAGGGTGCTCATGTAAGGCGGTTACTCCGTGCGGGTCATCCACTGGCGCATGTCGTCCACTTCCTTCTGCCAGGCAGAAGAAAGGCGCAGCTTGAGAAAGCGGGCGAACAAAGAATCCAGCAGGCCGGTGCACACTTCCATAAGATAGAACTTTTCGAGCAGCAGGGCGTCTGGGTCGTCGTCGGTGTCGCCCTTGTCGAGCTTGGGAGTTTTAAGGCTGTTGAGGCAAAAATCCTCGGCCTTAAGGCTCACCTGAAAGGCCAGCTCTTCTTTTTCAAGCCGCAGAAGCGCGCGGCTGACCTGCTTGCCAGTGCCAAGGCCAAAGCGGGCCTCGCGAAGAGGGGAGAGCGAGCCGGAAACAGAGGCTGTTTCGCGGGCGTCGCCTTCGCCGCCTTCAACCACAATGCGCTGTTCCATCGACACGGCAAAGGGCGCGCCTTCCTTGTCGGTAAACGCGCCGGGGGCGGTGTCGCTCTGGTACCAGAGCCAGGTCAGAAATTCTTTGCCGAGAATGCTGTCTGTGGATTCACCAAGATAAGGCATATTCATGGGGGCTCCGTGCCGTCATCAGGAAAGGGGCGCGAACTGCGTGGGTTCCAGCTTATCCAGGCGGATAAGGCTTTCTTCATCCAGCATGGAAACCGCCAGATTGTACGGAGTCAGTTGCTCCAGGTGCAGCTCGAAGGTTTTGAGAAATTCTTCCAGAAAGAGGTCGATCATCTTGTTTTGGGTAGATGCGAACCAGACTTCGTTTTTATCCGTGGCCCACAGCACGTTGAATTCGCCGGGAACAGGCAAAAAGCGCGAGCGCAGGCGCAGCAAAACCTGCTCCTTGAGCTCTTTTTTGCGTTCGCGGGCAATGTAATTCTTGCCCTGTTGGGCCATGCGTTTTTTTTCTTCCTTGAGGGCAAGGGCCACGTGCTTTTTGACCACGCCCGCAGGTATGCGGCGCATATCGAGGCGCAGCGAAAAAACGATGTACGAGCCCTTTTGCGGCGGGGCCGTTTCCCAGTCGGTATCAAGCATGTCCTCAAAGCACGCCCAGCCCTGGGCCTGCATTTCAGGAAGATCGTCAATGTCGCGCATGGCGAACTGCTTCAGCTTGTCCGGTATCTGCGGCCAGAGCGTGGCCGGAACGGGATCAAGAATACGAAACCGTGTAAAGCTGCAAGAGCTGTTGGCAAAGCCCATGTAAACTCCTTGCTTGTGTAAAACCTGTGTTGGCAGTGTTGTACGTCAGAGCCGCCCCGGGGGCAAGTGCATGGCAGGTGGTCGGCCGGGCAGGCGTGTGGATTTTGCCGCGCCAGAAGCCAGCCATACAGATTTACAAAAGGGATGCGCCAGAAGGCGGCCCGCGCCTATATATAAGGATAGGGATCGTAGACAGGCACGGGCGCGACCACAAGTTAAAACAGGTCAATGAGCCAGACAGCCAAATCATGCAGGCACAGGCAAACCACATCAGATATTTTGAGCTGAATGCGTCAGCAGCGTAAAGCCTTGCCACAAACTGATTGCAAGCGGGTTTCGTTCTAAAAAATTATCGCCCGCAAGCCAACGGTGTCGTGGCAAGAACGTGAGAAGGTGATTCGCCAGTGATGATTTGAGGATGTTTTTGGACTCTTTTCGGGTTCGGAGTTGGGCCATGCGCAGCTATTATAAATGTCCCATAATGATAATTATGTAAACTTTTGAAGATGAAAAGGCCTTGGAACCCTCGTTTCAGGGGCTGCTGGCAGACTCCCCTGTGCTTGCCCTTGACGGCATGCCTCACTTCACGCACCATGGGCGCATCTTGCCAAGGAGAATTACCGTGCCGCCCAAACATTCCGGCAATGCCGGATCAACCGCCAATAAACGTCCCCAAACGAGCTCGTCTGCAAGGTCATCCAAAAAAGAATCATCGCGGGAATCCACGCGTGATTCTTCTCGTGATTCGACTGCGGAATCTTCCAGGGAATTTTCTAGGGGTAAGCCTGCGGATCATTCTGGCCCCGCGCGCAAAAGCCAGGGGCCCTGTTCTGATGGACGGTCTGCCAATGGCCCACATGGACGATCAGACACCCGTGCTGGCTCCCGATCAGACTCACGGCCCGATTCCCGGCCAGCCTCTAGGCCTGGCTCTCGCCCGGATTCGCGCCGAGAAGCCCGTGCAGAGGGTTCCGCGCTGCGCAGACCCCAACCTGTTGCAGAACCAGAATCATCGGAAGGTGTGCGCCTCAACAAGGCCATTGCTGCCACGGGCCATTGCTCGCGTCGCAATGCTGACGAGCTTATTCTTGCGGGTCGCGTGCGCGTTGACGGCCAGCCGGAATCAAACCCCGCGCGGCGCGTGCTGCCATTTGAAAGCATTTCTGTTGATGGGCGCGTTTTGTCGGCCCCGCAGGCTTTTACCTATCTTATGCTCAACAAGCCCGTGCAGGTGGTGTGCACTGTAAGCGACCCGGAAGGCAGGCCCACGGTGCTTGACTGTCTGCCCCAGAGCTTCAAGGGTTTGCGGCTTTATCCTGTTGGCAGACTTGACTATTTTTCTGAAGGCATGCTGCTGTTGACCAACGATGGCCAACTGGCGCAGCGTCTTACCCATCCGAGCCACCACCAGCCCAAAACCTACGAGGTTCTGGTGCGCGGCACAGTGCCGGAAGCCGCCCTCAAGACCATGCGGCGCGGTATGCGCCTTGCCGAAGGCGAAGACCTGCTGCCCGTGGATGTGACCGCCCAGCCCGCAGCTGGCAATACCATGCTGCAAATGGTGCTGCGTCAGGGCTTTAACCGCCAGATACGCCGCATGTGCCGTGATTTGGGGCTCACGGTTCTGCGGCTGTGCCGCGTTGCCCAGGGGGCCCTGCACATTGGCAATCTGGCCAGCGGCAAGGTTCGCGCCCTGACAGATGCGGAAATAGCCAAACTGCGCGAAAGCGCGGGCTTGTAGTAGCCCTTGGTGCAGAGCCGCCAGGGGGCTGCTTGCCCCACTGCTCCGTTGTATTTGTAAATAAAAAGGCGCAGCCGCTACCGGGTTAACGGTGTTGCGGCTGCGCCTTAATTTTTAACTGGCATATACCTTATTATATATACCCGCTCGCAAAATATTTTCGCAATACATTCTCGCAGGGCATTCTTACAGAACATTAGTGCAGAGCATTCGCTCTGGAAATGGTTGACTGCCCCGCGACCCGATCAGTCCTTGTTTTTCAGCAGTTGCTCCAGAAAATCAATGGCGTCCTTTTGCACTGCCTGAAGGTGATCCTCGCCTTTAAAGCTCTCTGTGTAGACCTTGCAAATTGCTTCTGTGCCCGAAGGCCGCACCGCAAACCATCCGTCTTCGCTGACCACCTTTACCCCGCCGATGGAGGCATCGTTGCCGGGGGCGCGGGTGAGCACGCTGGTAACGGGCGAGCCGCCCAGGGTCTTGAGCGTAACGCTCTCGGGCGTAAGTGCCGCAAGCTTGGCGCGCACATGGTCGTCTGCCGGGGCATCAAGCCGCTGATAGGCGGGCGCACCAAGGCGTTCGGTCAGTCTGGCATACAGCTCGCCGGGTGACGACTGCTCCACCGCCATCATTTCTGCCGCCAGCAGGCACATGAGGGGGCCATCTTTGTCTGTGCTCCAGGGCGTACCGTCAAAACAAAGGAAGGACGCGCCCGCGCTTTCTTCGCAGCCAAAGCCGCAACGCCCGTTGAGCAGATAGGGCACAAACCACTTGAAGCCCACGGGCACTTCTACTACCGGGCGGCCAAGTTCCTTGGCTACCCTGTCGAGCATGGCGCTTGTGACCAGCGTTTTGCCGATGCCGCGCTCTGCGGGCCATTGCCTGCGGGTGCGGAACAGATACCAGGCGGCAACGCTCAGGTAGTGGTTGGGATTCATGAGCTCCTGGCGCGTCACCACGCCGTGGCGGTCAGAATCGGGGTCGCAGGCAAAACTGAGGTCAAAATGGTCGCGCAGATCAAGCAACCGGCTCATGGCATAGGGCGATGAGCAGTCCATACGGATTTTGCCGTCTTTGTCGCAGGGCACAAAGCGAAAGGTGGGATCAACCGCCCTGTTCACCACTTCCAGATCAATGCCGTAGGCATCGGCAATGGGTTCCCACAGGGGCAGGCTTGCGCCGCCCAGCGGATCAACACCAATGCGCAGGCCCGACGAGGCAATGGCCTTCATGTCGAGCACGCCAGCCAGATCCTGCACATAGCTGCCGATAAAGTCGTATTCTTCCACCAGCGACGAGGTGCGGGCGGCGCGCAGATGGGTGAGTTTGACGCCCTTGTTGCCGTTTTCCAGGTAGGCATTGGCGCATTTTTCAATATGGCTGGTTACTTCCGACTCTGCGGGGCCGCCGTGCGGCGGATTGTACTTAAAGCCGCCATCGCGCGGGGGATTGTGCGAGGGGGTTATGACAATGCCATCGGCCAGACCGCTGACGCGGCCCGTGTTCCACTTGAGCACCGCATGCGAAATGGCGGGCGTGGCCGTGTAGGTTCCGCCCTGCGCAATGCGCACAGATACGTTGTTGGCCACCAGTACTTCAAGCGCAGAACGAAAGGCCGCCTCGGAAAGGGCGTGCGTGTCGCCGCCAAGAAACAGTGGGCCGTCAATACCCTTGGCGGCGCGGTAGTCGCACACGGCCTGGGTAATGGCGTAGATGTGTTCTTCGTTAAAGCTGCACAGCACAGAAGTGCCTCTGTGCCCAGAAGTGCCGAATGAAACCCGCTGGGCCGCAAACGCCGGATTGGGAAATTCCGTATAATAGGCGCTCATGAGCGCGGGGATGTTTTCCAGCTTTTCCAGCCCGGGCAAATGCCCTGCATCGCTATGCACAACCGGCATTGGTTTTCCTCCAAAAGAGATGGCTGATCAGACTATAGGCCCAATTGTGCAGGGCCGCAACGCTTTGCGCCTGCCTGTGCGGTAGGCTTGAGCGGCTCAAGGTTGGCTTATTTGGCGCAGATTTGGCCCTAGATTTCGCGAAGACACAATTTTTTAAAAAATTCGCGGTGTTCTTGCAGATTAGGGTCGGTGATCTCGCTGGCAAGCATGCCGTAGGCCGCCCGAATAAGCGTTGACCTTTTTTCGAGTGACTGTTCAAGCCGTTCTTTATGCGCGTGGCCCGCGCACAGTTCGGCCAAAATCTGTGTCAGGCGCACGGCGCGCACGGTGTCGGTATGCCGCTGCCTCACTGCCCTGCTCCCGGCACTGGCCACTTCGGCAAGCCACTGGGGTTGGCTCAGCGCCCTGGCCGCAATGGCTGCCGCTGCCCGGGCATCGTTGCGCGTAAAGGTGGGCAAAATTTCGTGCTCGAGGGCAAACAGTTCGTCAAGGCCGTTGCCGCAGGTTTCCATTAGCAGGGCCGCGCCGCACGATATGGCCTCGAAACAGCGGAAGTTCACTTCTGAGGCTGCGGTCTGGTTAAGGGCAATGCGGCTACGCTCGAATATGGGGCGGTAATCGCCACTCAGCATAACCAGCGGGTGCTGGGCACGAAATGCCTTGAGAAAAGGCTCGCGGTCGGGATTGTTTTTGTGCCCCAGGGTTCCCACAAAGCTGACGGGGATATCCCGCTCGGCAAAGTCAGATTCCGTGGGCGAAAACTGCGGACAAAATAGCGGAAACCACTGTGCGTCCATGCCCTCTTGCGAGAACAGCTCCACATAGTCTTTTTGCGCCACAAGCGTGGCGTCAAAACCCCAGGAATAAGGAATGTGCCAGGGGTTGCAGTAGGTATCGATGGAATAACGCACCGCAGGCCACGGCGCATTTTGCGGGTCAAGCAGCTGGGGCATGTTGCCATCGTCGCAATAAACCAGGGCGTCGGGCATGAAGCCGGCAGCCTCAAGGCGGCGTTGTAGCTGCCGCACGGCATAGGGATGCGGGGTGGGCAAATCCGCATGCGCACCGGGGTGAACGGTAAACGTGCGGTGACCAAGGCGGTTGAGGGCGGATGTGAGATACGGCCCGCCAATGCAAAGTATGCGTAAGCTCATAGATAAAAAAAGGGCTGCCCCTCGTTAGAGAGGCAGCCCGAATGTTTGGGTGCCTGTTATTTGCTCAGGCTCACTGTGCGGAAGTACACATCGCCACGCCGCGAGATTTGCAGCATCACGGCACCGCGCGCGGCACCCTCGTCGTTGACGATCTTGGACAGTTCCGCAGCACTGCGAACCGGCTTGAGGTTTGCCTTGAGAATCACGTCACCGGGGCGCAGGTCGGCTTCGGCAGCGGGCTTGTCAGGGTTCACATCAATAATCAGCAGGCCTTCGTTCTTATCAATCTTGAGGTCACGGCGTTCCTCATCCGTAAGTGTACGGACAGAAATACCCAGCAGACCTTCATCTTTCTGCTTCTGATCCTTGCCATTCTGGTCGGCAGACTGGCTGGATTTGCGTTCGCCAAGGGTCACCGTAAGGTCGGTGGTCTTGCCGTCGCGCCACACAGTAATCACAGTCTTGCTGGCCGGGGCCTTTTCGGCAATGACACGCAGCAGGGCTGCGGCATCGTCAATGGGCTTGCTATCAACGGCCACAATAATGTCGCCGTCCTTCATGCCAGCCTTGGAGGCAGGCTCGCCTTCCATCACGTTGCCCACAAGCGCGCCCTTGGCGTCCTTGAGGCCCAGTGCCTTGGCGGTGTTTTCTTCCACATCCTGAATGCCCACACCAATCCAGCCACGGCTGATCTTTTTGCCCGACTTGATCTGGTCAATGATCTTGGAGGCCATGTTGCTGGGTATGGCAAAACCAAGGCCCTGCCCACTGGCAAGAATGGCCGTATTGATGCCTATGACCTGACCGGCCATGTTCAACAACGGGCCACCGCTGTTACCAGGGTTGATGGAAGCATCTGTCTGCAAGAAGTTATCAAAGGGGCCAGCGTGGATATTGCGGTTTTTGGCCGAAAGTATACCCGCCGTTACCGTATGGTCGAGGCCAAAGGGGTTGCCAATGGCCAGCAGCCACTCACCCACCTTGAGTTCGTCAGAGTTGCCGAACGAAAGGAAGGGCAAGGCTTTTTTGGTTTCAATCTTCAACAGGGCAAGGTCGGTTTCTTCGTCCGCGCCAACCAGCTTGGCTGTTACGGGCTCGCTTTTGCCGTTGCTCTGGTCAAGGGTTACACGAATGACATCCGCATCGGCAACCACATGATTATTGGTAACAATATAGCCATCTGCGGAGACAATAAAGCCAGACCCCAGAGATTTTTGTCTCGACTGGGGGCGCTTGCCACCGCGCTTGCCGCCAAACTGATCAAAGAACTTGTCGAACCCTGGCGGCATATTGCGGAACATTTCCCCCATGAGATCGTCCTGACTGTTGCCACTGGCCTTTTTTTCTGTACCGATATTAACGACCGCAGGGCCGCTTTTGGCCGCCAGTTCGCTAAAATCGGGCAGGTTTACTGCCTGGGCAAGCTGCGATGCCGCAAGAAAGGTCACGGCAAGCATGGCTGCAAGACATTTTTTTATCATCATGGAAAAGCTCCTGGTTACTTATTTTTCATAGCCTTTTGCAAAGCCTGTGCCATGATGTTCATGCCAGAGCTGCCGGTGGAGCTTCCGGCTGCCGCATGCTGCTTCCAGGCCTTGTCTTCCGCCGGTTCGGCGGATTGTTCGCCTTCAGGGGCCAGGCTGATACGCCGGGCGGCGGTGTCCAAATTTTGTACAGTCAGGGTTACGGTGTCGCCCTTGTCCAGTTTGCTGTACTGCTTGCCCTGCTTGGAGTTTTTGATAACCCCGGCGGGCAGCAGGCCGGTGATGCCGGGCGCCAGCGTAATGAACAGACCATAGGGGGTGCGGCTTTCAACCGTGCCGTTGACCGTTGTACCTGCGGCGAACTGCTGGGCGGCTTCCTTCCAGGGGTCGCCTTCTGCGTCGCGCAGACTCAGGGAGATACGGCGGTTTTCAAGGTTGATTTCCTTAACCTTGACCGAAACAGTATCGCCAGCGGTCAGCACGTCTTCGGCCTTGGCCACGCGCTTGGTCCACGACAATTCAGAAATGTGCACAAGGCCTTCAATGCCGGGCAGCACTTCTACAAAAGCGCCAAAGGGCGCAAGGCGCACAACCTTGCCGGAAACAACAGCACCGGCTTCAAGCCGCGCGGCCACATCCTGCCAGGGGTCGCCCTCGGCCTGCTTGCGCGAAAGCGAAATGCGCACATGGCCCTTGCTGTCCTTGCTGATGGAAATAACCTTGGCGCGCACGGTGTCGCCCAGCGACACGGCTTCGTCAGGTGCGCCCACGCGCGACCACGAAAGCTCGGAAAGGTGGATCATGCCCTCGACAGAAGGCGCAAGTTCCATAAATGCGCCAAATGCGGCAAAGCGCGTAATTTTGCCTTCAACCATATCGCCCGGCTTGAGGCTTTCAAGCAGTGCGTCAAGCTGTTCGGCGCGCTCGCGCTCAATAATGGCACGGTGCGACACCACAACGTTTCTGCCACGGTTTTCGACCCGTATAACCAGAAACTGCATGCTGCGGCCCACAAGTGCGGCGGCGTCTTCTGTGGCGGCAACGCCAATCTGGCTGCCGGGGCAGAAGGCAGACTTGCCAAGCACGTCAACAGTGTAGCCACCCTTGCACACGGCGGTTACGCGGCCATCAACCGGAACAGCCGCATCGCGGGCTTCTTCAAGCGCGGCAACACCGCTGCCGCTCATGGAGCGGGAAAGGCGAATTTCTTGCGAAGAAACGCCGGTAACCCACGCTTCGAGGCTATCGCCGGGCTTAACGCTTTCATTGCCCTCAGCGTCAAGAATGTCCTTGCGGTCAATGATGCCGTCAACCTTGATGCCCACGTCCACAAAAACACTGTCGCCGGTAATGGCAATTACAGTTCCGGTCACTTTTTGTCCAGGCTGCAAGCGGCTGGATGCGGTTTCGTGGGCCGCCAGCATGGCGGCAAAATCCTCAGCGCCTTCCTCCGACATGGAGGTTGCGATCTTGTCCTCGGTCATAGTTTTCCTGCTCCTTACAAGCTGGGCTTATTGCTCAAGTCCGCTATATTACGCCATCCGCACGAGGAAAACAATTGTCTTTTTGAGCCATGTTCTGGTTCTGGCGCACGGGCAACTGAATCAAATTTATACAGGTGCATATTTTTTGACCAGATTTACCAACAGAATCCGTGATTCTGGCCTCTGTATCTCTGCTCTATTCTTCTGCCAGCGCAGCTTGCAGGCGATTTTTCTTTATTCCCGCCCGCTCTCGCTGTACTGTGATATTATACCACGCCCGCAGCAGGTTTTCTGCCGCACGGCATATTCAATCGGTGGACACATGGATAGCAGCATATTTGACGCATACTGGGCCGAGCGCCAGCCCGACCGCTCAGACATGGCAGATTTTTGGACTCGTCGCGCAAGCTCGTTTAACGCACACGGGGGCGAAGCTGATTCAAGCGCTTACAGGCAGGCCCTTGTTGCCAAGGTGTCCGCACGGGCGAGCATTGGCAGGCAGGATGCCGTGCTTGATGTGGGCTGTGGGCCGGGGCGGCACGTTTTGGAATTTGCCCGGCTGGCTGGCAGTGTGGAAGGCAGCGATATAGCGCCGGGTATGATTGATTGTGCCAAGGCAAACGCTGCCGAGGCCAGGGTGAGCAATGCTGGCTTTCAGGTATTGGACTGGGCTGCGGCTGATCTGGAAGCGTTGGGGTGGAAAAAGCGCTTCAAGCTGGTGTTTGCCTCGCGCACGCCAGCCATTTACGACCGCTCTACCCTCAACAAAATGACCGAGGCTTCGTCGGGGCATTGCTGCCTGCTCACCCAGGTGACGGGTGATAATTCCGTGCGGCGCGTGCTTGCCCCCATTGCGGGCGACGACAAGCGCGAGGATATGTCGCGCCGGGGGCTCTTTTGCGCCTTTAATATTCTTTGGCTTCAGGGGTGTTATCCTGAAGTGGAATATCTTGAACGCTCGTGGGATTCAGAGTGCTCGCTGGACGAAGCCATTCTGATGTACACGCGGCATTTCAACAGCCGTGGGCAGCTCACCGAAGAACAACAGGCCGCCATTGCAGACAGGTTGCGCGAAATGAGCAGGGATGGAACTGTGCGTGAACAGGGCCACTCGCGCGTTGCTCTGCTGTTCTGGAAGGCCAGCACATAGCGGTTTGTACCGCTTTTTACCGGGGCTGCCAGCTTGGGCTGCAAACTGGGGGGCGTACCCCCTGCCCTGCCTAGGCTTTTTCGATCAGCCAGGTTCTGAGGGGAAAGGCCGTTTCTGTCCAGTGCGATTTATATTGCATCTTGGGGCCATCTAGAGGCCCCATGTCGTAGCGCTGCACGCCTTCCTCGCAAAGCCAGCGAATTTTTTCAATCTGCATGAGGTTGCCCAGCGACAGCGCCTGACAATCGTGCGCGTAGCTGAACTGCTGGCCACGATACACCGGACCCGCCAGACCGCCAAAAATAAAGCCAACGTCCTTGCCGTCGCGGCGGGCAAATATCACCCGCGCGCCGCGTTCCGGGGCCAGCCGTTCAAGCAAAAAGGCGTAAAAATCGCAAATGCCGGGTTCGGCCATGCCGCAGTGGTCTATGCCCTTCCAGCTGGTGCGCTCTACGGCGATCATGCGGGCATAGGTTTTTTGGGCTTCTTCTGCGGTGGTGGGCAGCACGCGCTCAAAATAAATGCCCTGATCAGCCGCTTTGGGGGCGGCGCGCTTGAGATTGCGGCGCAGGTTGGCTGACCGGCGCGACAGATACCCCTCCAGCCCGCCCTCTAGCGATGCAGAGCCCTGAATGCCAGCCTTAACCAGATGCGCCTGAAGCGGCAAACCTGTTTTGTTCAGCAAGTGCTGCACATATGTGAGCCCCGGCCCCAGCCCGCCCACAAGCACCTTGGGAAAGCGCGGAGCGTAGTTTTTTGCAAAAAAGTGCATGGCTTCGGCAAAAAGCTGCGGGGCCGCATCGCCCAGCAGGGGGCAGCCAAAAAACCACGAGGGTTCGAGGGGCGTGATATAGATGTCTTCTTCTGAAACAAGGCCTTCGGCAAAGGCAATAACGCTGCCCTCTGCCTCGGCGATCAACAGCCGCCGTTTGGGGCCAAAAGCATCATGAAAGGCCAGCTGCCATGAGGGCATGCAGCAGAACGGGTCTGTATGACTGCCGTGCAGCGCGGCCTTAAGCCATGTGTCGTACTGCTCTGGTTTGGCATTGTGGGGCAAACTTATAAACTGCATGTACTACCCTGTGAACAAAAGGCGTTTATGCCCCTGTGCGCTCGATGCGCAACCAAGGCATAAACGCCATCCATATGTAGGTTTAAACGCGAGCCAGCCTGCTGCCTGCGACAAGTAAAATGCTACTTCAAAAGATGTGCAGGCCTAGCTGTTTTTTGTTGTAGAGTTCTGTTTCTTTTTTTCTTCAAGGTACTGCTCTTCATCAATAAGCGTGCTTCCACACCTGGGGCAGGACAATAATTTGAAAAGCTGGCGAATTTTAAAGATCACTTCGTCCACAAAGCCCGTTGGGCAATAAAAAACATCGCCACAGCGCTTGCAGCGGTACACGGCTTTTTCTTTCATACTTATGCCCCCAGTGCAAACATGTATAAGTATTTAAAAATTAGCATGTATCATAATTATTATCAATATGGTGGGGTGTTTTGTCGGGTCTACCTCAAAGACGGGGCATCGAAACAAAACAAAGGCGCTCATGTTTCCGTGTGTTCACGAAAGCATGAGCGCCTTATATATCTAGCACCTAAGTGCCTGTAATTTATGGTAGCAAGGGAGGGATTTGAACCCCCGACACTGCGGGTATGAACCGCATGCTCTGACCAACTGAGCTACCTTGCCGTGTCTGCGCCTCGTTAGCGCGACGATTTATTTATAAAATTTGTCGCACCTTGGCAAGCATTTTTTTAGTTCACCATAAAATAATACACAAAGGGGGCAATCAGCAGTCGGTACACGGCAAAAGGCACCAGGGTGAGCCGCCCCATCAGGCGGATAAAAACCTTCACTGCCAGCAAGGCCGCTAAAAACGAGCCAATCATGCCCACGGCGAAAAAGGGAATATCGGCCGCGCTGAACAAATGCCAGCTTTTGAACATGTCGTAGCCGGTGGCTGCAACCATGATGGGCACTGCGGCGATAAACGAATACTCCGCAGCCAGCGAGCGCTTGGTGCCCAACAGCATGCCACCCATGATTGTTGCGGCAGAACGTGAAAAACCGGGCCACAGGGCAAGACACTGAAAACAGCCAATGCCAAGGGCAAGCTTGGGCGTCATGTCGTCAAGCGTGATGTACGAAGGCTTGAATTTGCGGCGCTCAACAAAAATCATGATCAACGCACCTACCACCAGCGCGCCCAAAACCGTTACAGGGCGAAACAGGTAGGTCTTGATGGTCGAATGCAGCAAAAGTCCCAGCACGCTGGCAGGCAGCGATGTGAGGATCAGCAGCACAATGCCCCTCATGCCCGCAAAGCGCACATAGGGCTGAGGTTGCACAAGACCCCAAAAGCGCTTCCAGTACAGCACCACAACGGCCATGATAGCGCCAAGCTGAATGACAACTTCAAACGTGGCGGCTTTTTCGCCAGAAAAATTGAGCAGGTCGCCCACTAAAATCAGGTGGCCAGAGGAAGAAACGGGCAAAAACTCCGTCAGCCCCTCAACAATGCTCAGAATCAGCGCAGTAAACAAATTGTCCATAAAACCCTCTGGCCCGCTATGCTGCCGCCGACCAGGAAATGAGTTGCCCAGCAAGGGCGCGGCATTGCCAAAAGACGGCACAACGGCTATGGGTGAACAAAAAAGGATATCTCCATGACAACTATCATGCCGCAAGGCGAACTTGTGCGTAAGGCTGCGGCCTATCTGGCAGAACAGCGGGCTCAGCACCCCGGCAAGAGCCTGGCTACCCAGCTGGATGAGGCAGGTATGCGTTTTAACCTTACCCCGCTTGACGCGGCCGCCCTTGAGCGTCTGTTCCGCGAGGAGCAGGCAAAGGCCAACTGATCAGCCCGCGTTAGCTGCTCCGGCAGTCCAATTGTGGTGCTTGCAGACGTCGCACCCCTTTGCGTAAGGGGGCGACGCCGCATCACCTTTTCTGTCAACTAAGCTATTTCGCTGCCGTCAGGCACATCGCGGTCTACAGCCAAAAGGCCCAGCGCGTTGTCTGAACCGGCGGTAAGCACCATACCGTGCGAAACCAGCCCACGAATCTTGCGCGGGGCAAGGTTGAGCACAGCGCACACCCGTTTGCCCACCATGTCTTCAGGCGCGTAGTGTTCTGCAAGGCCAGAAAGAATCTGGCGCAGTTCGCCTTCGCCAAAGTCAATTTCGAGCCGCAGAATGCGGTCGGCATTGGGGTGCTTTTCTGCCACCTTTACTGTGCCAACACGCAGGTCGAGCGCCTTGAACTGGTCAAATTCCACATTGGGTTTGGCTGCCGGGGCTGCCGTATCGCCTTCGGCAGGGCTTGTGGCCGTGCTGGGCGCGGCTTTTTCCTGCGGCTTGTCAGCTTTTTTATCCTGCGCCTTTTTCTGGGGCTTGGGCTCCTTGGCTTCCGCAGCTTCTTTCTTTACTTCAATGCGCGGAAACAGGTTGGAGCTTTCAGCCACCACAAGGCCGGGTTCAAGACCGTCAAAATGGCCAATTTCGTCTTCAATATTGGCGACAGGGGGCATGCCCTCCTGCACTGGCTGGGCAAGCTGCGCCAGCATTTTGCCAGAGGCAACAGGCATCACGGGCCAGAGGCACAGCGCGGTTTTGCGCATGGCCGCCAGCATCACATACATGACTGTGGCAAGGCGTTCCATGTTGCCCTGCTTGTAGAGCGCCCAGGGGGCCTGGGTGTCCACATATTTATTGAGGGCGCGCACGAGTTCCCACAGCGATTCCAGCCCCTGCGCAAACTGCACATTGCCAAAAAGCTGCACAAAGTTGCGCATGGAATTGGCGCACAGGTCGGCAATGGCCTTGTCGTCTTCCTGCAACTGGGCGGGCATGGGCACACGGCTGCCAAAATACTTGGCAGTCATGGAAAGCACGCGGCTGAACAGGTTGCCAAGGTCGTTGGCGAGGTCGGCGTTGATGCGGCCTACAAGGGCTTCGTCGCTAAAGCTGGCGTCTGAGCCAAAGTGCATTTCGCGCAACAGAAAATAGCGGAAGGCATCGGGCCCAAAGCGCTGGGCCATATCGCTTGGTTCCACAACATTGCCCAAAGATTTTGACATCTTGGTGTCGCGCACAAGCCAGTAACCGTGCACGTTGAGGTGCTCGTACTGCGGCAGACCGGCAGATTTGAGCATGGTGGGCCAGAACACGGCGTGGGGCTTCAGAATATCCTTGGCAACCAGGTGTTCACCGGGCCAGAACTTCTTGAAGGCATCGCCGTCGGGCCAGTCAAGGGCGCTGATGTAGTTGAGCAGTGCGTCAAACCACACATAGCACACATAATCCTTGTCAAAAGGCAGCTCAATGCCCCAGGTAAGGCGCGACTTGGGCCGCGAGATGCACAGGTCTTCCAGCGCGCCCGATTCCAGCATGGCCAGCACTTCGCTGCGGTAGCGTTCGGGCCGGATAAAGGAGGGGTTGGCGGTGATGTGCTCCTTGAGCCAGGGCAGATACTTGGACATGCGGAAGAAGTAGTTCTTCTCGCTGATAAATTCCGGCTTGGTCAAATGCTGGGGGCACAGGCCGTTTTCCAGCTCTTTCTCGGTATAGAAACGCTCACAGCCGTAGCAGTAATGCCCGCCAAACTCGCCAAAATAGATGTCGCCCGCGTCATACACCTTTTGCAAAAAGGCCTGCACGGCCGAGATGTGCTCCGGGTCGGTGGTGCGCACAAAGCGGTCGTTGGCCACATCAAGCTGGGGCCACAGGGCGCGGAAGCGGGCGCTGATGGCGTCCACAAATTCCTTGGGCGTCTTGCCTTCTTTTTCCGCAGCCTGAACGATCTTGTCGCCGTGCTCGTCAGTGCCGGTGAGAAACATGGTTTCCTGGCCGATGAGCTTGTGGTAGCGGGCCATGGCGTCGGCAACCACTGTGGTATAGGCATGCCCCAGATGGGGCTTGGCATTAACGTAATAGATGGGCGTTGTGATGAAAAAGCTGTTCACTCAAGGCTCCGTAAGCTTTGTTGGCTACTCGTGGTCGGGGCGCTGCGACTTGCGGCGGCGTTTACGCTTGTTCTTGCCAGGCTCGGCCTGGCCATCTGCACCAGCACCCCGCTCGCCCGGTTCGGCTGCGGATTCGTCGGCCTGGTTATCGCGCTCGTCCTGACGGAATTCATCCATAAAATCAAGCGAATCAAGGGTGTCTGGCGTGGCAGAAACCACCAGCAGGCTGTCGCCCACCGGGCCCTTGGGCGGTTGCTTTGGCTGCACGCCCTGTGGGGCTTCTGGCCGGTGCGGCGCAAGCGCCTGCCAGTCATCAAGGCTCAGTTCCACTTCTTCGTTGTTTTCTGTGAGCACAGAAAGAGAATTGCGAAACATGTTGGCCCGCAAAACCTTCATGGGGCCTTTGTCTGTCTGATACTTCTTGCCGAGCCGTGGGCACATGCGGTGGAAATTGTCGTAGTTGTCCTGCTCGTAAGAAAGGCAGCAAAGCAAACGGCCACAAATGCCCGAAATTTTGGCAGGGTTCAAAAAGAGGTTCTGCTCTTTGGCCATGCGAATGGTCACCGGCGCAAATTTGCGCAGGTAGCGGCGGCAGCAGCACACCATTCCGCAGTTGCCCACAGCGCCCACCATCTGCGTTTCGTGGCGCACGCCGATCTGGCGCAGCTCGATACGCGCACGGTATTCGCGCACCAGGTCTTTGACCAGATCGCGAAAATCAATGCGTGAGGGGGCGGTAAAATAAAAGATGAGCTTGCTGCGGTCAAAAAAGACCTCCACGTCCACAAGCTTCATATCAAGGTTGCGGTCGCGGATGCACTGACGACAGAATTCCTGCGCTTCTCGGGCCATCTGTTCGTTGGCTTCACCACGCAGAATGTCTTCTGACCCGGCGTGCCGCAGAATGGAGGGCAGTTCCTGATCCATCTGACCGGGCAGGTGTTCTGCCGGGCCAGATACTATCTCGGCCAGGGTTTGGCCCTGTTCTGCCTCGATAAGCACATGATCTCCCCGTTTGAAGCCGGGGAGGCCGGAATAATAGCTTGTCTGTCCAAGCGTTCTGAAACGAAGGCCATATATGGGCATAAGTAGTCGCTTCGGCAAAGGTAGTAGAAAATGAATTCTGAAAAGGTTCTTTTCCGTCATTAATGCCGTGCTGTCAACTGGGCCACGGCTACGGCCACGGCTGGGGCCGCGCTGTTAGGGCGTTTTTTTGACTGCGGCTTGCAAAGCAGGCATGCCTGATTTACATTTTTGAGAATACAGGAGTAATTGCCATGATACAACGTCAAGAGGCCCTTGATTTGCTGGCCGAAAATAAAACTCCAGCCTCGCTGCTGCAACATGCCCTTGCATCAGAGGCTATTATGCGTGCCCTTGCCGTGCGCTTTGGCGAAAATGAAGACCTCTGGGGCCTCACCGGCCTGCTGCACGATCTCGACTACCCCACCACAGCCGAAAATCCCGCCCGTCACGGGCTGGACACTGCGGATATGCTTGCTGGCAAACTGCCAGAAGAAGCCCTTACCGCCATTCGCGCCCACAATGCCGAAATGAACGGCGCAAGCGCCCCCGCAGGCCGGTTTGATTACGCCCTGCGTTGCGGCGAAACCGTCACCGGGCTTATCTCTGCCGCTGCGCTCATGCGGCCCACCGGCATGGAAGGTATGGAAGTTAAAAGCATAAAGAAAAAGATGAAGGACAAAGCCTTTGCCGCCAGCGTCTGCCGCGACAATATTCGCCAGTGCGCAGAAGCCGGGCTTGAGCTTGATGAATTTTTGGCCCTGTCCATCGCGGCCATGCACACCCATTCTGCCGAACTCGGTTTAAGCAAATAACTAGAGGCGCACCATGCAAGAATGCTCGCTGCAAACGGAAATACGCACACTTGGCCCCTGCAAGCTTGATTCTGTACTGCCCTACCGCACCTGGGCAGACAACAAGACCGTGCAGATTGTTGTGGATGAAGAGCTGTCGGAAGAAGTGAACGCGCCCTTCAGCGTTTGTCTTGAGGCCGCTGGACCGCGCAAAAAACTTTATTTTGATACCACGCGCGCCAAGTGCGCCATCGTCACCTGCGGCGGCCTGTGCCCCGGCATCAACGATGTCATCCGCGCCATAGTGATGGAAGCCTTCCACGCCTACAATGTGCCCTCCATCCTGGGCATACCCTACGGGCTTGAGGGATTTATTCCCAAGTACGGGCATGTGCCGGTTGAGCTCACACCCTCAAGCGTTTCAGACATTCACCGCTTTGGCGGCACCATGCTTGGCTCGTCACGCGGGCCGCAGTCGCCCGAAGAGATTGTCGATACCCTTGAGCGCAGCAACGTCAACGTGCTCTTTGTCATTGGCGGCGATGGTACCATGAAGGCGGCGCTGGCCATCAGCAGCGAGGTACAGTCACGCGGGCTCAAGATTTCTGTTATCGGCATTCCCAAAACTATTGATAACGATATCAACTTCATTCCCCAGTCGTTTGGCTTTGAAACAGCCGCCTTCAAGGCCACAGAGGCCATTGAATGCGCCCACACCGAGTCTTGCGGCTTGCCCAACGGCATTGGGCTGGTCAAACTGATGGGCCGCGAATCGGGCTTTATTGCCGCGCGTGCGGCTCTGGCCCTTAAAGAAGTGAACTTTGTGCTGATTCCAGAGGCTCCCTTTGCCTTTGAGGGCGAGGGCGGGCTTTTGCCAGCGCTGGAGGAAAGACTGCGCTCGCGCGGGCATGCCGTAATTGTTGCCGCCGAGGGCGCGGGCCAGCACCTTATGGAAAGCCACAATGGCAAGGATGCCTCCGGCAACCCGGTGCTGGGCGATGTGGCCGACCTGCTGCGCAAGAATATCAACGACTACCTTGGCAAGCGCGGCATTGACCATTCCATGAAGTACATTGACCCGAGCTATATCATCCGCTCCATTCCGGCCAATGCCAACGACAAGGTCTATTGCGGATTTTTGGGTCAGTATGCCGTGCATGCCGCAATGGCAGGCCGTACCGATATGGTTGTGGGCAAAATTCAGGATCGCTACGTTCATCTGCCGCTTGAACTTGTTACCCGCAAGCGCCGCAAGCTCAACATTTATTCAGACCTGTGGCGGGCAGTGCTTGAATCGACCGGTCAGGGCATGCTGACGGGCATGCTGCCCCCCGAATAGTACGGCAGCATGAAACACCTCAGACAGGTAAAGGCCTCTGCCGGTTCCGGCAAGACCTATGAACTGACGCGCTGTTTTCTGCAAAGGCTGGTTGCAAGCGGGCCGCCCGCAAGTGCATCCGCATCCTCGGCCTGCGTGCTTTCGCCGGGGGGCACTGGCGGATGGGGCGATATTCTTGCCATCACCTTTACCAATGCCGCTGCGGCAGAAATGCGCGACCGCGTTATCCGCCAGCTCAAAAGCACGGCCCTTGGTCAGACCGCCGAAGGCCTGCCCCTCTCGCCCGATCAGGCCGCCCGCTGGGTAGATGTGATCATGCGCGACATGGGCGCGCTCAACATACGCACCATCGACAGCCTGTTGCACCTCATAGTGCGGGCCGCAGCGCTAGAGCTCGACCTGCACCCCGACTTTCAGCCGGTTTTTGCCACAGAGGAAGTGCTCACCCCCTATCTTGATACCCTGCTAGAGCAGGCATGGCAGGGCAATGAGGTCATGCGTGCGCTGCTGCGCGATGTTTACCGGGCCCTTGCCTGGCGCGAAAACAGCACAGGCTTTCTGGCGGGCGAAAAGCTGCTCAACCAGCTGCGCGGCCTGCTCGACGATGTGCTGCTGGGGCGCTTTGACGATATTTCGCCAGCCGATGCTCTGCACAAAAGGCTCCATGAGGTGGAAAATCTGGCCGTTATCCACGCCAGCAATTTCCATCGTGTGGCCACAGCTGCGGGGCTCAATTTCAACAAAAACGCCCTTGCCGCTGTGGAGGCCATTGCCGCCAAACAGTGCAAGGCTTCGGCATTTTTGAGCAAGGCCAGTGCCTCTGAGCTGTTTTTAAAAAAGCCCGTGGTCAGCGACGAGGTGCAACAAGCCTACGAGGCCTTTGCCCGTGCCGCCAGTGTGCTGGTCGAAACCGCCCCCATGCTGCGGCAGGCGGTGGGGCACGCCCCGGTGCTGTTGCTGGCCCGCATGCTGGTTGAGGCCTTTAGCGCTAACCAGCAGCAAGAGGGCAGCCTGCCCGGCCTGCTTATTCCGCACAAGGCGCGGCAGGTGCTTGAAAACGAAAACGGCGTGCCAGAGGCCCTGTGCCGCATGGGCTCGCGCCTCACGCATTTTTTGGTGGACGAATTTCAGGATACCAGCCGCGAACAGTGGTACGCCCTGCGCCCCCTGCTGGAAGAAGCCCTGTCGCGCGGGGGCTCGCTCACCTGGGTGGGTGACGTAAAGCAGTCCATCTACGGCTGGCGCGGAGGCGAGCCGGAACTTTTTGACGGCGTGTTTGAAGACGAAGGCCTCACCGTGCTTGCGCCAGATTTTGGGCGCGACAACCTGCCCTACAACTGGCGCAGCCGCCGCGAGATTGTGCAGCACAACAACAGCATCTTTGGCCCGCTGGCAAGGCCTGAAGTTGCCTTGCAGGTCATGACTACCCTGCTGTCCTCGTCCACACCGCCAGATATCTGCGCAGAGGCCGCCAAGGGGCTGGAGCGGGCCTTTGATGGCACGGAACAGCTGTCCCCGGAGCGCGCCCTCGATGGCGGGCTGGTGCATGTCGAAACCGTACATTCGCTTGATGCCGAAGCCCTGAACGAAGACGTGCTTGAGCGTCTGTGCGTCCTGCTGCACGAGGATATCCACCCTGCGCACCCCTGGGCTGACGTGCTCATACTTGTGCGCAGCAACGGCAAGGCCACCCTGGTGGCCGACAGGCTCATACGCGAAGACATCCCCGTTATTACAGAAAACAGCCTGAGGCTGGCCAATCACCCTCTTGTTGTGCAAACCGTGGCCCTGCTGACCTTTCTGGATAATCCTGAAGACGACATTGCCTTTATGAGCCTTGTGTGCGGCAGCATTATGCGCGATCACCCAGAGGCGGCAGAGCTGGCGCAGCAGGACATGGCGGGCTGGTGCGCTTCATCCGGGCGCGGACCAGTGTTCCAGCGTTTTAAAAACCGCTGGCCGCAGCTTTGGCAGCGTCTGTTTGCGCCCTTCCACAGCCAGTCTGGCCTCATGACGCCCTACGACACAACGCTTGAATGGTACGCCCGCATGGACGTGGCGCGGCGCTACCCCGAGGCGGAAACCTTTTTGCGGCGCTTTATGGAAGTGCTGCACAGTGCGGAAGAAAAGGGCCTTGCCACCCTGCCCACCTTTCTTGAACACTGGCGCGCCAAAAGTGGCGAAGAAAAAGTGCCCATGCCCGAAAACATGGACGCCGTGCGCGTTATGACCATCCACAAATCCAAGGGGCTTGAGGCCCCGGTGGTTGTTGTACCGTGGACAGACCTGCGCGCCCGCATGGGCAGCTCTACCGTGCTTGTAGAGCGCGAGGGCCTGCGCATGGTTGTGAGCAACAGAAAAGGCCTTGGCACGCCCTATCACGAAGAAATGGCCCGTCAGTGCCGCGAAAATGTTCATTTGCTCTATGTGGCCTTTACCCGTGCGCGCGACGCCTTGTATGTGCTGCGCACAAGCACCAGTGGCGGGCGCGGCTCTACCACAGAGGCGCTTGATCTGCTGATGGCTGAGGCCGGGTATACGGCCCCTTACGCTGTGGGGGATGTGCGCGAAACGCACGATGACGCCCAAGAACCGCAGTCCGCAGCCTTGGCAGCAGCCCAAAAATCTGCCGGGGATGCCTTTGCGTCTGCATCGCAACCCCAGATTCCGCAGACTCCACAGGGTGAAAATTTGGCAGCCCCTGTTTCAAATCAGGCGGGCACGTCATTTGACGCCGACTGGCGGCCCATGCAGTGGCTGCCGCGCCTCAAGATTTTTCGCAATCCGCTTGCCGGGTTCAGTTTCAAGGCCGAAGACCGGGGCAGCTTTTTGCACCTGTGCCTTGAGCACCTGCACATTACGGGCAATCCGCAGGGGGATGCGCAGGCCGCGCTGAATTTTGGTCTGGGGCATTTTTCGCTGCCAGTGCCGGACGAGGCCACGCTGCGTGACAATGCAGCCGCTGCCCTGGAATGGTTTGCCTCGCAGCCGCAGGCCGCCCGCTGGCTTCAAACCGGCTGGCCAGAGCACTCGCTCATGGATGCCGAGGGGCAGCTTTTGCGTGTTGATCTGCTTGTGCATGAACCGTGGGGGCCGTTGGTGCTCGACTACAAAAGCGGCCAGCCAGAGGCCGAGCATGTGCAGCAGTTGCAAACCTACCTTGCCTGCCTGGAGGCCAGCGGCAGCTGTGCCCCAGGTAGCGCACGCGGCCTGCTGGTGTACCTTGATTTACGGCGCTTTCAGCTGGTTGAGGCGCAACATGTTTCGCCCCTTGCCGAACGCTGCGGCGACCTTTTGTCCGCGCAGGAGCAACAAGCATGAGCGCATTGCCCTTTTTGATTTTTCCGTGGCAGCGCCCGCTTCTGCCCGACCTCAAGAACTACCTTGCCGTAGCTGGCTCGGGGCGGCCCGGCGCAACCCTGCTTATCGTGCCCCACAACCGCCCCTGGCGTTACCTCACCAAGCTGTACGCCGAGGAGGGCTTTCAGGGGTTGCTGCCAAGGGTCATGACCCTTGCCGACGTGATTTCGGCCTGGCGCTCGCAAACCAGCGCTGTTCCTCTGCACACGGCCAATGTTCTGGACAGGGTGTCGTTGCTGCGCGACTGTGTCAAGGCGCTGGCGCAGCAGGATGAAGCCCTTGCAAGCCGCTTTGACAGCATGAAGATGGAGCACTTTTTGCCCTGGGGCATGCGGCTTTCAAATCTGCTGGAAGAAATGCTGGGTCAGCGCGTGGCGGCTGTGGATCTTGCCCATGTGGAGCAGGAGGTTTCCGGCCCTGCCGCTGCCCTGCTGGGCGCTTTGGGGCGCATAGGCAAGGCATATGTTGCGGAGCTTACAAATCGTGGATGGACAACCCCTGCCTTTGACGCCTTTGCCGTTACAGAGCCGGATGCCGCAATTCCGCAGTTTTTTGTGCCGAACGATGACCGCCCGGTGATAATGGCCGGGTTTTCGCAACTTACGGGCAGCGAGGATGCCCTGCTGCACAGGCTTTGGCTGGCGGGCGGGCAGGTATGCCTGCACACCGACCCTGCACTGGCCCACGGCACTACCCCGCACTGGGCGTGCGAATCGCAGGCCGCTTGGCTGCGCCGCTGGAAGGCCAGCGCCTGCCTTGCTGTGGAACCCACGGCAGATGAAGCCGCGCACAAGCCAAAAATCTCGTTTTTTGCTGGCTACGACGGCCATTCACAACTTAAAGTATTACATGAAGAGTTATTGGCCGCACCCGCTGCCGATGCTGAAATATCCGCGCCAGACGGTCTTTCCACGGCAGTGGTGCTTACAGACAGTGCCGTGCTCATGCCCGTGCTGCACCATTTGCCCAACAAGGATGTCAACGTATCCATGGGCTACCCGCTGGAGCGGTCGCCCCTCAACCGTCTGCTTGAGGCCCTGCTGCAATTGCAGGAGGGCAAGACAGAAGATGGCCGCTATTACTGGCGCAGTCTGCTCCAGTGCTTGCGTCACCCCTACCTCAACCTGCTGCGGGTAGATGCCGGCAACGGCACGCCCCTGTACCTGCGTGAAGTGCTGCGCCGCGTGGTGACCGAGCTGCGCAAGGGCGCGCGCTTTGTGGATTTGCAGGATGTGACCCAGCAGTGCGCGGCGGCCACGCATCCTGCGCTCATGCAATTATTTGAATCTGTTGTGGATGTTCTTGTCACCCGGCTTGGGCAGGCCGATACCACAGAGGGCATGGCCCTGTGTCTGCAAAATATCTGCGATTTTTTGCTGCGCAACGGTGGCGACATGTGGCGGCATTTTCCGCTCGATGCCGAGGCCATGTACCGTCTTGCCCGCCATGCGGCCCCGGTGCTGCGGCAAAACTGCCTTGCGCAAACACCCTTTGGCAAGCATGTGCTCTACGGCATTGTGCGGCAGGTGCTGCAACAAGAGCGCGTGCCCTTTGAAGCAGAGCCGCTGGCAGGCCTACAGGTGCTTGGCATGCTTGAAACGCGTATGCTGCACTTTGACCGGGTGCTTATTGTGGACGCCACAGACGACAAACTGCCCGGCAATCCGGCCCAAGACCCGCTGTTGCCCGATTCGCTGCGGCAGGTGCTTGGCTTGCCCGATGCCCGCAGACGCGAACGTGCCACGGCTCATACCCTTTATAGGCTGTGCGCCGGGGCGCGCGAAGTACGTTTTTTCTGGCAAGAGGGCATCAGCCGCTCTGCCCTGTTTGACGGCAAAAAAAGCCGCAGCCGCTTTGTGGAACAACTGCTGTGGGAAGAAGAACAGCGCCGTGGCAGTCTGCTTACCCCCGGTGAGGAGCCGCTGGCTATTGCCCACTGTGTGGTACGCAGCAGCCCGGCCGCGCCCAAAAGCCTGCCCCGCACCGAGGCCCTGCACACGGCCATGCTGGCCCTGCTGCAAAAGCCCCTTTCGCCAACACGGCTTGATATTTACCAGCAGTGCCCGTTGCGCTTTGCTTGGCAATACCTCTGCGGTTTGCAGCCCCCGCAGGAGGTCAACGAGGGCGACGACCCCGCAGCCGTGGGCACATGCATTCACGAAACCTTGCGGGCGCTGTACGAGCCCTACATTGGCAAGGAAGTGCGCCGGGGGGACATCAGCCACGAAACCATGCTTGCCCGTTTTCACGAGGCCCTGGAAAATGCCGATCTGCGCCACAGCCTGCCGCCAGACAGCTGCCTTATGCTCGAAGAAGCCACGCCCGTGCGCTTGCAGCGCTTTCTTGACAACCAGCCGCCAAGCACTACCATTATAGTATTGGAAGAACAGCTGGACGCAAAACTTTCGCTGGCGGGAGGTGAATATTCCTTTACGGGCATAATGGACAGAATCGACCTGAGAGACGGTTTTGTACACATACTCGACTACAAGACAGGCAACCTAAAAAAGCACGATGGCAGTTTGTGGGGTGATATTCTGTTTTTCCGGCGGGTTGAGAATCTGTTTGCAGCCCTGCGCCTGATTGAGGCAAATGGTGAGTCGACAGGCGTACAACTACCTGAAATCATTGACGGCCAGCTTCTTGAAGACATGGAAATCCTGTTTGACGAGCTGCGCCCTCGGCTGCCCAGCCTGCAACTGCCCTGCTACGTGAGCATGGCCGCTGGCAGCAAATTGGGCCCGGTTGGCGATGCGGCCCTGGTTGAGCTGCGCGATGCGGGCAAGGAGTATCCGCTTTTTGGTGGCTTGGTGGACGAAGACCTCGCAACTGCCATAATTTATTGCCATTCAGCACTTTCCCTTGTGTTGCTGCACATGAACAATACGCCCGCCTTTGTGGCGCGACCAGACCGACATTGCGACTGGTGCCCTTACGCTTCTTTGTGCGCCAGTTAACAAGGTGGAATAAATATAATAAATATGGATGTTGCGTCTTGTAACATTACCAGCTATGCTTTCCGGCAAACACAGGTATGCCCCATAAATCATATGGTTCATCCGGCATGCCTTTTACGGACAGGACGGAGGTCTTGCAATGTCTCTTCCCGAACTTAAGATAGGTAATCTCACGGCCAAAATTCCCGTGGTCCAGGGTGGCATGGGCGTGGGTATTTCTCTTTCTGGTCTGGCGTCGGCTGTTGCCAATCAGGGCGGCATCGGCGTTATCGCCGGAGCCATGATAGGCATGAGAGAGCCTGACGTGGCCAAGGATCCCCTTACCGCCAATCTGCGCGCCCTGCGCAATGAAATACTCAAAGCACGCGAACTCAGCAACGGTATCATCGGCGTCAACCTTATGGTGGCGCTTACCACCTTCAGCCAGATGGTGCGTACTGCCATTGAAAACAAGGCAGACATCATTTTTTCTGGCGCTGGCCTTCCCCTCGACATGCCGCACCATCTGTTGCAGCTGTGCGAAGAAAAGAAGGAAGAATTTAAAACCAAGCTGGTTCCCATTGTTTCTTCGGCCAGAGCCGCTACGGTAATTGCCAAAAAGTGGGCCTCGCGCTTTGGTTACACGCCCGATGCCTTTGTGGTCGAAGGCCCCAAGGCTGGTGGTCACCTGGGCTTTAAGGCCGAGGAACTGCAAGACCCCAACCACTCGCTTGAAACGCTTGTGCCTCAGGTGGTTGAAGCCGCCAAGGCTATGGAAGACAAGTGCGGTCGCGCCGTGCCTGTTATCGCCGCTGGCGGCGTGTACACCGGTGCCGACATCATGAAGTTTTTGGAATTGGGCGCTTCTGGCGTGCAGATGGGTACCCGCTTTGTGGCCACCCACGAATGCGATGCCGATGACCGCTTCAAGCAGAGCTACCTTGCCGCGCGCGACGAAGACATCACCATCATCAAAAGCCCGGTGGGCATGCCCGGCCGCGCTCTTGATAACGAATTCATCACTGCCTCGCGCGAAGGTAAGAAAAAGCCTTTCAAGTGCGTGTTCCACTGCGTACACACCTGCGAGCAGGAAAAAACGCCCTACTGCATCGCCCAGGCGCTTATCAACGCCATGAAGGGCAACCTTGAAAAGGGCTTTGCCTTCTGCGGTGCCAACGTGGCCCGTGTGAACAAGATCATCTCTGTGCATGAGCTGATGGACAGCTTGCAAAAAGAGTTTGACGAAGCCATGAGCTCGCTGAGCAAGAGCATGCAGAATATGCAGAGCAGGCTCAACTTGGGCTCCAAGTAAGTTACTCCGCTTCCGCAATAATCAAAGCCGGGTCTGGAATTTCCAGGCCCGGCTTTTTTGTGGCTGTTTGAAAGGAAATTGGTTTGGTCAGCCTGATTATATGGCCGTCATGCGGCTTGCGCAGTCTGGGCAACGCTGGCACAGATCGCGCGCATTGGCCGCCGTGTCTATGGCGGCGCGGCCAGCAAAGCCAGCGGCAAGTTTCGCGCACTCGTGCTCATCAAGGGAGGAGTTGTGTTTGAATCCCCTCCGGGTCATTTCCGCCACCAGTTCCTGGTGTCTGGCAAAAATGCACTGCGGGTCAACCAGTCCACCAGCAAGAAAGCCATCAATATTTTTCCCACGGCGCAAACTGCCCAGCAGCATGTGCAGTTCCACATGCTCACCCAACAGGTGTTTGCGGCACATGCCAGCCGTGGGCAGCATCCACATACGCATTCTGTTCTCCGCATGCATTGATAGGTGTAGTCTGGTAAAGAGTACGGGCTGTAATGGTTTTAAAACTGTTCACCCCT
>SAAX01000179.1 GCA_009929215.1 Deltaproteobacteria bacterium | reverse complement strand
TTCTCGCGCAGCTTGAGCCATGTGGGCACGTCCAGCCGCTCAAAGGTATAGGTGTAGTCGCTAGGATCCCCCACGAGCATGTTATCCACGGCCACGGCGCGCATGAGGATTATGGGGAAACTCCATCTGGCAGCCCAGCCGATCTCTACGTCAACGCCCTTGCTGTCAGCCAGAGTGCTGCTGTAAAAAACCACCAGGAGGTCAGCCACAGACAACATGGTGCGGCAGGTTTCGCCCCAGGTGGCAAAACTTCTGTCCAGGTCTGTGTGTTCGCAGATGAAGTGCCCCATCGGCACCGGGGCCAACACGGGGTAGCCCAGGCGCAGCAGGTGGGCGGCGGCGAGGCTCTGACTAGTGGCGTGAGACAACCGTGTTTCTGCATCAGGTGCAGAATAGGCCCCGGCCAGATACACGCTAGGCCGCCAGTCCTCGCCGTAGCCTTCCTGTAGAACCTTGGGCAGTATCGGTTTCAGCTTGTCTTGACCACGCCGTCCCTTCCGGGTATGCAAATTTTGCAACGTCATATGAGTTCTTCCTTTTCTGGTCGTTGCCTGACCCTCGCGCATGTCCGGCGCGGGGGTCCTTTCATTTATAGTGTTCACAACCACGCCACGCTCCTAACGGTTTACGTTGGTATTGATGCTGCCAGCTTTGATACCCAGGGCAACGGCAATATTGTGGCTCTCTCCGCGCAGACCTTTAGTGCGGCCTAACAGCACATCATAAACGCCAAAGGGCGAATATCCGTGCCGCCGCGCCCATGTGGCCACGCTCATGCCCCGGGTTTCAAAGTCGCGCCGCACTTCCTCCGGGGTGCGCAGTGCGTTCATTTTCTCTTCCTCCGGCCCTTTGCATCGTTATTGTTTTCGGTTACATCACAAGAAATGTTGTTACACGTTGCGCAGTGGTCATCCGTAAGCCCCACCACCAGCCGAGGGCGCACATACTCGGTTTTGCCATCTGCATTCAGCCGTATCGCGGTGGGGGCCATACGGATTGACGTGATGCAGGGCAGCGCGAACAGGCCCTCAACAATCTCGCTGAAACTGGCTGACGGAGCCGTCAGCTCTTTGGGACCAATAACCAGTGTCATTTCCAACGCGGCAGTTTGTACTCCGCCCTGGGGGTGGGGTTTGACACTGTTGGCGCTTACGAATGCATGGCGCACATAAGGCAGATTGAGCAGGCGTATAAAAATGCGGTCACCGCCATCGCTCATTTTGCATAGGGTTGAGGGCATATTTCCTCCTGTCGTTGTGCCCGTGGGTTTGTTGGGAATTGTTGTTATTCGTTG
>SAAX01000178.1 GCA_009929215.1 Deltaproteobacteria bacterium | reverse complement strand
GCCAATATCCTGCGCAAGCAGGGGCAGGCTGAGGAACTTTCTGACCATTGGGATCCGGCCTTGCTGCGTGAAGACGCAGAAAAGGCCCTGGCCTCAACGCTGGAAGAAATGCTGCCCCGCCTCGATGCCCTGTGGGCTACCCACGACCACACAGCCGCTTTGGCTTGCCTGAGCGACGTGCGGCCTGCTGTGGACGCCTTTTTTGCAGGCGTAATGGTAATGTGCGACGAGGCCGACCTGCGTCGCAACAGGCTGAGCATGCTGCACGGGCTTGGATCTCGGTTTGCGCGTCTGGCTGATTTTTCGGCCTTGCAGATGTAGCGTTCTTGTGTATTTGTAGGGGAGCGGGGTGCGCGAATGTGCGCCTTGCCCCCTGATTTGAAAAAAAATATTTGGTAAAATGGCACGATTGCTTGACAGCTAGTCGTGCTGGTGGTAATTACCCGTCTTCGCGACAACGCGCTAATTTTTGTTTTCATGGCTTGCGCGGGCAAGCCCAACATATGTGGAGGATTCAAAGTGGCCAACCATAAGTCAGCCCTCAAGCGTCACAAGCAGAGCTTGCAGCGGGCAGGCCGCAATCGCGCCGCCCGTACCCGCGTGAAAAATGCCATCAAGCAGGTTCGCGCTGCCATCCAGAACAAGGAACAGGGCCAGGCCAGCGAAGCTCTGTCCAACGCCGCTTCCGTGCTTGCCAAGGCTGCCGGTAAGGGCGCCCTGCACTGGAAGAAAGTTGCACGCAAGATTTCGCGTCTGGCTCATGCCGTTAACGGCATCAGCGCTGCGTAGTATTTTTTTCTGTCGGTTTGAGGCGTGTTTGCCCGAGGGGCAGCATATTCCCTTACGGGAAGTTGTAAGTAAAATTTTTTAACAAGTTCGCAGTCTTTTCAAAAAATATTTTTGAAAAATGCTTGACGGCAACTGCAACTTGAGTTAGTTTCCTCTTCGTTGAACGCGCTCGTAGCTCAGCTGGATAGAGCAACAGGCTACGAACCTGTAGGTCAGGAGTTCGAATCTCTTCGGGCGCACCATAAAAATCAAGCCCTTACGGTTATTAACCGTAAGGGCTTTTTTGTTTTGTCAATATCTCTCCCCATTCTCTCCCCACTTTTCAGTGATACGAGGGTAAACTTCGTGAACTTGCTAGGCTCAAGCAAAGGCGAATCGATTGCCCTCCTTTTTTATCATTTATCAACGTTGCTGACTTCACACCAGAGGTTAAGGAATGATTGTCGCAAAAATTGTGATAATATCTACGGTTCTTCCGGGTTTTCCGTGGGTAACCCCTGTCAGGAACTGGCC